>CAJTJA010000006.1:0-25456 GCA_910576845.1 uncultured Oscillibacter sp.
AAAAAAAATAAAATGCAAGTATTTACAATTCTTTTTTTGAATGGTATGATAAAAATACCATGGATTTTATTCTATGGAAAGGAAGAAAATTTTTGAGGAGGATTTTCTCATGAGTGAATTAAAAGGCGCATGTATTTTTGGTCAATCCGGAGGTCCTACTTCTGTCATCAATGCCAGCGCTTACGGCGTGATCAGCGCCGCATTGGAAAACCCCAATATTACACGTGTTCTAGGTGCAGAACACGGTATTAAAGGTGTGCTGAACGACCGGCTGTTTGACATGGGTCAGGAAGACCCGGCCGAACTGGAGCTGCTGAAATATACCCCGTCCTCCGCCTTGGGTTCCTGCCGGTATAAAATGAAGGACCCGGATGTAGACGATACCGATTACAAACGTATTCTGGAAATTTTCAAAAAATACGATGTCCGTTATTTCTTCTACAACGGCGGCAACGATTCTATGGACACCTGCAACAAAATCAGCAAATACATGCAAAAGGTAGGCTACGAGTGCCGTGTTATGGGTGTGCCCAAAACCATTGACAACGACCTCTTCGGCACAGACCATTGCCCTGGCTTTGCCTCTGCCGCCAAGTATATCGCCACAAGCTGCATGGAGGTTTATCAGGATGCCCGGGTCTATGATACCGGTATGGTCTGCGTCATTGAAATTATGGGCCGTCACGCCGGCTGGCTGGCCGGGGCGGCAGCCTTAGCCACTGTCTATGGAGCAGGCCCCGATCTGGTATACCTCCCTGAAGTAGATTTTGACATGGATCAGTTCCTGACCGATGTAGACCGTATTTATAAGGAAAAGGGCAACTGCATGGTTGCCGTCTCTGAAGGCATCCACTATGCTGACGGCTCCTTTGTCTCAGAGGCGAAGACATCTGCTACCGACGGTTTCGGCCATGCCCAGCTGGGCGGTTTGGCTGCCATGCTGGCGGATGCTGTAAAGCAGAAAACCGGGGCCAAGGTCAGAGGCATCGAACTGAGCTTGCTCCAGCGCTGCGGTGCGCACCTGGCCTCCGAGACCGATATTGAGGAGTCCTTTATGTCTGGTAAGGCCGCTGTGGAGAACGCCGCTGCGGGCATCACCGATAAAATGGTTGGCTTCGAGCGGAGCTATGAGGATGGGCGCTACGTCTGCAAAACCAAGCTGTTGGGCTTGACGGATGTTGCAAACACTGAGAAGAAGGTTCCCCTGGAGTGGATCAATGCTGCCCACAATGGTGTGGAAAAGCCCTTCATCGACTATGTGCTGCCCCTTATTCAGGGTGAGCCCAAACTGCCAAAGCAGGATTCCCTGCCCCGGTTCGCCAGACTCAAGAAGGTTCTGGCAAAGTAATTCCACTGTATTTCAAAGGAGTCCCGCTCACACGAGCGGGATTCCTTCTTTCGTCTATTTCTCGATGCCGGACCAGAGCAGCAGCCATTTTCCCTCCCGGCGAACCAGTTCCATGGTGAGGTAATTGTAGCTTTCCCCCTCCTCCAGATTCAGCCGGTGCTTAACCGATACTGTAGCGGAAGCCGGGTTCTGATCATTGTCCGGGGCATAGTCCACAGAGGCAATGGTAAGGTATTCCCAAACGTCTTCGCCATAGGCGTCCACATCGGCATCTTCTGTCAGCATATCGGAGATACTGGAAATGTCGTTGGACAGCAGAGCTTGAAACAGACTGTCCGTCGTCTCATAAAGTGAGCGCATCCACTCCGGCGCAATTTTGTTTAGAGGAACCACCCGGAAGCTGGAGACCATGTCCCGGAAACGCATGCCCATTCCTTCCTCCGCTTCCAGGAAGTATCGGGAGGCGAGGATGAATGTCCCCTCCTGCCCGTCGTCCACAAACCAGAGCTCCGTCTGCTTGGAGTCCCAGTCTGTGCCTGCGCTGGCCCGGATATAGCCGCAGTCCGGCAGAGCGGCAGAAAGCTCCTCCAACGTGACATCCGCATAACGTTCCTCCAGGACTGCGGCCGCCTCCTCCCGCGCTTCTTCAGGCAGCGTGCCGGAAAGATGGAGAATATCCAAACCGCATTCCGGGAACTCTTGCGGCAAAGGATTGGTGCTCCGAATACTGTAAAGCCCGTTCTCTTCACAGATTGCAAACTGTTCCTCGTTTACATAAATGAGGAAATCTACAGTTTCTCCCTGAATTTGCGGGACATAGCTCAACAGCCGAAGCTCCCCGATTTCACTGCCCCGCTCCGGCAGGAAGAACTGTCCACTATCTGAATTCGGCTTCTGACTCTCTATTGGCGAAACTATATTCTGATTTCCTGGAGACGGCTCCGGCGTTACGTCAGAAATAGCGGGCTGTACAGTTCCCAGACGGCTTATCGCCAGCACCAGCGCCAGACAGGCCGCAGCAGCCAGGCAATACCCGGTCCAATGTTTCCGCCGCCGTTCGCTGCGGACAAGCAGCTCTGGGGCCGCTCCACCGATGGCAAGAAATAAACGCTCCTGATTTTTCATAGCAAACCCTCCTCCTCCAAATATCGCTTCAGTTTCTCACGACTGCGGAACAGGTTGGTCCGAACGGTGTTCTCCCGCATTCCATAGCGGTTGGCAATGTCCGCCATAGGCTCCGCAAACCAGTAGCGCCGCAGAAAGATATTACAGTTTTGCTCTGTCAGAGTATGCAGAAAACGATTTACCGTCTCCTCCAGCTCTGCTGCTTCTACGGCCTGTAAAGTGTTGGCGGGAGAAATGCACTCTGTCAGCTCATCCAGAACCAAGGGCATCTCTCCCCCACCCCGTTTTTCCGCCCGGCTGGCCCGCCAGCGATTAAAGGATAAATTTCTTGTAATCTTCCCCAAGTATTGCGCTAACAGGTTTGGACGGTCATCCGGCATAGCGTTCCAAGCGTTGAGCCAAGTATCGTTGACGCACTCCTCGGCATCCCGGCGGTCCGGCAGAATATTCCAAGCAATGGTACGGCAGTAGCTGCCGTACTTCTCACTGGTTCGCCGGATGGCTTCCGGGTTCCGGGACCAGTACATATCTATAATAGCACGGTCTTCCATGTCCTCTCCCCTTTCGTATTTGTTTGAAGGGCCCTTACTGATATAGACAGAAAAAAATAGGGAGCGTTCCCTGTTAAACGAATTTTCCTTATACTGTCCGAAAATATAGGAAGCCGTCCGCGGCAAACGGACGGCTTGCGCCTCAGCAATTGCGGAAATCATACTCTGTTTATCAAACCCGCGCTCTTTTATTCCTGTCATTTATCGATTTTTCTGATAGATGGTCCAAAGTCCATCCATCAGCAGAAACTTATCATAAATGATTTTATTCCGGCAATACCGCACAATAACCGGAGCGTTTCCTCCGGTAGCCACTACACTGATATCCCGGCCTGGAAACTGCTCCCGGATACGGTCAATAATGCCGTCCAGCATCCCAGCAGTGCCATAGACAATGCCGGAGCGCATGCAGTCCTCAGTATTCTTCCCAATCAGAGCCTTGGGATGCTGGAGGGAAATATCCGGCAGCTGAGCAGCCCGGCGGCTCAAGGCCTCTAATGAGACATTGACCCCTGGCAGCAGAAGGCCTCCTTCATATGTTCGGCCCTCGGAGATAACCCCGATCGTAGTAGCAGTACCCATATCAATTGTGATAATGGGCGGTTCGAATTTTTCCAGTGCGGATACCGCATCGGCCACAATATCCGCTCCTACTTGCGTCTGAACAGTCAGGCGGATATTCAGGCCAGTCTTTACGCCGGGGCCCACCACCATCGGAGGCTTGCCCAGAAGGCGGGTCAAGGCTTTCTCCATCATGAAATTCAGCGGCGGCACTACGCTGCACAATATAGCCCCGGTAACGTCCTTGTAGCTGAAGTGATATAGAGTGAAGAGGTTCATCAGATCAATGCTGATCTGATCTGCGGTCTTTCGGCTGTCCGTATCCAAAGAAGCCAAAAAACGCAGATTCTTGTCTTTATCAAACAGCCCGACAGAGGTATTGGAGTTGCCGACATCAATCGCCAGCAGCATGGGGGATCACTCCTCTCTTTTCGCCTTGTACGGCTCACTTATCTTTTGAATAATATAGTACCACGAGTCAGGCATCCTTGCAAGAGCAGGTAAAGCGGAAAAAGGGCTTGCAATCGTACATCTGTTCACATATAATAAAAAATATTGTTGAAAGAAGGTGCGTTCATATGACATTTCTGAAAAAGCTGGATTCTCCTCTGGGACTGATCTCTCTTGCTTCCGATGGAGAGGCTCTCACCGGCCTGTGGCTGGAGGGCCAGAAGTATTTTGCTGCCGGGCTGGAGGCGGAGACTGTAGAACAGGCGGAACTGCCGGTTTTCCAGCAGGCGGCAGCGTGGCTGAATGCGTATTTTTCAAAAGAGGAGCTCCCTCCCCTGCCGTCCTTGGCCCCCAAAGGAAGCGTATTCCGGCAAAGAGTGTGGGCGCATTTGCTGGAAATTCCTTTTGGAGAGACTATAACATACGGGGCCCTGACGGAAAAACTGAAAGCCGCCGGGGTCTCTGCCGCTCCACAGGCAGTGGGAGGGGCAGTGGGACATAATCCCATCTCCATCCTAATTCCCTGCCACCGGGTGGTGGGGGCGGATGGAAGCCTGACGGGCTATGCCGGAGGCGTGGCAAAAAAGCGCTTCCTGCTGGAACTGGAGGGCGCGGATGTATCAAAACTGTACATACCGAAGAAGGAGACGGCATTATAGGGAAAACGAAAATGATTGATGAAGAAATTTCCGATGGCCTGCCTTTGGAGCCGCCGCAAGCAGAGGCAGCGCCTAAGCCGGAGGTACCGGAGCAAGCTTCTACTCTTGGAAGATTTCCCTGTCCCTGCTGCGGCTATCGGACATTCCCCGTTCCCAAGGAGGAGGCAGTCGCTTATATCTGCCCGGTGTGCTTCTGGGAAAACGATGTGTTTACCCCAAGTGAGAACCAGCCCAGTGATGAAAACTCAGGAATGACGTTAAAAGAAGGACAGGAGGCATTCCGGCGGCTTGTCGCCGTTCGGAAAAACCTGGTGCACTATACGCGAAAGCCCCCGCCGAATGAAATTCCATAATCCATAAGAACGGCGGGTATCGCTTTTGCGATACCCGCCGCTTATATGATTATAAGATAATGCAAATCAGCCCGCCGCTGCCCTCATTGATGATACGGGTCAGAGTTTCCTGAAGCTTCTTTCGGGCGTCCTCCGGCATCCGTTTCAGCTTGCCCTGGAGATCATCGCTGACCAACTCGTGGAAGCTTCGGCCAAAGATGTTGGATTGCCAGATTTTGCTGGTGTCTCCCTCAAATTCCTGGAGGAGATAGTTCACCATATCCTCCGACTGCTTCTCGTTCCCCACAATGGGCGACACCGCCGTTTCGATATCCGCCCGGATCATATGAATGCTGGGGGCGCTGGCCTTCAGCTTTACGCCATAGCGGCCTCCCTGCTTCATGATCTCTGGTTCTTCCAGCTTCAGTTCATCAATGCTGGGAACAACGATGCCGTAACCCGTCTCTTTCACATCCCGCAGGGCCCCGGCTACCTTGTCATATTCCGCCTTTACCGCCGCCAGGCGGGTCAGCAGACTCATGAGGTCCCCGTCATCTCCAACCTCAAAGCCTGACTGCTCCGATAATGTATGATAGAACAATTCCCGGGGCAGGCTGAGACTGGCTGCCGCCACGCCGGTACCCAGATCAATGGAGGTGATTTTTGCCTCACTGATGTTTTCACAGGCTCCCAGAGCGGCAATAACGCCGTCCACCTCCCGGATATGTTGGAGCTGGGAGGTTCCCTGCCGCACCGCATCGTAGAGGCCCGACTTGATGGGGTGCTCCGTGGGCAGCGCGTCCACCCAGGGAGGGAGGAACAGGTCCAGCTCCTGCATGGGGAATTCATAGAGAACGGCCTTGAGAATATCCGCCACATCCTCTTCCCCCAGATCCAGGCAGTTTACCGGAACACAATTTACTTCATAACGGGAGGCAATGTCCCGGGCAATAGCCTCCGCCCGGTCACTCTTGGGATCTACAGAATTCAGCAGAACAATAAAAGGCTTTCCCAGCTCCTGAAGCTCCCGGACTACCCTCTCCTCCGCCTCTAAATAGTCCTCTCGCGGGATATCGGAAACCGTGCCGTCTGTAGTAATAACAATGCCAATGGTAGAGTGCTCCGAGATTACCTTTCGGGTGCCGATCTCCGCTGCCTCAGTCATGGGAATCTCGTGGTCATACCAAGGAGTTGTCACCATTCTAGGTGCGTCATCCTCAAATTGTCCAATAGCTCCCCGGACCATGTAGCCCACGCAGTCAATCAGCCGCACGGAGAAGGATGCGCCATCCTGCAGTTGAATCTGGGCCGCCTCTTCCGGGACAAATTTGGGTTCCGCAGTCATAATGGTCCGCCCGGAACCACTTTGAGGCAGTTCATCACGAGCCCGCTCTTTGCGGTAAATATTTTCAATATTAGGGATTACCTGGGTCTCCATAAAACGTTTGATAAAAGTGGATTTTCCTGTCCGTACCGGGCCCACTACGCCGATGTAGATATCTCCCGCTGTACGGGTGGCGATATTCTGATAAATGGTTGTATTCATAGTATCCCGTCCTTTTTCCGCTCCATATTCATGTTTACACTCTATGTCCCAGGAGGAAAAAGTATGACAGCCCGTCTCGTTTTAGAGAAAACACACAAGAAATTTCCCGTTTGAGGCAGATGGATTTGGGCGAATTCATGCTTTACACCAGTTCTTTAATATGGTAAACTGCTACTGTATTAAACGAGCGGGCTTGCCTGTTCTATTTTGGAGGATGAAAATATGATGAAAAGCAAAAAGTTTTGGGCTCTCCTGCTGACACTGGCGATGGTGTTAAGCCTGTCTGCCTGCGGCGGCAATGACGGAGCCAATTCAAACGACAGTGGGAACGGCGGCTCATCGGTTACCGATCCGGAAGACCAGAAAACCGGCGGTGAACAACAGGACACTGAAAGCGATCTGTCCTATGTTCAGAACAAAGGCACTTTGGTAGTGGGCATCACAGAATTTGAACCCATGGACTACCAGGGCGCCGATGGGGAATGGATTGGTTTTGATGCAGATCTGGCCAAAGCCTTTGCCGAAAGCTTGGGCGTAAAGGCTGAGTTCCAGATTATCGATTGGGACACCAAGGTCATGGAGCTGAATGGCAAAACAATCGATGTAGTTTGGAACGGCATGACCCTCACCGATGAGGTACGCAGCTCCATGGAGTGCTCCAATCCCTATTTTAATAACGCACAGGTAATTATTGTTCCTGCCGACAAGGCCAACAGCTATGCAGATGCGGATAGTGCCAAAGATCTGTCTTTCGCCGTGGAAATCGGTTCCGCCGGAAAGGAACAGGCTGAGTCCAATGGTTTTAACTATACCGAGGTTGCCGACCAAGCCACCGCCCTCCTTGAAGTAAGCTCCGGTACTGCTGATGCGGCTATCATTGACTATCTCATGGCTGCCGCCATGACCGGCGAGGGTACCAGTTATGCGAATCTTACCTTTACCGCTTCTTTAAATAGTGAGGAATATGGCGTTGGCTTCCGAAAAGGTTCCGATTTGGCCGCCGCTTTGAATGAGTTCTTTAAGTCATCCTATGCGGATGGCACTATGAAGACCATTGCAGACACCTATAATATCGGCGACATGCTGGTGGAACAATAACTTGCCGACGATTTACCAATCGTGACCAGTCAAAAGCAGAGGATGTGCTCCTCTGCTTTTGGCCGGTTTTCAGACAGCTTCAATACATAGAAAGGGCAGGTCCCGTATATGTTTTTAACCGTTATCGGCGCTTTGAATGAGGGCTTTTTGCAGACGCTGAAATTATTTCTGATAACCCTGATTGGCGCCATTCCTCTGGGATTGGTTGTTTCCTTCGGCTCCATGAGCCGCTTCTCCCTCTTGCGCTGGTTTACAAAAACAGTAGTCTGGGTCATCCGTGGAACACCATTGATGCTTCAGCTCATCATCATCTTTTTCATCCCAGGGCAGCTTTTAGGGCGAAGCCCTTGGCCCGGTGGAGAATCTGGCCGTTTCCTAGCCTCTGCTGTCGCATTTATTATCAACTACGCCTGCTACTTCTCCGAAATCTATCGAGGCGGCATTCAAGGAGTTCCTGTAGGACAGCAGGAGGCCGGCATGGTGCTTGGCATGACAAAATCCCAAATCTTTTTTAAAATTACTCTTTTGCAGATGGTGAAACGAATTGTTCCTCCCATGTCCAACGAGATTATCACATTGGTAAAGGATACCTCCATTGCCCGTATTATCTCTTTGCAGGAAGTTATATGGGCCGGCTACGCCTTTTTAAAAAGCTCCCACGGCTATTCCGGCCTGCTCTGGCCGCTGTTCTTTACCGGCGTTTACTACTTGCTGTTCAACGGTGCGCTGACCCTCTTCTTTGGCTGGGTGGAGCGCAAGCTGGACTATTTCCGCTGAGAGAGGAGCTGCACAATATGGCAATTTTAGAAGTGCGAAACATTGAAAAGCATTTTGGAAGTACACAGGTCCTCACAGATATCAGCTTCTCTCTGGAGGAAGGACAGGCATTATCCATCATTGGATCCTCCGGTTCCGGAAAGACTACGCTTCTCCGCTGCCTGAACTTTTTAGAACGGCCGGACCATGGCTCTATTTCTGTAAAGGGCAGCGTGATTTTTGATGCCACGGACCCTGCAACCCAAGCAGAGAAAGACATTCGTCAAAAGAGACTCCATTTTGGTCTGGTCTTTCAGAATTTCAACCTTTTTCCTCAATATACGGCTTTGCAAAACGTTACCTTAGCCAGAGAACTGCTGTCTAAAGAGCAGGGCGGCGAGAGCAAGGACGCCATTACTAAGGCGGGCCAGGAGCTGCTGGAGCAGATGGGCCTCGCTGACCGGGCAGACCATTATCCCCACCAGCTTTCCGGCGGGCAGCAACAGCGGGTAGCCATCGCCAGAGCACTGGCCCTTCACCCGGATATTCTCTGCTTTGATGAGCCCACCTCCGCTTTGGATCCGGAACTCACAGGTGAAGTTCTGCGAGTCATCCGATCCCTGGCAGAGCAGAAAACCACTATGATTATTGTTACCCATGAGATGGCCTTTGCAAGGGACGTAGCGGATCAAGTGATCTTTATGGATGACGGAGTTATTGTGGAGCAAGGCAGTCCCAGAGATGTCATCGACCATCCAAGGGAAGAACGTACAAAGCAGTTTCTCTCTCGTTATGCCAATAGCTGATGTGCAATTTCTGAAAATGTCAAACTTCTTTGAGAAAAAGAGAGTGGGAGAAAATCTCCCACTCTCTTTTTAAGCTCTTTTTCTCGGAATCAGCAGCATCTGATCCTGCGAAATTTCTTCCTCTTTCTCCAATTGATTGGCTGAGAGAATGGCAGCAATGGTGGTATTGTACTTCTTTGCCAAATCCCAAGCACTCTCCTGCTTTCCAATACACCGCAGAACCAGAGATGGAGCGCCGGAAGCGTCTTTGGCAGTCTCCATGTCCAGCTTGGCGGCTGAAACACAGACTTTCTTCACATGGGCCGCCGCTTCTACCTGAAAGTCCACCGGAAAGCGGACCTCGATGCCCCGATCGCCAAGCGTACCCTGGACCTCTTCAGCACAGACGGCGCGAGCGGTAATCCGGCAGTCTTCCGGCAGTTCCAGCTGGCAGACCGCGTCGATGCCTCTCTCCGCCACCAGGGGCACGCCTCCCTCATCCAAATACATGGCCCTTACCGTAACCCCGGTCCGTAAGACCGCCATGTTTCCCTCTCGACTGACAGACACCGCACCACACTTAGCGGACAGCGCCAGAATGGATTCCGCCACTACGCCAATCTCCAGCACCTCCCGCAATGTCTGACGGCGGGAGAAGTTCTCACAAAAGCTGGTAATGTTTAACGGAGCCGCGTCGTAAGTCATATCATAGGCAGTGGAATACAAATCGCTGAGCAGAGTCAGCTCCTGTTCCTCCCGCAACAAGGCGGTGGCATGGAGGTATAATGTCACTGCAATCTGGCGGCCCTCCGGGTCATCGCCATCGATCTGGAAGTCTGTACCCGTCAACTGTAATTGCAGGCTGGCAGCGGAGCCTTCCAAGGCTCCCTCCACCTCCATAATTTGAGAGAAAGGCAGTTCCGCCGCAGCAGAGCTACATCCGCCGCTGTGATCCCTGTAGATCAGACTGACGGAAAACATGCCCTTAAAAATCAGCTTGCTCCCTACTATCTTTGTCTCCGTGACAGTGCTGGAAACCTGACTTGTCAGCAACTCGACCGCCCCCTCCCGTCCTGGGGAAAGGTTCATCTCATCCGTAAACGTAAAATCCTTTTCAGAAATGTGTGTCAACAGGATGGCATGCTGTCCCTCCTGACGTTTCTCTACCTGAAGGCTTGCGTTCTCCTCTGTATCCGAGCAGAATTCCAGGGGTTTGCGCTGATAACCTGTCACATGGGTTACAAGCTTGCAGTGGGTAAAGATTTTTCGGGGGTTCAGCATCCGGGCTTCTAAAAACTCCGTCTCTGTTTCTGCAATCAGGTGCTGACAGTTTGGCAAGGCCCGGCTGTCGCTCTCAGCAGTAAAGGGAATGGCAAATTCCAGGGTACGAATGCCGCTCTCACCATCAGGAGTATAGAGTACAGTAACCTGAACGGTGCCAGAAAGCTCCGCTTTTCCATCCCGGAGCTCTCGACTGTGGAGGTAAACCTTCCCATCGGTTTCGATAATGCGGGCAATGTCCGGGCAGTAGTCCGGCACAATGGTTTCCGCCGTTTCCTCCTGGGCCAGAGTCAGCTCTCCTCCCATCTCATATGTGTCTAAAGACACTTTTTTCAGTTCCAGTTCCATGAAGAACTCCTTCCTTTCCCGGCAGGTATAGAATCCATGTCCTACTCTATGCACTGCCGGGGCAGGATATGTTTTAGACCTTAAAAATCTTCTTCAGGATACCCCGAAGCATTTTAGGGGACTTCCAGACCACGATATTCATACAGCGCCTCCTTTCTTGTTTCAAGTCCGCATGTAAATTTGCCATTTTCAGGCAGATATGGAAAAACCTCAAATCTCAGCAGCGCGTAAAGCTCTTTTAAAACACTGCGTCCAAGCTAAGCAACCCTTGGAAAACGCGTCAGCGCCGGCAGCAGGCGCAGCCGCAGCCGATCAGCAAAAATGCAACCAGGAACATCAGCAATCCTATAGGGAAAATTGCAGCGATTAAAATCCCTGCGCCCAAGGCTACTGCGCAGATGCCCAGCAGGCGGCAGCCCTCACCTCCGCTTCCAAAGCCTCCGTTTCCTAATCCCCAGTTTCCACACCCCCTATTTCCACAGCCCATTGGCGTCACGCCTCCTTTCTTTCTGTATCAGTATATACAGCGAAGCGGCGGCAGGTGCCTGAAAAATGGCTTACGCAAAAACCCGCCGCCCCGAAAACGCGAGGCGGCGGGCTTTTTTATTTTTTTTCCCGCCAGTCCTGGAGGGGTTTTAGCTCTTCGTAGAGGCGGAGGTAACTATTGTGGCGGCTCTTTTGAAGTTCTCCCCTCTGAAGGGCCTCTAAAAGAGCACAACCTTTCTCCCTGGTATGGCTGCATCCCACAAAACGGCAGTCCTTCAAATAAGGCGCAAACTCCAAAAACGTCTCCGGCAGCCGGCGCTTTAGTTCCAAATCGAGCTCTCCGGCATCAAATGATGAAAAACCGGGTGTATCAATCACTTCCGCCCCACAAGATAAACGGCATATCTCGACATGGCGTGTGGTATGCCGGCCGCGTCCAAGAGCGCTGCTGACTTCGCCAACACGCAGATGAAGACTGGCATCCAGCGCATTTAAAATGCTGGATTTTCCCACGCCGGAATTACCCGTAAAGGCAGAAAGCTTTCCAGAGATGATACTCCTCAATTCTTCTATCCCCTCACCGGTCTCGGCGCTGATCCGCAATGTGACAAAACCAGAGTCACAATAGATACGATAGAGTTCATCCGCCCGGTCCAAATCACACTTATTTAGCAGCACCACAACCCGGCAGTTCTTCAGCGCAGCAATAGCGGCTACCCGGTCGATCAGAAAAGGATCGGTTCTAGGAATAGCGGCGGAGGCAATCACTGCCAGTTGGTCAATGTTTGCCACAGCTGGCCGGTTAAACGAGTTCTTCCGAGGCAAAACATACTCAACAACGCCTTCTCCGCCTCCCAATTTTTGAACTTCCACCTCATCGCCTACCAGGGGGGAAATTCCATCTTTGCGGAATTTCCCCCTAGCCCGGCATGCCAAAATCTCTTGACCGGTATTAACGTAATAAAATCCGCTGAGCGCTTTTTGAATTCGTCCCGTCATGTCAGCTAAATTGCAGATCGTGGGTTTGGCTCTGATCCAGCACACCGTCAAATTCCACTTTGACTGTTTGTGTTCCCGAACCAGTCAAACGCACATGCGCATAAACGTCGGCACAGCTCACCCGCTCGGAATATTGCGGCGCCTCCTCACTGCCCACATAAACATCCACCTGTACAGTAGTGCGGTCGTCCTGCGGCAGTTCAATGTCCAGCTCCCTGGTAACGGTAGTCACGCCCTTACTGACCTTGAACTTGATCGTATCCCATTCCTTCACTTTGGTGCTTGCCTCTATGCTCTGCCAGATAACAGTGTCCGCCTCCTGCTCACTTTCCACGTATTCGATATCCGCTTCCGTGCATGTCAAATGCCAAGGATCCACCAGCTCTCTCAAAACCTTATCTATCGGTTGAGTAACAAAATTAGGTACTACAACTTCTTTCAACTCCGGTCCTTTGCTGACGATCAGGCGAATACTGTCACCATTTTTCAGAGGCTCATGTTCAGCTGGTTCACTGCGAATAATATAGCCCTCTGTGATATCGCTGAACTCCATTTCTGCCTCATCAAAAATTATTTCCAAATTATACTTTTCCTTCAGGCTCTTCAAAAGCACTTGCGCTTGAGAAACGGTTTTGTTCGTGACATCCAGCATTTCACCAGTATCTTCTCCAGCGCTGAGCCACACTTCAATAACCAAATTATCGCCTTTACGGTGGCTGTCTGCTGCGGGACTCTGCTTTGCAATCGTTCCAACAGGATAGTCGCTGAAGGAGCTCTCTTCTTTTACATCCAGTTCGAAAATGTCTTTCACACCAGCCAGCTCACTGGCTTCTTCAGGCGTATAACCCAAAACTAAGGGCACCGCATATGTCTGAGGTGCTTCTGGCTGCTCAATGGATTCCGAGACCATGCGGAACAGCACCACGGCCAACGCCGCTGCCAATACAATGGCAACTCCAACTAAGACTTTTATTCCGGCTCCCCCGCCTCGATGTGACACTTCATAATCGTCTTCATAGTCTCGCCGGTGTTCTCGTCCTCTCTCCCGTTCCCGATTTTTAGGAGTAGGATGGAGAGTTTGATCATAGGTGCGGATTGGCTGAGTGGGTTCTACCGGTTCTTCTGGCCGAAGGTCCATCATCGTAAAATCTAGACTGATATTCGGATTTTTTCGAAAATCTTCCAGATCTGCAATCATGGCATCGGCAGAGGCATATCTCCGGTTCAAATCTGGTGACATGGCTTTCATGCAGATCAATTCCAACTGAGAGGGTATCTCTAAATTCAGCTCTCTGGGCGCTAAAGGTACGGCGCTGAGATGCTGGATGGCTACAGACACAGCGGAATCCCCTTCAAAAGGCAGCCGTCCAGTAAGCATTTCATACATCACTACACCGGAGGAATAGATATCGGACCGGGCATCTGTCCGTTCTCCCCGGGCCTGCTCTGGAGAAATATAATGAACAGAACCCAAAGCTTCCTGGGTCAGGGTCTGGGCGGAATTTTCCAGACAGGCAATTCCAAAATCGGCCACTTTTACGCTGCCATCCCGCAAAACCATAACATTTTGAGGTTTAATGTCCCGATGAACAATGCCGCGGCTGTGGGCGTGGCTGAGCCCCCGCATAATCTGAGTAATAAAGTGCAGGGATTCCCTCCAATTTAATTGACCTCGCTTTTCCATATACTGTTTTAAAGTAATACCATCAATGAGCTCCATGACGATATACTCTGTATCGCCCCCCCTGGACACATCGTAAACCGACACAATATTCGGGTGGGACAATTGCGCGACAGCTTGTGATTCCGCATTGAAACGGCGGCGGAAATCCTCATCCTGAGCCAGATCGCTTTTCAATATTTTTAATGCAACAAGGCGGTTGAGCCGGTGGCACTTTGCCTTATAGACCACCGCCATTCCTCCCGTGCCAATACGCTCAAGAATTTCATAGCGGTTATCCAGCATTTTTCCAATGTACTGATCCATGCAGCTCCTCCTCCCTTATAATTTCCTTGCCAAAACAACCGTCACATTATCAGATGCCCCCCGGCTCTTGGAGATTGCCAACAGACGTTCCATGCACGTCTCTGCATCCTCACGGAGAACCTCACATAAAATCTCCTGATCCGTCACCGTATTGACGAGGCCATCGGTACAGAGAAGCAGGTAGTCTCCAGGAAGCAGCCTGCAAGTGTAGCAGTCACATTCCGGATCCACATCCGGTCCCAAAGCGCGGGTAATAAGATTTCGGTTTGGATGGCGGCGAGCCTCCTCAGCAGTGATATCCCCTCGCTCAACCATATGTTCTACCAGAGAGTGATCTCTTGTTACCTGAATAATACGGCCCTCCGTAATGTGATAAGCACGGCTGTCGCCCACATTGGCAATCACCACTCCGCCATCAAAAGATACAGAAGAAACCAACGTGGTTCCCATACTCTGATATTCCTCCGAACTTTTGGCAGCTTCCCGCACAGCACGATTCGCCAAAGCCACCGCCGCAATAGAAGCCTCGCACAAATGATCCGGTGTAATATCCAGAGATAAGCGTTTCTCCATTTCTGCAGAAAATGTATTTACTGCGATGCTGCTGGCCAGTTTTCCGCCCGCAGCTCCTCCCATCCCGTCACAAACCACGCAAATCGTGTGCCCAAATGCAGTCCTCACCGCATACGCATCCTGATTTTCTTTTCGGACGAGACCGGTATCCGTTATGCTCCATATGTTCATCATTGGGAATCCTCCCCTTTCTCCGCTTCCGCCCTTCTGCGAAGCTGTCCACAAGCGGCATCTATGTCTCCACCCAAACTTCGCCGCACTGTGGCGGTAAGGCCATGAGATTCCAAACGTTTTTGAAACGCCGACGTCCGCCGGGAAGGCCGGAACGGACTTTCCGCCACATCGTTCAGCGGAATCAAATTTACATGGCCCGGCATGCCCTTCAGCCTTTTGGCAATCATGTCTGCCTGCCAGTCCCGATCGTTGACACCGTCAATCATGGCGTATTCAAAGGATATTCTCCGTCCGGTTTTTTGAAAATAGTCATGACAGGCGGCAAACAGCTTCTCCACGTTGTAAGCCCGATTTACCGGCATCAGCCGGGAGCGGGTTTTGTCATCCGGCGCATGGAGGGAAACAGACAGTGTCAATTGCAGTCCCAGTTCTGAAAGACGGCGGATTCCAGGTACAACGCCGCAAGTAGAAAGAGAAATATGCCTCATCCCAATATTCAAACCGTCCGGATGGTTCACAATTTCCAGGAACTTCAAAACAGCATCCAGATTATCCATAGGCTCCCCTATCCCCATCAGCACAATGTTGGAAACTGGAGCGCCCGCATCCTTCTGAGTATAGATCACCTGGTCCAAAAGTTCTCCCGGTGTCAAGTCCCGAATCTTACCGGCGACAGTAGATGCGCAGAAAGCACAGCCCATACGGCATCCCACCTGGGAGGAAATACATACTGTGTTTCCATGGCGATATCGCATAAGCACAGACTCAACACAATTTCCGTCCGACAATTCCCAGAGATATTTAATCGTTCCGTCTTTGGCAGACACCTGTTTTCTCGCTGTCTTTGGAACAGCCAGCATACAAGTTTCTTGCAGTCGAACCCTCAGGGAAATAGGGATATTCGACATTTCATCGAAAGAAGCTGCCCCCCGGCTAAGCCAGGAAAAAATCTGCCTGCTCCGGAAGACAGGCTCTCCCATGCTCTGGAGAAAAGCCTGCAGCTCGGGGAGGGTCATGGATTTAACATCAGTCATGGTTCGCCTCAAATATGCCGCGTCATGCGGCAGATATAAAAGCCATCGGTACCATGGAGATGGGGCCAAAGAGTGACTTGTCCCCCAGTCTGACCAATGGGACCCGGCAGAGTAAAACTTTCCCGGGAAAACTCCGGATGATTAACAAGAAAAGAATCCGTCACTCCCTCATTCTCCTCTGGCAGAATGGTACAGGTAGAATAGAGCAGCGTTCCGCCGGGGCGGACATAGAGGGCGGCATTTTCCAGAATAGCATTCTGGACCACCGGCAGAGTGAAGAGACTATCCGCTCTTTTCCGGCGGATATCCGGTTTTTTGCGGAGAATGCCCAAACCGGAACAGGGAACATCCACCAGCACTGCATCAAAACGGTTCCGCCACTCTTCCCGCAGAATCCGCCCGTCGGCAGTTTCCGCATGAATGGAGGGCAAATCCAGACGGGCTGCTCCTTCTCGAATGCGTTTCAGCTTATTTTCATAAATGTCACAAGAGATAATTTCTCCCCGGCCCTTCATGGCAATGGCGGCTGCAAAAGACTTTCCTCCAGGGGCAGCACAGACGTCCAATACCCTGCTTCCAGGCTGGAGCCCTGCTGCCAGCACTGCCAGCCGCGCGGCTGGGTCCTGAATATAAATCATTCCATTCTGAAAAGCACGTAAACGCTCCAGATTCCCAGTCTCTTTAAGAACCAGGCAGTCCGTAAGCCAAGGGTGCCTTTCCGAAGAAACTCCCTCGCCAAGCAGCATGGCAGCCGCATCATCCGCTGTATACCGGCAGGTATTGACTTGAGCCGCGACGGGAGGCTGGCTGTTACTGACAGACAGGAACTCCTCTGCTCCAGCCCGGCCTAGCAGGCTCAGCAGCCGTTTTACCAGCCACTTGGGATGGCTATAGCGAATAGAAAGATATCTTGCCTCATCCCGGTCCGGAATAGCGGGCAAGGCTTTCTTCTCCCGGCACATCCTGCGCAGAACAGCGTTGACCAGTCCGGCCGCCTGCCCTCTTCCAGAGACTTTCGCCAATTCCACCGACGTATGGACAGCAGCATTATCCGGCACACGGTCCAAAAACAAAATCTGATAGGCTCCAATCCGCAGAATATCCGCCAACGGCGGCTGCAAATGGTCCAGTTTTTGAGAGCAAAACTGAGACAAATAAAAGTCCAGCAGAGTTTCATTTTGAATAACACCGTAAACAATGCGGCTGCAAAGCCCTGCATCCACACGGGAAAGCCGGTCTAACTGCGTATTCAGCGCAGCATCCGCCCAAGCTCCCCGCATGCGGCAGGCACTTAGAACAGTCAGCGCTTCTTTCCGGGCGCTCATCTGCGCCCTCCGTCCCGGCGGTTATTCCCCCGGCCAAGAAAAATCAAAACATAGCGCAGAAGCTGCAAAGAAGACATCAGCAGCGCCGCAACATATGTCAACGCCGCCGCACGAAGCACTTTTTGCGCCCCATCCAGTTCCTCTCGATCCAGCAGTCCGTGTCCCTCAATGGTCTTCAGCGCCCGGCGCGAGGCGTTAAATTCTACCGGAAGTGTTACCAACTGGAAAAACGTCGTCAAAGAAAACAACAAAATACCCACCAGAAATAGAGGCTGGCTGTACAGCAGCATTCCAGCAAGCAGCAAAATAAATGAACCTCGGGACCCAATATTTGTCAGAGGCACAATTGCGCTCCGCAGGCGGATGGGAGTATAGCCCACAGCATGCTGAACAGCATGGCCAGCCTCGTGCGCCGCCACACCCACCGCCGCTACAGTGCAGGCATTATAGACAGGTTGAGAGAGATAAATGGTATTATCCCTGGGATCATAATGATCCGTAAGCTCACCCATCGTGGAGGTGATTCTTACATCATATACCCCGTTGGCCCTCAGCACCGCCTCCGCCGCCTGAGCTCCGGTAAGCCGGCGCCTGTTAGACATCCGGCTGTATTTTTTAAAATTTCCGCTGACCTGAGCCTGCGCCCAAAGGGACAAGAGCATCACTGGTACCAGCAGAATGCAATAGATGTTGTTCGCCAGGAAATCACCATAATTATAATAAGGCATAAGCTTCCTCGAATTTTATCATTGAATGGGATGTCCCAATAAATAAGCGGCGGCAGACATGCGTTTTCCCCCTTTTGCCTGGAGCTCCGTCACCCGGAGAACCTTTCCATCTCCGCAGGCAACGTCAATCCCCTGCTTTCCCGCCGCCACAATGACACCCGAAGCGACTGAAGTCGACATACCGGTCTCTAAAACGGCATAAAGCTTCATGTCCACACCGCCAATGATATCCGTAGAGGCACAGGGCCAGGGCAAGAGCCCTCGAACCTGACAGTTAATCTCGTGAGCAGAGCGGGTCCAATCCACAGGAGATAATTCCTTCCCCAGCATGGGAGCATATGTGTGCTGATTATGATCTTGGGGAATCCGGCAGGCGGTACCGGCAGTCAAAGACCTTACAGACTCAGAGAGTGCTTCCGCTCCCAGCATCGCCAGACGGACAGTGAGGGCCTGGGCATCCTCTGTCTCCCCAATAGGGGTGGATTTTTGCAGAATGATATCTCCCGCATCCAAATCCTTCGCCATATACATAATTGTGACACCGGTCATCTTCTCTCCGTTCAATACCGCCCAATTAATGGGAGCCGCTCCCCGATACTTCGGAAGCAGAGAAGAATGAACATTAATCGAGCCCAAAGGAGGCACATTTAAAATATCCTCCGGCAACAGCTTTCCATAGGCCGCTACTACAATCAGCTCCGGAGCCATTGCCCGAACCAGCGATAAAGTTTCCTCATTCCGCAGAGATGCAGGCTGATAAACTGCCAGTTTTTTTGTAATGGCATATTCCTTCACAGGAGTTGGAGTCAGCTTATGTCCTCGGTTTTTTGGTTTGTCTGGCTGCGTAAAAACACCGCAGACATCATGCCCGTCCTCCACCAGCCTTCTAAGGGAAGCAACGGCAAAATCCGGCGTTCCCATAAAAAGAATCCGCATCAGCCCTCCCCCTCTTCCTGGCTGAAATATGCCTCTACCTCTTCATCCGTCAGGAAACGGTCAATGTGCTCTGTGTAAAGGTGTCCATCCAAATGTTCCAGTTCATGGCAGAAACAGCGGGCTATCAACCCTTCGCCTTCAAGTTCAAACCAACTGCCATTCCGGTCCTGTGCCTGAACGCGGACATAATTGGGCCGTGTCACTAATCCCCATTTGCCTGGAACACTGAGACAGCCCTCCGGGCCGGTCTGCTCCCCGCTCTGAAAGATAATCTTTGGATTTATCAGCTCAATATATTCCTCCGTCTCCTCATCCATAACCACACAGACCCGCCGGAGAACGCCGACCTGCGGAGCGGCCAGCCCCGCCCCACCTGCCTCAGACAGTGTTTCCACCAAGTCATCCAGCAATGTATACAAACGGGGATTGAACTCTGTTACAGGACGGCATTTTTTATTCAGGCAGTCCTCCCCCTGTTCTACAATTCTACGCAATGCCATTTTGAACCTCCTACTCCGCGGCGTTACACTCCGCAAAAATATTAAATCCCCGATTGGCGCTGTTTCCGGCAAAAGCTTTCAACAATCCGCTGATTTTCTCACGGGTTTCTCTGTCATTTTTTCCCATCAATAAAACTCGATAGCGGTAACGGTTATTGACCTTTAAAACAGGAGCAGGCGCAGGTCCCAGAACTTCTTTGCTTCCAAAGCGCTGCCGAAGTATGTCTCGGACACCTATCGCCGCTTGAAAAACCAGCCTCTCCTCTGCACCAGAAACAGTCAGAGTGAACAAATCCACAAAAGGAGGAAGCCGCCGCAACCGCCGCAGGCGGATTTCACCTTCATAGAAGCGGTCATAATCCTGCCGGACCGCACACTGAATCACTTCGTTATCAGGCGTATATGTCTGAATAACGGCTCGTCCGGCTTTTCCTCCCCGGCCCGCCCGGCCCACTACCTGGGTCAAGAGACTGAAGGTTCGTTCCGCTGCACGGTAGTTCTCCAAATACAGCGAGATGTCGGCAGCCAGCACCCCTACCAGCGTCACATTTTCAAAATTTAGACCCTTAGCCACCATTTGAGTGCCCAAAAGAATGGGAATGCGCTCCTTCTCAAAACGCCGCAGCAGCTTTTCGTGGCCCTCAGCAGTGGTATCCGCATCCATCCGCAGGAGCTTTATACCTGGAAACCGTTCCGACAGTTCTTTCTCCACCTTCTGTGTACCCGCCCCAATATGCTTCATAATGCCGCCGCAGACCGGGCAGGCATCAAAACTCCGCTGGGTATGACCGCAATGATGACACATCAGCCGCCCGTTTGCGGAGTGAAATGTCAGCGGCGCACTGCACCGGGGGCATTCCGGAACATGGCCGCACTCTCCACACAACATATAGCGGCTGCTGCCCCGGCGGTTCAAAAAAAGGATACTTTGCTCTCCATTGATAATATTCTGTTCCAGTTCCCTCTGAAGATCTGTTCCAATCAAGCCGGAGTTTCCGGCTTTTATTTCTTCGCGGAGGTCTGAAATCAAAACTCGAGGCAGCTCACATTCGTTATAACGGAAGTGAAGCTGCGCTTTATGATATCGTCCCTCATTTGCCGCCCATGCTGTTTCCACAGACGGCGTAGCCGACCCCAGAACCAGCAGTGCCTTGTCCCGGGCGCATAGGTATTTTGCAACGTCCCTGGTATGATACCGGGGCGGATTTTCGGATTTATAACTGCTCTCCTGCTCCTCATCCAGAATAATAATCCCCAAATTCTGCAAAGGTGCAAACACAGCGGAACGGGTCCCCAGCACTACACGGACTTCTCCGCGGCGGATCCGTTTCCATTGGTCATAACGCTCCGTCATACGAAGACCACTGTGAAGCATGGCTACATCCGCCCCAAAGTAAGAGGAGAACTTTTCCATTATTTGAGGAGTCAGCACAATTTCCGGGACCAAAACAACAGCATTTTTCCCCTTAGACAGTATTTCCTGAACTAAGCGCAAATAGACCTGTGTTTTTCCGCTGCCAGTGACCCCCTGCAAAAGCGCACCGGCAGCCTGCTCTATCTCCGTCAAACTCAGGAGAAAATCAAATGCAGTCTTTTGTTCCTTATTCAAAACAATAGGCGGCCCTGGCTCTACATCCGAAATCAACGGAACCCGCAGCTCCTCCGACTCAGAAAAAGCCAGCAACCCCGCCTTTTCCATCCCTCGAAGAGTCCTCATAGATGTGCCGGTAAAATAAAGAATGTCTGCGCAAGACGTTCTTCCATTAGCAGCCAGTAATTTGACAACTTCATAGCGGGCAGGTGAGGAACGCCGTTTCGCTTCTGTCAGAGCCAATGCTTCTTCTGCGCTGAGAGCTAACTCCGCCATACGACGGGTTTTATCCGAAATTTTTTGTTTTGCTTCAGTCTCATGCCAAACAATTCCTAATTTCTCCAATGCCCGGAGAGCTGAAACAACTCCATCCCCATGAGCGTCCTGCAGCATCTCAAGCTCAGCACCACCCTCAGAGCAGCTTAATGTTTCCAGTACCGCTAAGCCGCAGCGAATCCCCTTAGCGGCGGCTTTAGCGGCTTCAAAATCCATATCCGGCTGAAGATGCCAAATCTCCCGGAAACGATACCACAATCCAGCGGGCAGAATCATTCTCACCGCTTCAAACATGGTGCAGAAGTATCGCTGGCGCATCCACAGCGCCAAAGCCAGTCCGGCACTGTCCAGCACCGGCTTCCTGTCCAGTACCGCGGAGAGGGCCTTTAATCCCTGAACCTTCTTTCCCTCGCCACGGGTGAGAATCATTCCCTCCGACAAACGGTTTCCCCTGCCAAAGGGCACTGTCACCCGCACACCCGGAATTGCAGCAGCCTCCAACTCCAGAGGTATCAGGTAGTCATAAGGCTTATCAATAAAATAAGGCGCGGCGCTGACCGCTACTTTCACAATGGCGGCGGATTCCATGTGTTGGAATCAGGCTTCTTCAGCGGCCGTCTCTATTCCGCCGGCACTAAGCTTGCCGTCGGCCACCTCATGAATAGCCAGCGTCACTGGTTTTTCATCCAAGTGAAGGCCGCTGATCTCTGCTTCCTCAGCAATCTGACGGGCTCTGCGGGCAACTACATTCACCAGCATATAACGATTGGGAATATAAGAATTAAGTTTGCTCATAGCGGGATACAGCATCATAATTGAATCAACTTCCTTTTTAAATTAAATATGAAAAGATACCTTACAGTCACACGCCGCTGATAATCTCCATGCGGTCCATAGAACGGCAATGCTCCGCCGTCATAATGGCATTTAGCTCCATAGCGGCATTTTCAATCGTATCATTAATAACGAAATAATGATATGCTCCTGCGGTTTTGCACTCTACCTTGGCCCGCAAAAGCCGCTTTTGAATCTTTTCCGGGCTGTCAGTTCCCCGGAGAGTCAGACGGCGCTCCAGCTCTTCCCAACTGGGAGGCGCAATAAAAATTAAAATAGCATCCGGCCGCTTATGGGCAATCTGCAAAGCTCCCTGCACGTCAATTTCCAGAATCACATCCCGGCCCGCCTCCATGGCCTCATCCACAAAGCGCTTGGGCGTACCATAAAAATTTCCAACATACTCCGCGTACTCTAAAAATGCATCCTGCGCCATCCACTCGTGAAAGGTATCTACGTCCAGGAAATGATAATGAACTCCGTTTTCCTCTCCGGCTCTGGGAGGGCGGGTGGTAGCGGAAACGGAGACATAAACATCTTCCCGCTTTTCCAGCAATACCTTCAGTACGCTCCCTTTCCCCACGCCGGACGGACCAGACACGATAAATGTTTTTCCTCTTTTCATGCGCCCTCCTTTTCTGCCGCTCCAAACTTTTCCAGCGGCAAAGCCGACAAAATCACATGTCCGCTGTCCATTACAAAGATCGACGCAGTCTTCCGTCCATAAGTAGCGTCGATAAGCATTCCCCGCTCCCGGCTTTCTTGGATCATCCGGCGAATCGGGGCAGAATCAGAGCCGACAATAGCCACTATCCGTCCCCGGGAGACGACACTGCCAAAACCAATATTGATAAATTCCATATGCACACTCACAATCAAACCGCTCCGCCGTCATATTATCCTGGCCAAACACATGACAGCGCAAACGTAATACCGCTTTTTTACTGACTTTCTTTCCCGGGAAAAGCAGGTCACTCCACATTCTGTACCTGTTCCCGCATCTTTTCCACCTCAGCCTTCAGGTTCACCACTACCTGAGCGATGGACACGTCCCCACATTTGGAACCGATCGTATTCGCTTCCCGATTAACCTCCTGAATAAGGAAGTCCATCTTCCGGCCCATGGGCTCCGTAGCTTTCAGCATAGTTCGCAGCTGAGACACATGGCTCCGAAGCCGGACGGTCTCCTCATCCACTGCCACCTTATCTGCATAGATGGCCGCCTCCGTCAAAATCCGCTGCGGGTCTGCGGAGACATTCTGCAGCACTTCCTCCATTCGGGCTGTGAGCTTCGCACGGTACTCCGCCACAGTCTCCGGCGAACGGGCCTCCACCTGTCCGGTATAATCTTCAATGGCTCTCAGCCGGTTCTCAATATCTTCCGCCAAGCGGGCGCCTTCCACGCCCCGCATTTCATTAAACGCTTTCAAAGCCGCATCCAGCACGGCACAAAGATCAGCGCTGACAGCTTCTAAATCCTCGTCCGCTTTCGTGACGCTCAGCACATCCGGAAACCTGCCCAATATCTCCGGCGTAATTTTATAAGCTGTGATGCCGCAGACCCCTGCCAGCTCATTCAATGCGGCGGCATACTGCCCCGCCAGTTCCCGGTTAACAACCACCTTTGTCACGTCGGCGGCGGAAGCATCCACAGAGATAAACACATCCACCTTTCCTCGGGAGACTGCCCGCTGGACCCGCTGTTTCAGCGCATCCTCGGCAAAGATATACAGTCGGGGCATCTTCACCGTGCAGTCAAGGTAACGGTTGTTAACCGCCCGGACCTCCACTGTGATATCCCGACTGTTCCTTGTCTCTCTGGCCCGGCCATAGCCGGTCATGCTCTTAATCATGGTGCTCTCCCCCTATATTTTCAGATAAAGCGGCAAATACGCAAGCTAATCCGGACAGTTGTCGCAACACCAGTACATATTATAGCAGAAAACCGTACAGTGACAACAGATGCAACAGGCGCAAGCCCCATCCAAACAACTCACCGCCAGGATGGAAGATTATCGGAAAGCGTCCCGGCGGGCATTCCCTCGGGGTGGTAATATTTTCTGCTCCGCATCCGCTTCACGGTCTCTTTGTACTCCGGGTTCCCCGGCTCCATCCGGAAAGCGGCCTCATAGTGCTGCCGGTCCTCGTCCATCCAGTCCTTGCGGCAGCACACCGCGTCCTTGAGCAAATGCCACTCGGCACAGCGCTCCTCCACGCCGTCCAGCAGCTCCTTCGCCCAGGAAAGATTTTCCCCCCCCCCCGGATGTCGGCCCGGACCTGCCGGAAAATCTGTGCGCTCTTCTGTTCATCCCGGCCGGGAAGGTTCACCGTACGCTCGTCTATGGCGTGGCCCCCCCCCTTTCAGGCGTTAGCAGCAATAGCCGCCGTTGCAAAGCGTATAGGCGCAGCATAATGTCAGACAGGGGTTTCCAGCGCACATGGTCCCGAAAGGTTCTCCTCCAGGGCGATAGGCAGCCCCATTCTGCATCAGATTCAACGCCCGGCGGTATTCCGGGTTGCCCGGCTCCATCTGACAGGCGGTCTGGTAATACCGTAAGGCTTCATCCATCCATCCACGGCGGTAACATACTGCGCCCTTAAGGAAGTTCCACTCGGCATTATGGTCGGCCATGTTGTTCAGCAGCGCTTCTGCCCGAGCGATATCACCCATCTGAATGGCAGCCCGAACCTGCTGGAAAACCGAAGAACCTCCGGAGCCATAAGACTGCTGCCAGCCTCCAGCATAATTGGAACCGGCGGCTCTGCCTCCTCCGCTGCGCCGCTTGTTAATCTCTTCATAAGCAGCATTAATCTCTTTCATTTTCTCCTGGGCCAGGTCAGCAAGGGGATTATCATGGTAGTTATCCGGGTGGTATTTCCTTGCAAGTTCCCGGTAAGCCCGTTTAACTTCCTCGTCAGTGGCACTTTCCGAAATGCCAAGTACCTGATAGGGATCATTCATGTGCTTCTCTCCTGCGTTTCTCTCTGATTGTCCCCCTTCCGGAAGGTGCCGTCCAGCACAGCTTTTCCTATGCGGAAAAGCCCGGTATAGAGGGTAGCTTCCAAAACCGGCGTCCAGACGCCAAAGTCCCACAACTCAAAAGCGGTGGCCATCATATGGACGGAATGATCTAGCGTAGCCGCAAAACTCCGCCGGCTCTCCTCTGTCCAGA
>CAJTJA010000006.1:25466-76517 GCA_910576845.1 uncultured Oscillibacter sp.
TGTCAGCCCGTAGCGCAAAGCAACCGGGTTGTAATTTCCGCAGGAGGCATCTTTCTTTAAATCATCCGCCGCATCCACTAAATAAACCCACCGGCCCAAATGGTAAAGCATCTGCTCCAATACCCGCCGCCGCACCGGCTCAACCACTGACTGGGCAGCTCCCTGCAGCAGCACGGCGAAAGTATCCGCCGCCTGATCCATAGAAGGGCAGCTCTCTCGCTCCAGCTCCGCCAACCGCTTCAACTGGCGGCGGGTGGATTTGTCAAAATCAGGCCGGACCTTAACAGCTTTTCGGTATGCCCTCTCCAAAATGGCGGAGGCCCCCCGATATTTCAAGCCATGAAGCCAATCATGATCCTCTACACCGTCCCGAGCCTGCCAGTAAGCCAAAATCACGCTCTCATCCGCCGCCATGTCCAGCGCCTCGCTGGGCTCCAGCCAGTTTCGCCCATGAATGGGATGCGCCGCACAGCGGCTGTGACAGACAGCCTCCTCCTCCGGCTGGGAAAGGAGAATAGCCAAAAACGTGAAGTCATAGTTCAGGATAAACCGTGCCGCGGTGCCGTAGCGCCCACCCAAAGCATGGCAAAGGCCGCAGTAAGCTCTTCCAAAACGGCTCTTCTCTTCTTCCGGAATATCCTGAGGAGGCCTGACATATCCAAACATCAGAACAGCCGAACGATGGTGAAGGACAGCCCTCCCTTTGCTCGAAGACGACGGTCATAGCTGACAGCCCCAAGAATGCCAAGGACAAAGCCGGCCACGGCGGCGGTATATTGAACTGCCACACTAATTGTCACCGCCATAGCGGCAAAATAACCCACAAAAAACAGAGCCACGGGAATCAGGTAAACCAATGCAACGATGCGAAGCATCTTTTCCGTACTGCTCTCGACTACTACTTTCTGCCCTGGAACCGCACCAATAGGATTTGCTGCCCTGGCATGGACCGCCGCACCGGTAACTCCGCAGCCCGCACACTCCTCGCAGTCATGTCCGCAGGCAGATTTCCTGGGAACAGAAATTTCAGCGTGTTCAGAATCTAAAATTCGTTCAACAGTCGCAACTTGCGTCATGACAGCCTCCTAAATATGGTCCTCATTCATTCTTCGCCAGCCTCACCTTCCACGGGTCCATCCGGCTCTTCCTCTGGAGGCTCCTCCGATCCCTCTCGAATTGTAACCTGTACCTCATACGTGCCGCTGATACCAACGTCGCCTTTCGCCACCGTCACCTCCACCGGAACAGTATATGTCCCGGAAGCAGCGGAATAATCGCCCAGGTCTGCCGTCACAATCAGATCCTCGCCAGTGAGGGCAGATACATCCGCCTCCGTTCCAAAAACATCCACTGCCAAACTGCCGGTCAGCAGTTCAACGCGCTTTCCCTCCGGAAGATTCAGCCAGGAGATGTTTTCCGTGGATATTGTAGCGTTGGTCATATCTTCAAAGCGGATACGCAGAGCCGCACGGGTGACGCCGCTGAGATTTTGACACCCATCCGGCAGAATGATGGGATAATTGGTCGTCGTGTAGTTCTGGGAGGCGGTAGTCCCCAGTTCTTCCAGCTTGTAATCACCAAGCCGAAGCGTCTCCATGTTTTTCAGCTGGGTGGCATCTCCAGAAACCATGATGGTCTGCGGTTCAATGCGGTAGTCCACACTCTTTCTGCGCATTCCGGGAGCTTCAACAAAACTAACTACTAACTGCAGTTCCTTAGTGACAAAGACCGGCAAAGTAGCTTGGACATTTTCCACGTTAGAGTGGATGTCCGCCTTGTCCAAAAGCTGGCCATTCTTGTCATAGTACTGAAGTTCCAGCTCTTGAGAAACCGTCTCCACCGCGCTCTCGCCAATGTCCAAAGTGACCTTGGCATAGCTGATACGATTAATATCCTCCTGAAGGCCCCGGACCTCTACCTGCGTATGAGAGAGCTGAACCTGTCCGGCGGAGTACGTTTCCGCCACATTTCCCACCAGTTCACAGCTGACGTCAATCGTGCGGCTGTACAGCTCACTGATGTTCACGCTGGCCATTTTAATGCTGGCGTTTTCTGTTCCAATATTGCTGGGGCTAAATTTCGAATTTGTGAAGCCGATGTTCCAGTTCACTCGCTGTTCTCCGGGGCTGGTCACGTCAAAAAGGCTGGCAGTAACCCGGATATGAGAGCGGTCCAGACTGGAGATATCCCAGCGGGTACCCTTCAGCTCCAGATCAATAGTAAGATCCGTTCCCTCTTCTACCAGCATCAGCCCTCTGTCTGTCAGAGTGCTCTCGTATAAATACTCAATAGGAATTCCTTCAAATTCCCGTGTTATGGTTCTGGGCGCGCTGTTAGGCCCACTGGTCAGATCAGCATAAAGCCATATACCGAAAGCCACCAGAATGGACAGCAGCATATAAACTATCCTGCGGCGTCCCGTCTTTTCACCTTCCACCTTTTACGCACCTCCGTCCTTCCTGGAGCGCAGAAGGCCCGTCAGACTGAATTTCTGTTTGTTCGTCTCAGTTTCCTCCTGCGGAAGCAGTTCGTTCCGCAGGAGGTTATCAAGAGTCTCCGGCTTTAGGTGCCGTTTCAGCATTCCGCCGGTAGCCACGGAAATGGAACCAGTCTCTTCCGACACAATGACCACCACCGCATCGGAGTTCTCACTCATGCCAATGCCGGCCCGGTGCCGCATCCCCAAATCCCGGGAAAGATTCACATTTTTACTCAGGGGCAGCATGCAGCCTGCCCCCAGCACCCGCCCGTGGCGGACAATCACTGCCCCGTCATGCATAGGCGCTTTTACAAAGAAAATATTTTTCAAAAGCTCACTAGACACCGCCGCATCCAAAACGGTTCCACTGCGGACCATGTCGTCCAACAGAATCTCCCGCTCAAACACGATCAGCGCACCCGTGCGGGACTGGGACATCTCGGAACATGCCAATACCGTTTGACCGATCGTCTGCTCTAAAACACTGGCATTCTCTGCACGGGTAAACAGAGCGAGGATGCGGCGGCTGCCCATCTCCTCCAGAATCCGGCGTATTTCCGGCTGAAAGAGAATAACAAGGGCCAGTACACCCCACTCCACCATTTTGCTCAGCAGATAATAAATACCGTTGAGCTGAAACAGATAGCTTAAGAGCAGAACCGCTAAAAAGACAAACAGCCCTTTCAGCAGGCTGGCGGCCTTGGTAGTCTGCGCCAGAGTCAGCACCTTATAAAGCGCAAACACCATAATGGCAATATCCAAAACATCCGCCACCTCAATGGTCAGCAAATACCGGCCAATGGTAGCAAACAGCTCTGTCAGCGTCACATTCATTTTTACGTCGTCATCCCTTTCCTCCCGGCCGCCGGGGGAGCGGCTGTTTTCGCTGAGAGAAACGTCAGGTCATGAATACTTTAGATTATATAGAACCTGGCGGTAAAAAGCAAGGTAAACCAAGGGAAAATTACCGAAAAATTCACGAACTGTTTAGAAAGCCCGGCCCAGAACTCCACAAAGCGCCCGAAGCAGGCGGGCAACTTCCTCCGGTGTATTAAAATCGGAGAAACTGAGACGAACGGTGCCGGTATCCAGCGTCCCGGCAGTGCGGTGGGCATAGGGAGCGCAATGAATGCCTGTTCGGACAGCGATTCCTCTCTCCTCCAGAGCTGAACCAATAGTCTCCACATCCAGGCCTTCTGCGGTCAGAGACAGCACACCTGTCTGATTCTGGAGACCCGGCGAGGCATAGACTCGTATACCCGGCAAAGTCTCCAGCCCCTGAATCGTCATCTGCGTCAAATGCTTTTCATGATCCAGTATTTTGTTCAGTCCCCCGCGGCGGACATAACGCACACCCGCCAGCAGTCCTGCAATACCCGGTACATTGAGAGTCCCGGCCTCCAGACGGTCCGGAAGAAAATCCGGCATTTGCTGCTGAATGGATTGGCTGCCGGTTCCGCCCTCCATTAGGGGGCGGACAGGCACGCCCGCGCCGCAAAGAAGCACGCCGGTACCTTGAGGACCGTAAAGTCCTTTATGACCTGGCATGGCAATAAACGCCGCCCCTAGAGTCTCCATATTCAGCGGCAGGATTCCCGCGGACTGAGATGCGTCAACAATAAAGGGCACCCCTCGCTTCCGGCATATGTCAGCAATCTCCTCCACTGGCTGGATAAATCCGAACACATTGGATACATGATTGCAAACCACAGCGTTGACATCCGGAGCAATAAGGCGGTCAAACGCCGCCGTCACCGCTTTCGGCTCAAAAAGCGGGGCCGCTGCCACGGATATTCTTGCCCCCAACACTTCCAGAGGCCGGGTGACGGCGTTGTGTTCATAGCCGGAGACCACCACCTTGCCTTCTGGCGGAACCAGGCTTTTAATGGCGATATTTAAAGCGTGTGTGGCATTGAGAGTAAAAACTACCTGCTCCGGATTTTTTAGTCCAAACAACTCCGCCAGTTCCGAACGGCACTGGAAAGCCGTGTCGGCAGCCCGGGCAGCGGCAGGATATCCCCCACGTCCCGGTGAACTCATGGAGGCCAGGGCCTCCCACATAGCAGCGGCTACAGAAGCGGGCTTTTGGAAACTGGTGGCTGCGCTATCGAAATAGATCATGCCTCCACCTCCTGATACAGCCCTTTTTGGTAGATAAATATTTGAACGGGGTCCAAACCGTCCCTGTGAAGGGCAGTCAGGGCCTCCGGCAGATTGGAAACCGCTATGCGCACGGCATAAGCGCAGCCAATATCCGTCAGGTCTCTGGGAGGCCGGAAAATCTGGCAGCGAATGCCCGCCCGGCTCAAGGATCTCTGCATCCGCTGAGCGTATGTTACGGAACGGGCAAGGATGATATAGTGCTCCACAAACAATCCTCCTTTCTCTCCTATTTTATGGGGCTCGGAACGAAAGGTGTCAAAGCACAAAAACGCCCCGCCGGAGGCGGAGCGAAAACGCTATCTGGAATATATGAGCTTGGCAAAGGAATAGTCCCGCAGACAGACCTGCCGAACTTCCCGCAAGGCATCTTCTTCAAACTTAACAGTAATATGATCTTGACGGCAGCCGCTGCGGATCAGCCCGCTGAATAAGGTGATATACAGCGTATCGTCCTCAATTTCCCAAGAGGCCCGGCGGAATGTTCTGGCACTCTTTCCGCCTTGCCCGGCCGTCATGGAAAAACAGTTATCCTCCAAAGTAAGGCTCTCAACAGACACATCCGTTGTAGGGCTCCCCCGCCGGGACGCAAAATCGAAGGCCAAAACCGGTGCCAGCACCAAAACCAGCGTCAAAGGCAGCACCAACATGAAGGAAATTTTATGTTGCTTCATAGAATATTCTCCATTTTCTCCACCAAAACCACGGCGTGGGCCGCCATACCGGAGCCGTCCCCAGTAAAGCCCAAGCCCTCCTCGGTGGTGGCCTTCACATTAACCTGTTCTGCTTCAATCCCCAGGGCGGCGGCGATGTTCTCCACCATCCGACCCTTGTAAGGAGCCACCTTTGGCGCCTGGGCCAACAGCGCGGCGTCAATATTCACCACCACAAAGCCTTTTTCCCTCAAAAGGCGTCCCACTTCCTCCAGCAGTTTCAGACTGGAAATACCCTTGTAGGCCGGGTCTGTGTCTGGAAACAGCTTCCCGATATCCCCCAATCGGACGGCTCCTGCCAAGGCGTCCATAACCGCATGGAGCAGCACATCGGCATCCGAGTGGCCTAAAAGGCCCTTTTCCCAGGGAATTTCCACACCGCCCAAAACAAGCTTTCGCCCCTCCGTCAAACGATGAACATCGTAACCATGTCCTATACGCAAATTTGTCATCTTCCGTCCTCATGGGCCCTTACAATGGCCTCCGCTAAAATCATATCTATGGGAGTCGTAATTTTTAAGTTTTCTTCCTCACCCTCTACCAAGAAGACTGCTTTCCCCAGCCGTTCCACGGCGGAAGCATCATCTGTAACAGGAACTTCCTGTTCCAGGGCAGATTGGAGAGCAGCTTTCAGAAGGCTCGCCTCAAAGACCTGAGGAGTTTGAACAGCCCGGAGCCGTGTCCGGTCCATAGTCTCTTCCACCCTGCCATCCTCATAGATCGATTTTACCGTGTCTTTTACCGCTACAGCAGGGGCGGCGGCGCCGCAGCGGGCAGCAACGGAAACCACCCTGTCAATAAGCTCCGGAGTCACCAAGGGCCGGGCACCGTCCTGCACTGCCAAGAGCGCTGTTCCCGGAGCAGCTTCCAATGACGCCAACAGCACGGAATGAACCCGGCTCTCTCCTCCCCGGATTACCTTACTGCATTTTGTAATCCCGTATGTCCGGCAAAGCTGGGAAATCTCCAAAATATCTTCTTCCCGAGCGGCAATAACAATTTCATCTATGCTTCCTGTAATTTGAAGAGCTGCCAAGGTCCGCACCAATACCGGAACGCCTTCCAGCGGCTGAAGCAGCTTATTTACACCGCCCATCCGGGTGGAACTGCCCGCCGCCGCTACCACGGCAGTACAGCGGGGTCTTTTCGCTTCCCGAACTTTTTTAAAAAAGGGCAACATCACAGCCTCCTCTCTGCCCCAGCGGGGGCATTTTGAATATCTGCGTTGATGGCATTGATTTCAATTCTGCGCATAGACCAGCCTTCGTCCTCACGCAGAGCGATATCGTACCAGGAGGTTTGCAGCTCCCATCCATAAAGACAGGCTTCCTCTTGTTTCACGCAAAGCTCCCGTTCTTTTTCGCTCAGGCCGCTCCGGAAATAAGGGGGAGTTGATATATTCACCCATAATGTGCATGAAAACACATATTTTCTGCGTATCTCTCGACGTAATACTCTTTTAAAATCCCATAACCTTCCGCAGCAGATATACTTAAGCATAATCTCAAGCGCAAAGAAGCTTCTTCATTTCTCCTCCGAACTTCTTTAGAATTCTAAATGCTTTTCACTTCAACAGTGCAAGAGACCTCTCCCAGGTCTCCTGCACATACCTTTGTTTCCTATCATTTAGAATATTCTAGCCTGCTGACAAATTCAGGTTCGAAAAATAGCAAAATGCCCAATGGCAAGCGGATTTTTTGCCAGACAAAGCAAATTTTTGCAGATATACAGCCGTATGACAAGAAAATTTAACGTGATATGGCAGAAAAGCCCCGCCATCTGAGCGCTTTGTCATTTTTCAAACAAGGCCTCACACTCACTGCAAATTCTTATTGGGAAACTGGCAGCTTCTGCATTACCGCCCGGTCAAGCCGTGCCTCCGCATCCTGATATGCACAGCCCTCCGCCAGTGCAATCTCAGAAATAATAATCTGCTTTGCGCTGTGAAGCATCTTCCGCTCCCCCGTAGAAAGCCCCCGGCGGGATTCCCGGCGCATCAGCCCTTTGACCACTCTGGCTACCTCATTGATGTCTCCGCTTTTCAGACGGAGAAGGTTTTCCTGATAACGTTTATTCCAATTCGTGCTCGATTCTACTTCCAAAGCTGGAATCCCTGCAAAAAATGCTTCCGCCTCAGTCGGAGAAATGATAGCTCTAATACCAATGGACTGACAGTTTGCGGTTGGAATCTTTAAAATCAAACCACCCACCGGCATCTTAAATACGTAATATTCCTTTATGGTACCTGCCACTTTCTCCTGGACAACATTATCGATGATACCCGCACCATGCATGGGATGCACGACCAGGTCCCCGATTTGGAACATGGACACCCCTTTCTCTGTCGCGGCTTCTGCCGCATGTGTTGTCTGCCTCTTTACGATACAAATTCCATGCTGAATTGAAAGTTCCATGCTAAGACTAAACGAAAGCTGCATAGAACCTGTATTTATGATCTGGGAACATCAGCGCAAGAAATCACTGTTTCAGGCAACGCTCAACCGTCATAAATACAGGTTCTTAAACGAAGCACCTACTCGATGAGACAAACATCACGCGGCAGAAGCCCCGCAGAAAGCGGTGGCTCAGCGCTTATTCGAGCGGCGCCAGATATGCATTTTCTCCGCTTCGGCAATCAGTTCATCCCGGAATTGGGGATGCGCCAGGGCAATCAGGCCTTCAGCCCGTTCCCATGTGGATTTGCCCTTAACATTGAACTTGCCGTACTCTGTTACAATCCAATGGAGGTTAGTGCGGGTAGCCGTGACCACAGAACCCTCTACCAAAGTAGGACGAATACGGGATTTCAACTGGCCGGTTTTCTTATCCATAAAGGAAGAAGAACAGCAGATAAAGCTCTTGCCGCCCTTAGCAAGATAAGCGCCCATAACGAAATCCTGCTGCCCGCCTGCCCCGGAGATATGATTGATGCCGGAGGATTCAGAGGATACCTGACCATAGAGATCAATGTCCACCGCGCCGTTAATAGAAGTGAAATTTTCAATCTGAGACACACGGGCAATATCGTTGACATAGCTGACCGGCGCAGCCATGCACTCAGGGTTGTTATTCAGGAAGTCATAGAGCTTTTGAGTTCCCGCAGCAAAAGCATACGTCTGCCTTCCCCGGTCAAAGGGCTTGCAAGCGCCGGTAATACGGCCCGCTTTGGACATATCCACAAAAGCATCCACGTACATTTCAGTATGTACGCCCAGATCCTTCAAATCAGATTCAGCAATCAGCTTGCCAATGGCGCTGGGCATGGACCCAATACCTAACTGGAGGCAGGCGCCATTGGAAATTTCCGGCACTACCAGATTTGCCACAGCCAGATCCACCTCAGAGGCTGTTCCGGCCCCGCCCAATATCTCCATGGGGGGATTCTCCCCCTCCACAATCATAGCCACATCGCTGATATGGACGCAGTTCTCAAATCCGCCCAAGCAAACAGGCATATTCTTATTGACCTCAACAATGATGGTTTTGGCACAATCACAGACGGCCTTCAGGTGAGAGCCGCCCGGGCCAAAGTTGAACCAGCCATGTTCATCCATCGGAGCTACTTGGAACATCGCCACATCCAAAGTCTTGATGCAGTCCCGGTAATAGCCGGGAAGCTCGGAATAGCGCAGGGGAATATAATAGGCAAATCCTTCCTTGATAGCCTTCCGCTCAATGCCGCTCATATGCCAGGAATTCCAGGCAAAATGACTGGCGGCATCCGGAACGTCAAAAATAGCGGGACGCCGGGTCAAAATACCGCCCCGGATATTTACATCTGTCAGTTCCCCCATTCGGGCGGCCAGAGCCTTATCCAGCGCATTGGGGGAGCAGACGGTCCAGCCATAATCCAGCCAATCTCCAGACTTGACCGCCTTGACCGCCTCGCCGGCAGTAGTCAGTTTCTGGCGGTATTCCTCCTGATAGCTCATAGTCGATTCCTCCAAATGATATAATTTCTGGTTTCTGTAAAACAAAATGGTAAATTTTCGTCGTATGACATCTATATTTCATAGTATAACATCTCTTGGAAAATATTGCAATGCAAAAAACGTGAAAAAAATAACATGTTTTTTCAACAAAAGGGCAGGCCATTGGGCCTGCCCTTTAAGTCTCAGGGTCTCAAGCGGTTTTTCGGAGCTTACTCCTCCACATCCTCAGCCTCCACGGACTCTTCCACAGAAGGAGCCAGCAGAGCGCGAATAGACAGGGAAATCTTCTTTCTCTCCTCGTCCACCGCAGTAATCTTAACATCCACAATCTGGCCCTCGGACAGCACATCCTCCGGCTTTTCAATGCGGCGGTCCGCGATTTGAGAAATGTGAATCAGGCCGTCTACGCCCGGAACCACCTCAGCGAAAGCGCCGAATGTCATCAGCTTAACCACCCGGACAGAGGCCTCGTCGCCCACGGCATATTTGTCCATAAAGACCTGCCAGGGATCTACGTTATGATCCTTAACGCCCAGGGAAATCTTCCGCTTCTCGGGGTCATAGGAGATGACATAAACTTCCATGGTGTCGCCCACTTTGCACACCTCGGAGGGAGTCTTGATGCGGCTCCAGCTCAGCTCCGAGATATGTACCATGCCGTCCACACCACCGATGTCGACGAACACGCCGTAGCTGGTCATGGACTTCACCGTACCAGTGTAACGCTTGCCCACTTCAATATTGGCCCAAATCTCCTCTTGAGCTGCCCGGCGAGTCTCGTCGGCAACAGAACGGATAGAACCTACCACACGGCGGCGGGCACGATTGACCTCAGTAATACGAAGCTGAACCTTCTGGCCCTTCATCGCCGAAAGGTCAGCGCCCCTGGGCTGGCCGCTCTGAGAAGCGGGAACAAACACCCGCACACCCTTGACAGACACCACAATACCGCCTTTGTTCTCCTCAGTAACGGTGCCTTCCATCACAGTCTTCTCTTCCACGGCCTGCTCAATGTTCTCCCAAACCTTCACGGCGTCCAGCCGCTTCTTGGAGAGTTCGGCATAACCCTCCACGTCGTTGACGCGGACGATATAAGTCTCGATCTCATCGCCAACCTTTACCACATCCTCCGGCTTAGCGGCAGGGTCGTCGGTCAACTCGCTGAATTTAATGTAAGCCGACTGCTTGGCACCCACATCCACCTGCACCTCTGTCGGCGTAATGCCAGTGACAATGCCGGTTACCTTCTCCCCTGTATTTAAAGTTTTGAAGGACTGATTCAGCAGTTCCTCAAAGGACTCCTCGTTGTTCTCGACCGCTTTGATTTCTTCACTCATGGCTGCATATACCTCCTTAATAATGCCCGCTGGCGTGGAAGCGCCCGCCGTAAGGCCCGCAACAGAACAACCACTGAAAAAATCCGGCAAGAGCTCGTCCGCTTTCTCAATCTGAAAAACGCGAGAACAACTCTCCTTACAAATTTCCGTCAAATGTTTGGTGTTGGCGCTTTTACGGTCTCCCACCACGACCATTACGTCCGCTTTCGCGGCGAGGATGGCCGCTTCAAACTGACGCTTACGCGTAGCAGTACATATTGTATCAAACTTTTTTGCGTTTGTACACTCTTTTTTTATGATTTTCCAAGAAGTTTCAAAAAGTTCACGAATGCAGGTAGTCTGTGCCATTACCGTAAGAGGGACCTCCCGCGCCTCCAAATTATGCTTCAGCCAGTCCGACACCTCCTCCGGCCCGCTGAAAATCAGAGGATGCTCACACCAACTGGCAATCCCTGCCACCTCAGGATGCTCCGCATCACCGATAATAACCGGGGTCCGGCCCTCCGCCTCCGCCTGAGCCGCCAAAACCTGAATACGGCGGACGTTTGGACATGTGGCGTTTACCAAGAGGATGCCTTTTCCCTCCAATTGTTCCAAAATCTGCTTTGACTCTCCGTGGGAACGAATGACTACCGTGTCCCCAGATTTTAAATAAGATATACTTGCCGCTTTCCGGACGCCCAAGCGCTTTAGCTCATCAACCACATATGTATTATGGATAAGATCACCCAGCATCCAGCAGCCGCCGGTTTTAACAGCCGTATCCCGTGCCAGCTCCACAGCCCGGCGCACACCATAGCAGAATCCGGCGCTCTCCGCCAGCAGCACTTTCACAGCGGCCCCCCTCCTACGGCCTGTCCACCCAAGGCATAAGCCGCTTCCAACAGATCATCTGCAATTTTCTGCATTTCCTCAGAGGTACCCCGGCGTCCGGTATAATGAGGCTCATAGGGAGCGCCGAAGATAATGCGGGTCTTATGAAACAGCTTTTTTTCCCCATCCACAAAGACCGGCACCAGCACAGCCCCGGTACGGACACCGATCATGGCAGCTCCGGCCTTTGCTTGGGGCGGCAGGCCGTCTATGTAACCCACGCCATTTCGAACCGTCGTTCCTTCAGGGAAAATCAAAAGATTATCTCCTTCCTTCAAAGCCTGAATCGACTGCTTGACGGCATTGATGTCGTTGCTGCCCCGGCTGACGGGGAACGCCCCTACCTTTTTCAGCAGCCACCCCAGAAGAGGATTTTTGAACAGCTCTTCTTTCGCCATAATATGAAGCCGGTAATTGATCGGCAGGCGGAGCGCAACCAGAATCGGATCCCAGTTGCTGGAATGATTTGGACAGAGCAGCACTCCGCTTTTGGGCAGCCTTTCCATTCCCTCCACAGAAGTGGGATGAAGGATTCTGGCAGCAAAGCCCACCACATAGTAAATGAAAACAAACAAACGATTAAAGGGTTTCATAGGCCGGTCCTTTCCCGAATAATCTTCAAAAGTGCTTCCCGGCTCTCCTGAAAGTCCAGAGCCGACGTATCCAGCAGCATCGCATCTTCTGCCTGCCGCAATGGCGCCGCGTCCCGATGGGTATCCCGCCAATCCCGCTCCTTAATATCATGAAAGACATCCTGAAAAGACTGAGGGGTCCCCCGTTCCTCCAGTTCACGGCAGCGGCGCTCCGCCCGCACTTCTGCGGAAGCACTGAGAAAAATTTTGACTTCCGCATCTGGCAGGACTACTGTTCCAATGTCCCGGCCATCCATAATGACATTATTTTTCCGGGCAAGCTCCCGCTGAAACTCCAACAGATAGGACCGCACAGCCGGCAGCGCGGAGACAGAGGAAGCATACCGGGAAATTTCCGGAAGGCGAATCTCCTCACTGACATCCCGGCTATTGAGGAACATCCGCTGCCGCCCAGAGTCATCATAACGCAGCTCTACCTGAAGTGCGGGAAGCACGGCCGCCACAGCTCTCTCGTCACTGGGATCAATGCTGTTTTCATGCATGTAAAGTCCAATACTGCGGTAAATGGCGCCGGTATCCACATATAAAAAGCCCAGAGCGGCGGCGGCTTCCCTGGCAAGGGTACTCTTCCCTGCGCCGGAGGGACCGTCGATAGCAATACGAATGGTACTCATAGTAGGCCTCCAAATTTTATCCGTCTTCACCCGCTGCGGCAATTCCTGCCGCCCGCCCCGTAGACCAGGCAATCTGCAAATTAAAACCGCCGGTGTATGCGTCCACGTCAATTATTTCCCCTGCGAAGTACAATCCTCGAACCAGCCTTGACCCCATGGTAGCCGGATCAATTTCCTTCACCTTCACGCCCCCCGAGGTAATAATGGCGTCCGTTACCGTGCAGGGCCCGGCAATGGCAATGGGAAAATGCTTCAAAACCTGAACCAATCCTCGCCGCTGCTCTCGCGTAATATCATGAACTTTCTGCCTGGCAGTAATGCCGGACACCCGCACGATCTCAGGAATCAGCTTCTTTGGCAGCAGATCATTCAAGGAATTGCAGAAATCATAATTGCTGTATTTCTCAAAATCTCCCAACAGCCGCCGGTCCAGCCTCTGTTCATCCAGAGCGGGCTTTAAATCAATCTCAAGGTGATAGGCCCGCTCTCCAAAACGCCTCATGTGAGCGGATGCCGACAAAACCAATGGGCCGCTGACACCAAAATGAGTAAATACCAGCTCGCCAAAATCCTGATAGATTCTCTTGCTGTCTTCAAACACTGTCAGCCCTACGTTTCGCAGGCTGAGCCCCTGCAATACCTTTCCAACTCCGAAGTCCCGCAGGGGAACAAGAGAGCCCCGGAGCAGTGTCACAGTGTGTCCCGCCGCTTCTGCTATACGGTGACCCTCGCCGGTGGAACCGGTAGCAGGATAAGACACACCGCCAGTAGCCAAAATTACAGTTTCTGCCGGATAATATCTGCTCTCTCCCATGACTCCGGTAACTGCGCCGCTTTCCACCTTCAGGGACTTCGCACGGTCCCGGAGAATCTGAACCCGCAGCTTTTTCAGCCGCCGCTCCAGTGCGGCGCTGATATCAAAGGCGCTGTCAGATACCGGAAACACCCGATTTCCCCGCTCTGTCTTCAGCGGTACGCCTAATTCCTCAAAAAAAGCCATGGTATCCTGCGCGTTGAAGCGCGAGAAAGAGCTATAAAGAAATTTTCCATTACGCGGAATATTGGCCATTATTTCTTCCAAGCCGGTATTGTTGGTCACATTGCAGCGGCCCTTCCCAGTAATATTCAGTTTTTTTCCAAGCCTTTCATTCGGCTCCAGCAGCATGACGGAAGCTCCCCGCTCCGCCGCTGAAATCGCTGCCATCATTCCGGCGGCTCCGCCGCCGATTACCAATATATTTTTACTCATCGTCCATTTTTCCGAACACGCCATACGCATTCCAGATATTTTCCAGTTCCGCAAATGTCGCGGATACATCCGCGCCAAAACGATTTGACAGCGCTACCAGCAGCGCGTTAATCAGCGACAGCGGCGCCACCATGGAATCCACAAAGGAGATCATCTCACAGGGCGCCAGCAGCGCCGCTTCAGAAAGCTGATAAACCGGAGAAAGCTCATTATCCGTAATTGCAATGATATCAGCCCCCCGGTCCCGGGCAAACTTTACCGTATTGATGGTAACTTTAGAATAACGTGGGAAACTGATGGCAATCATCACATCTCCTGGACCCATGCGAAGCATCTGCTCAAACATCTCTCCCGCCGCATTGGATTGAATCAGCGTTACATTTTCCGACAACAGGTGCATGTAAAAATGCAAATACCCCGCTACAAAGGAGGAGGAACGAACACCTAAAATATAAATATGGCGGCTGGTCATAATCTTATCCACTACCCGGTCAAATTCACTTTGATTTGCCCGGCCGCTCATTTGCCGCAGCTTGTCGATATCAGACTGAATGACCGTAGTCAGCACATCCTGCCCGGAGAACATATCCCCTGCGGCCTGAATACGCTGAGTGGATGTCAGTCGGCTGCGGATCATATCCTGTAAAGCCCTCTGCATACTGGGATAGCCGTCATAGCCCAATTCGGAAGCAAAACGCACCACCGTAGATTCGCTGACTCCCACCAGCTTTCCCAAGCGGCTTGCGGTCATAAAGGCAGCCTTGTCATAGTTTTCCAGAATATAAGCAGCGATGCGCTTCCGCCCCTTGGAAAAGCCATTCATCCCCTGCTCCAGGCAATGTAAAATATTTTTTGCCACAATTATTTTTTTCCCCCCCGGAATCAAATTTCCAAGGAACTCCGCGCTGTGGACCGCTAATTCCTCCGTACCGCCAGGCTGTCTGCCAGCTCCAGAAGAAAACTTACATCTCCCGGCCAGGAGCATACGCCCAAGGCCTTCTTGGCAAGCTCTGTATAAAAGAGCACCTGCTCCCCACAGGCGTCTACTCCCAACAGAGTAACATATGTCGCCTTCTGATTGGCTTCGTCAGACCCAATGGGTTTTCCCAGTTCTTCCTTTGTAGAAATTGCGTCCAAAATGTCATCCTGAATTTGAAATGCCAATCCTAAATTTGTGGCATAATCCCTTGCGGCATCCATACAGGCACCATCCACCGTCCGGCGGCCCATAGACGCGGCAACCCCCATCATACAGGCCGCCCGAAGCAGGGCACCTGTTTTCTTATCGTTAATCTCTGTCAGATTCTCAACCGTGCGGGGCTTCCCGTTTCCAATTGTATCCCAGTATTGACCGCCGCACATGCCCTGTTCCCCCGCAGCTTCCGCCAAAATCCTTGCCGCCAGGGCAACTGACGCTCTGCCGCCATGCCGCCACTCTCCCCCGGCTGACAGCACCGTCCGAAAAGCCGCCGCCTGAAGCGCATCCCCCGCAAGAGTCGCCACGCACTCGCCAAATTTCTTGTGAGTAGTAGGCCTCCCGCGGCGCAGATCATCGTTGTCCATACAAGGCAGATCGTCATGAATGAGGGAATAGGTATGCAGCATTTCCACACCGCAGCCAAAATCCAAGGCCTCTTCCATCGTTCCCCCGGACGCCTCGCAGAATTTCATCGTCAAAATCGGACGGATGCGTTTACCTCCGGCCAGAAGACTGTAACGCATAGCCTCCTCCAGCCCTTCACCGGCAAAGAATTCCTGCAAACGGGCTTCCACAATACTCCGAGCAGCCTCCATTTCCTGTTGAAACCCCATAATTCAAACCTCCTCCGTCGTCTCAAAGGACAATTCCACCGGCGCACCGTCCGGCCCCTTCATCAGCTTGACCACCTGCTGCTCCGCCTGATCCAATTGCTTGGTGCAGGCTGCAATGAGCTTTGTTCCCTCCTCAAAAAGGGCCAGGGAGTCTGCCAGCTGAACATCCCCCTGCTCCAGAGCAGACACGATCTCTTCCAATCGAGTAATCTGCTGCTCAAATGTCACTTTTTTTGCCGACATGCTCTTTGCTCCTTTTCATAAGGCCTGTCCACTGTACAGACAAGGCCGCCCTCTCCCAAAGTAACCGTAATTTGTTCGCCAGTCTTCGTATCCCGCCATGTCCTTAAAATACTTCCTGACGGCCCCTGGGCCATAGCATAGCCCCTTCCCAGAACCTTCAATGGACTCATAGCGTCCAGCGCTGCCCCTAAAACCGAAACCTGCTGCCGCTTCTGTGACACCAAGCGTGCGGATATATCTCCCAAGCGCTGCTGAACATGAAGCAGCGCCATACGCTTATCCTGAACATAAGCCATCCGGTCCCGCATGACCCGTTTCTCCTCCAGCGCCCTCAACCGCTGCCGTAGCGCCTCAAAGCGGGCCCTTTCACTCTTCACCAATCCAGAAGCCGCACCAGCCAGCCAATGCCGCAGTGCCATCCCATCCGGCACGGCGATTTCCGCCGCATTGGAAGGCGTGGAAGCCCGGGCATCCGCCACAAAATCAGAAATCGTTACATCGGGCTCATGGCCTACAGCAGAAATAACCGGCAGTTCCGAATCATAAATTGCCCTTGCCACCCGCTCGTCGTTGAAGGCCCAAAGATCCTCCATGGAGCCGCCGCCCCGACCGGTGATAATAACGTCTCCCACTCTCCATTTGTTGGCATATCGGATGGCTCCCGCAATCTCCAGCGGGGCTTCCGTTCCCTGAACCCGCACAGGCAGGAGAATTACCTTCGCCAGCGGATAACGGCGTTTCAAAATTCGAATCATATCATGGATTGCCGCTCCAGCGGAGGATGTCACAACGGCAATGCTCTCCGGGTAGGGCGGCAGAGGCTTTTTATGAGCCGGGTCAAAGAGCCCCTCAGCATAAAGTTTGGACTTCAGCTGCTCAAAGGCCACCGCCAAATCTCCCGCTCCCTCAGGGGTCAGAGAATTGCAGTAGAGCTGATAGGCTCCATCCCGTGGGAAGACGGTAATCCGCCCTTGAGCAATGACCTTCATGCCGTTCTCCGGGCGGAAGCGCAGCCGGGACGCCTGTCCCCGGAACATAACGCAGCGCAGGGCCCCCTCCGGGTCCTTCATGGTGAAGTAGTGGTGCCCGGAAGGGTACATTTTATAATTGGAGAGCTCACCCCGGACATAGACGTCCTGAAGCATAGGCTCCCCGTCCAACAGGAGCTTGACCAGCTGGTTAACCTCCGTAACGCCAAAAATATGCTGCTCCATGGGGTTACCTCTCGCCGGAACGGCCGGACAGACAATCCGGAGTAACGGCAAAGATGACGGCTAGGGCGCAGAAATTATAAAAATGGGGGACACTGGTTGCGCCCTCAAGTCCTTGGCACTGACAAGACGCGATTCCAGCCGCCGGCGCAGTCTGTATCTGCGTCTCCTTGCATTCGGCCTGGAAGGCGCGCCATCTTTCCCAAAATTCCATAATAACTCCTTGATACAAAATGAATTTCATGCCCCGCAAATTATGATATAATAAAAAGAGAGTATCATTATTTCCAACTGGATGCTCCGGCTTTACGCCAGCTCCATCCAGACTCAAATCGATGCCATAAAAGCGGCCTCATGACGATCACCGCTGTTTTCGCCGCTGCTTCCGGTGTGGAGCGCTCTCCCACCGGGGAACATGGCTCCCCTCCCGAAAAGCTCCAAGCCTCCCGGCACCGGCATTCCCTGTTTCGGACCGTCAGTGCCGCCAGCACTGCCAGATATTCATCCGTAAGCAGTAGAGCACCCAAGCCGTTTACCCGCTCTGATGTCAGCTCCTCCGCCATCAGAGCGGCCCATGTCAAAAGCGGAAACAACGTAAACATACCCTGACGGTAAAGGGTGCCCTACTTTTCATCAGCGGACACCTTCCCAAAAAGCGATTTCCCAACCACGGGAAAAAGCAGAGCCAGACATGGTTTGACTCCATGTCCGCTCTGCTGTTTTTTATTCGGAGAGCTCCTGCCGGGAGAAGCTGCCCAGAATGCCGTTGATAAATTTCACTGTTTCCGGCGTCTCGTATTTTTTGGCGATCTCTACCGCTTCATTAATGGCCGCAGCATTGGGAATATCCGGCATGTACATCACCTCGTACATCGCCACACGCATAATAGCGGAAGCCACCAGCGGAATACGGGAAAACTTCCACCCTTTGGCATACTTGGAAATATAGCCGTCCAGCTCCGCGCCATGCTCCCGCACACCCCGAACCAAACGGCGGATATAATCCGCCTGTTTGGCATTCGGAACATCCCGGTAAATATCGTCCTCCTCCGCCAGCTCGGCAAAGGATGCTGCCGTCAGCCGCTGGTCCAGCAGCTGATCTACAGTTTTGTCAGTAAAGCTCAACTCATAAGAGAGATGGATGGCAATCTCCCGGGCGGTATTCCGTACCATAAACCTTTTACGTCCTTTATCTTGTGTTGCGCCTTCTATTACGCCAATGTCACGCCGCCCACATGGATGTTCACCGCCTCCACAGCGCAGCCGGTCATCGCTTCCACCGCGTTCGATACAGCCCTTTGCGCACTGCATGCCACATCCGGGATAGGATGACCGTATTCAACGGTCAGATACAAATCCAGAACCAGGGCCACGCCCGTCATATCAATCTTTACGCCTTTTACTCCCTTTTGGGCGTTCTTCCGGTTATTCACCAAATCGCTGACACTGTTTCCCAAATTGGTCATCATCCCGGAAACGCCCTCTACCTCCCGGACCGCTCCCACAGCAATAGCCGCGATAACTTCCTCTGAAATATTAATGCTGCCGTTTTCCTCCGGCAATGTCATGTAATCCTTGCTCTCAGCCATGCTGTACCTCTCCTTATTCCTTCGTGAAATGGGAACCATTCCACGGCGGGTTTTCGTGCTGAAATGATATATTTATTATTTTAGCATATTCCGCCGGAAAATACAACCACTAATTTGCTGCCATGATTTTGATCCCATTGGCCGAAAAGCCGGTTTCCGTCACCGTGATATCCGTAATTTTCGCCACATCCTCCGCCGTCAGTTCCCCGCTTTTTGTGGACACCACCACACTGACGCTCTCATCTCCCATAAAAGCCACACAGTCGGTATATCCCTTGGCCGTAACCAGGTTCTCAATCTGCGCTTCCTTCAGCGTATAAGAGGCCAAAACCTGAATTCCCTGAGATGCCTCATTGGCCACAGTCTGATCTGCATTCTCCTGTTCCGCCGCCTCCTGCAAAAGGGAAATGGCATTGTCCCGAGCCTGCTGGCGGGTCAGCCGGGCAGAGGCAAAGTAGTCCGACCCGGTGTAAACGGCTCCTTCATCCGCCGCCCCAGTATCCTCAGCCGTGCCGGCATCTTCGCCAGTTTTCGAATTCTCCGTCTCCTGCTTTGACACCAATGTCGCCTCTCCCAGCAGCTTCCCGGAGGCGTCCTCCACCTCCTGGCCGGTATACATCCAATTCAGCGCTACCGCCGAACAGACCAGCACCGCCATCACTGCCACCACTGCATTCCGCTTCCATCTTGCACTCATAGCTTTCTTCCTCCTCCAAATAATCACTGCCATTTTGCAACCGTGACGCGGTCTGTGGAAAGACCGGTGAGCGCGGCTACCGCCTCCGTCACCGCTAAACGCACCTCCGCGCTGCCGCCGCCCTGACAAACTACCAGCGCTCCCCGATACGTCGGGTACAGCTGGCGAATCATTACGGTCTCGTCCCCGGAGGAGCCATCCACCAAGACGGTCTCGGACTTTCGGGAATAGTCCTCCGGCGCGGAGGTATCTCCACTGTAGCTCAGTGTGGTATTCTGTGCCAACTGCCTCTCTCCGTCGGAATCTACCGTCAGCATCACCTTTGCCTGCCCCACCCCGCTCATGGCGCTGAGCATCTCCTCCATTTCCTTTTGAATAGCCTGAACATCCTGGCAGTTCCGCTCCTCCTGTCCGCTTTTGGCCGGGGTCCCCCTTTCCCCGAGGCCCGGCCACAGAAGCAGCCCCACGCCGATCAGCGCCACCAGCGCCGCATACTTGTACCTGTCCCATATCTTTCGCACTCCTTCAGTTTTTTCCTTCATGCCAAACCTGCCTCTCTGCCGGAATTCCCAGCTCCCGCGCCATATAATCTTCTAAATCCCGGGAATAAGAGCCTGTCAGCTCCACTCTGTCCGGCAGGGGAATCTCTCCATCCTCCCCTGTTCTTGTCTCCACCCGGACTGTCACTTGAAGGCCCAGCGCGTCCGCTTTGTCCGATATATATGCCGCAGTTCGTCCGGCTATGATTCCCGCAAGCTCTTCTTTTCCGGCGGCGTTCAGTTCTGCGGTCCGTGCTTCAATGGCTTCGCTGTATTCGGAAACGTCCAGCCGCAGCCGCCCTAAATCCGTTTTGAGCACCGGCTGAAGCAGAGCCGCCAGCAACAGCAATCCACCGGTAAAGCTTGTAATCTTCTTGACGGTTCCCTCTGGAACAAAAGTCTGCACCACCGTCAAAATCAATGTCACCGCCGTAATCGAGGTGAGCCAGCTCCGTACCGCCCCAATCATGGCGTCACCGCCGCTACGGAGCTGAGCACAGAGACCAAAAGCAGCAGTGCACAGCTTCCCGTCATACCCAGCACCAGCCCAAAAGCCCCGCCCAAGCCGTCAATAAGCTTACACAGCTCCGGCGCTCCTGCCGCCGCCGCTAAAAAAGCGGAGAGCTTGTACAGCAGATATTGAATTCCCAACTGCAAAAACGGATAGGCGCAGGCCGCCAAAATTGCCAGCATGCCAAAAATACCGATCGTGTTTTTCAGCATTCCAGCTCCAGCCAGCACGGTTTCCGCAGCCTCGGCAATAATACTGCCCACTACCGGCACCGCACCGGAGATAGCAGCCTTAGCCACCTTTACCGCAGCCCCGTCCGCCGAACCGGCCACTACCCGTACAGTGGAGAGATACACGGTAAAAAGCAGCAGAGACGACGCCAGCATCCAAGTGATGATTTTTTTCAAACCTTCAGCAATCGCCCCCAGCCGGTTTTCCGGAAGGCATGCACCGGCGGCCAGAGCGCCAATGTACAAATACACCAGAGGAATCAGCAGACCATCGATAAGATTCATCAAGACATCTGCCAGAAAGACGGTTGTCACCTGCTGAAAAGTCGCAGTCGTCACCGCACCAGAGGCCGCCGTGGCCGCTGCCAATGTTGGCAGCAGCGCTTTGGAAAAAAAATTCAGCTCCCCAATGGTCTCCGCGCCCAGCCCGATGAGATCCTCCAAGCTTCCTGCCGTCAGCAGAGTGACTGCCAGCGCTCCGGCCATCGGAACAAAAGCAGTGGTCTTTCCCTCTCCAGTTCCCTGAGCAAAGCCGTCCACCGCGCCGCACGCCACTGCCACCAGCAGGATTGACGCCGCTCCCCGGAGGCGCTGCCGCAGAATAGACTGAACCTCTCCTGCCAGACGCCTGGCCAGTCTTTCCAATCCTTCCGCCAAGCTCTCAGGACCAGAGATATCTTCCATTTCCAAAATGTCTTCCGCCGCCTCCGGCAGTGTATCCATCAGCTCCTGAGGCAGTTCCGCCGCCTGAACGTCCGTCGCCAGAACAAAAAACAAAATCAATGCGCAAATCCACGGTTTCATCTCATCAGCTCCAATAACAGCTCCAGCACCGCCCGCAGCAGCGGCAGCGCCGCCAGGAGAGCGCATACCGCTCCCGCCGTTTCAACCGCTGAGGACAGAGCCGATTCACCAGCGTCCCGGCAGAGGCTGCCGCCAAGTTTTACCACCAAAGCAATGCCTATCGTTTTGTAAAGAGGGATGAACAGCTCCTGTGGCAAACCGCTCTCTTTTGCCAGCCGGCTCAAGAAGTCCATCAATATTTTCAGACTCTCAGCCAGGGCCAACAGCACCACCGCTGTGGCCCCCAGTACCAGCAAAAGAGCGGCCTCAGGACTGCCCCGCCGCACCACCAACGCCAGCAGAGCGGCAATCACGCACAAAACTGCCGCCTGTATTGCCAGTTCCATAGTTAAAAATTGAAAAGGGTCTTGATGAGGTTGAAAAGATCGCTGATCTCCTGCACCATAATCATCAATACCACCACCAGTCCTGCCAGCGTCGTCATCATAGCCTGTTCCTCCCGGCCGGAACGCACTAATAACTGGTTCAATACAGCCACCAGAATACCAATAGCGGCAATTTTAAAAATCAAATCTACATCCATGCTTTCGTACCTCATGCTACTTTTCAAATAAAATGTCTTCCGCCGCCGTGCGCAATTCCCAAAGGTGATCAAATTAAATCAGCAGAATTACCAGCAGCGCCGCGGCGGAAAACCAAAGAGCTGTGGAACGTTTTTCCTCTTCGGGACGTTTTCTCTCCGCTTCCAGCGCACTTCTCTCCAGCACACGGGAGACATGGGAAACCGCTTTGCATACCTTCTCTTCGTCGCCCTGCATGTCGCTTCCAAGTCCGGCAATCGCCGCTTTATCACTTTTGTTCAAGGGCAGCGGCTCTGCCTGCCGACGCCAAACCTCGGGAAGAATCTCGCCTTCCCCGGCAGCTTTGGACGTGACGCGGAAAAAAGAGGCGGCCTCTGGTCCGCAGTCCGCCGCCAGCATCCTCAGTAATGCCGGCATAGGCGTTCGGGCCATACGGACCTCTTCCTCCATCTTGCGGAAGGCTGCCTGAAAATCAGACAGCGTGTCCCGTTTCCGGCGGCGTTCCATCCGTTGAATACACCAGGCCAGCACACTTCCAGAGACGACACAGAGACTCCCTAACAGCTTCAGCATGGCAGCTCCTCCAGTCTATAGGCCCGTCCGTTTTCATCCCGCAGAATATGGACTGCCAGACGAAAGACCTGATTCTCCAGCAGCTGCCGGTAGAGGGGCTTCCGCAGAAGCTCCGGAATACTGGCGGCATGAATCGTCGCCAAAAGCCCAACTCCGCAGCCTGCCGCCAGATTCATGGCCGCCAAATCCTCCCGGACGGTAATCTCGTCCACTGCAATGATCTTTGGATTCATGGCCCGAAGGACCATCGGAATGCCCAGCGCCTTCGGACAAGCATCCAGTACATCTGTATACGGCCCTATGTCCATCTGAGGTCTCCCCCGCTGAACTACTGCCACTTCTCCGCGCTCGTCAATAAGCGATATTCGCTGAGATGGATATTCCGGTCCGCCCTTAGAAAGACATCGGATTAAGTCCCTCAGCAGCGTGGTTTTTCCCATCCCAGGCGGAGAAAGAATCAAGGTATTGACAAAGCAATCGTCTCGAAACAGCTTGGGAGCAATATCCTCCCCAATTCCTTTTCGCTCTCTTGCGATACGAATTACCGCTGAAGAGAGGTTTTTCAGATTTGTGTTTATTCCATCTTTCATCACTGCCGTACCGCAGAGCCCTACCCGGAAACCTCCGCGAACGGGAAGGAAGCCCTCCCGGATGGTCTCCGCCGCGGCGTAGCGGGAAAACTCCGTAGCCAGGTCGCACAAGGTTTCCAGCTCCTCCGGCTCCACGTCCACCTCCAGCGGTAATTCCCCTGAGGACAGGAGCACCGTCAAGGGCCGCCCCGCTCGAAGACGAAGTTCCTCTGCCTCAGCCTTCTCTCCGTCGGAGAGAGCCAGTGCCGCCTTTCGCAAGCGGCCGGGCAGAATTGCGGCGGCCTGTTCATAGCGGGAAACAAGTTTGTTTTTCTGCAAGGGAGGTGCCCCCTTTCTTTGGTTACTTCACTCTATGAATGTCCGCAGCACTCTATTCCAGGTTTGTCCAAAAATATTTATGGAAAGCAAACTTGACAGCTTTTGAAGCTCATTTTCTTCTTGCAACAGAAAGCATCCTTTCCATTACGACCGAAAGGAGATTGTATAAAAAAACCGGCAGGAGGAGCTGGCAGAGGCGCTGGAGGTTTCCCGGCAGACCATCGGGTCTTTGGAAAACGGGCGGTATAACCCATCCATCCTGCTGGCGTGCAAGATACCCCACTATTTTGGCATGTCCATTGAGGAAATTTTTATCTATGAGGAGGAACCGTCATGAAAGGAAAAAAGATACTTTACATCGCATTTGTAGCCGTGGGGCTGTGCCTGACCATGGTATCGATTTTTCTGTGGAAGGCTCGTTTTCCAGACCACATAGGCGGAATACTGATGGGCTCCGGCAGTGGAATGGTTGCCATCGGGCTGACGCGGACGCTGATGCTGCATCTGGACCAGAAGGACCCGGTGCAGGCCCGAAAAAAGGAAATCGAAGCGACGGACGAGCGGAACGTAGCCATCCGCCGCCGGGCCAAGGCTCTGTCCGGGGACGTACTCCAATGGGCTGTGATTGCAGCGTCATGGGTATCTCTTGGGTTCGACGCGCCGCTTTGGGTAACGCTGGCAGCAATCGCGGCTTTTGTTTCGAAAAGTGTGCTGGAGGTTTATTTGGTTCTGCGGTATCAGCAGGAGATGTAAAAAAGTTTTGAAGAGCCGCAGGCCTGCATACAGCGTCCTAAAATCAGAGGGAGGCAAACTTCATCTCTTTCAGCCAACAGCCGGCGGTTCTCCGGCGTGTAAAACATATTTTATTTTTAAAATGTTTAAACCAAGAAGACTGACCTGGAAAAGTAAAATGATGCGGAACTTGGCAGAATCGTTTCTTTCTTAATGCACCCTAACTATTTACTATCATTTTTGTCATGCCTTTCCCCCTTTTAACAAGAAGGGCTATCCAAAATAGAATCGGACAGCCGGGCAAAATCTGCCTGCCTGTCCGGTTTTCTTAAAAAAGAAAACCACGGGCTGAACCCGTGGTTTCAAAAAATGGATTGTGGAAAATAGAGCAAACCAGTGGAAATATTTGAAGCAGTCTGCGTCCTGTATATAATCTCCTCTAGCTCTCTTACATCCTCATTTATGCAATGCAGCTGTTCAACAGTTGAATCAGCTCTTCTTTCCCCGTGCCCTTTTCAGCAGAAAATGGCAGCAAACGATCTTTTTCCGCCAACTCCAAACTCTCCCAAATTAAGGTCAGAGCCGGTTCAATTTGGCTTTTCTTCAGCTTATCCAGCTTATTGGCCACCACAATCTCCGGACAGCCTGTCTCTCGAAACCATCTGTGCATCGTCAAATCGTTCTCTGTGGGCTTGTGCCTGGCATCTACAATCAAAACTCCGGCAGTGATATGAGCTTCCTGAAAATAGCTCTCCATCAGCCTTCCCCAGCGCTCTTTTTCCGTCTTAGGAACCTTGGCATAACCATAACCAGGCAAATCCACCAAATAGGCCCGGCGATCCACCAAATAATAATTTACCTGGGTGGTCTTGCCTGGAGAGGCACCTACATAGGCTAAATTTTTTCGGCCCAAGAGGCGGTTGATAACAGAGGACTTTCCCACATTGGACCGGCCCGCAAAAGCGAACTGAGGCAGGCCATCCCATAAGAACTGCTCTTTGCTTCCGGCAGAGCGAACAAACTCCGCTTTTCCAAAATTGATTGGCATAGCTGCTCCTTTACTGCCTGAGAACGGCTTCCGCCTTCTCCCGGCCGATGGGCGCATAGACCGGCTCACTTATTTCTTTTCGAACGCTCTCCGGCAAGGGAACCAGAGCCGCAGCAAAAACCTGATCAATCGTTTCTACCGGCACAAATCGCAGAGCGGAACGAACCGTCTGATCGATCTCCTCCAAGTCCCGAATATTATCTTTCGGGATCAATACTGTACCGATGCCGTTACGAAGGGCGGCCATGGTTTTCTCCTTCAGTCCGCCAATCGCCAGCACACGTCCGCGGAGCGTCACTTCTCCCGTCATCGCAATTCCGGCTTTGATTTTTCGATCCGTCAAGGCGGAAAGCATTGCCGTGGTAATGGCAATGCCGGCAGAAGGTCCGTCCTTTGGCACCGCCCCCTCCGGAAAATGGACATGGATGTCTTTGTTTTTATAAAATTCTGCCTCAATGCCCAGTACTGCCGCTCTGCTGCGGATACAACTCATGGCAGCCTGAACAGATTCCTTCATCACATCGCCCAGATTACCAGTAAGCTCCAGCTTTCCGGTACCTTCATACACAACGGCTTCGACTTCCAGTATTTCGCCACCGGTCTCTGTCCATGCCAGTCCGTTAACAACTCCGATCTCTTCTCTTTCCGTGTGAAGGGCCGGGGGATACGGCTGGCAATCCAAAAACCTGGGAAGCTCCTCTTCCGTCACCTGAACCCGTTTTGTCTCCCCGGAAATCAGCCGCATATCTGTTTTCCGGCACAGCGCCGCAATTCTGCGCTCCAGCAACCGGACACCGGACTCCCTCGTATAATCCCGAATAATGGCCCGCAAAACATCGTCACTGACCCGGAGCGCACTCTTTTTTAAGCCATGTTCTGCCATTTGCTTTGGCAGAAGATGACACCGCGCAATTTCTACCTTTTCCTCGTCTGTGTAGCTGGTAAGACGGATAACTTCCATTCGGTCCAGCAGCGGCTGGGGAATCGTATCTGTCGTATTGGCTGTGGTAATAAACATCACCCGGCTCAAATCCACAGGAATTTCCATATAATGATCCCGGAAAGCGTGGTTCTGCTCACTGTCCAGCACTTCCAGCAGGGCTGAGGCAGGATCTCCCCGGAAGTCCCCGCCCAGTTTGTCAATCTCATCCAGAAGCAGCAGGGGATTCATAGAACCGCCCCGGATGATAGCGTCAATCACCCGGCCCGGCATGGACCCTATATATGTCCTGCGGTGACCACGGATATCCGCCTCATCCCGGACACCGCCCAAGGACAATCTGGCCAGTTTTCGGTTCAGCGCCTTAGCAACGCTAATGGCAATAGACGTCTTCCCCACGCCAGGCGGCCCCACCAGGCATAGAATCTGCCCTTTCCCTTCAGGATTCATCTGCCGGACGGCGATGGTTTCCAAAATACGTTCCTTCACCTTTTTCAGGCCGAAATGATCCTTCTCCAGCACCTTTCGCGCAACATCCACACTAATTCGTTCCCGTGTTTCTTTTTTCCACGGCATCTCCAGGCAAACATCCAGATAATTTCGGATCACTGACGCCTCGGCGCTGCCATAGGGCTGGCGGGAAAGCTTTCCTGCTTCTTTCAAAAGGTGGCGCTCCGCCGCCTCCTCCAGCTTCAGCGCCAGAATCCTCCGGCAGTAGTCTTCCACCTCATCCTCTTCATCGCCCTCTCCAAGCTCATTTTGCAGAACACGAATCTGGGTGCGCAGAATCTGATCCCGCTGAGCGCGCACCAGCTGATCGCGAATCTTGCCCTCCATCTCATGCTCAAACCCCAGAATGTTGCACTCTCGAGCCAGAAGGCCGTTTAGTTTTCGAAGGCGGACAAAGGGGACCGTCTCCTCTAAAATCTCCTGCTTATCCGTATGACGCAGAGGGATGTTCTGAGCAATAAAATCCGCCAAATACCCCACATCCCGGCTGTCCATCACCGCCGTGACGATCTCCTCCGGGATATTTCCAGAGGTCTGCGCATATTCACTAAACAAATTCCATGTCTGGCGAAGCAGCGCTTCCGTTCTGGGGCTGCGGCGAAATGCCTCGGAAACAGCCTCTTCCGGAAGCTCCTCAACATTGACCTGAAGATAGGGCGAGGACTGCCACAGCCGCCGCAGACGGGCCCGCCTGCGGCCCTCTACCATAACTCTGGCAGAACCGGAAGACAATCGGAGAATCTGTCGGATATGGGAGACCGTACCGATTTGGTACAAATCCTTTTCTTCCGGAAGTTCTACACCAATCTCCCGCTGCGTCACCAGAAAAATGTCCTGTTCCGCTTCCATAGCCCGCTCCAGCGCAGCAATGGAAATACGGCGCTCCACATCAAATGTCAGGTTCATATGGGGAAAAACCGTCAGTCCCCGGAGGGCCAGAGCGGGAATATTCATTGTTGTCGCTTCCATAAAATCACGTTCCTTTCCAGAAGCTCAGCCGCGGACCACCGGCGTTGGAAGAGAATGGAATCGGTCCTGACAACCCAAGAGGAAGGGACCGCAGTCCCTTCCTCCCCTGAAGCCGATCATATCGGTCTCCCTTTTGTTTAAGACGCAGATTTTGGAGGTGTATTGCGGGATTTTCCGTTTTTCCCTGTGTTCAGCTTTACGGAATACCCTACCTTTTCCGGGTCCTTTGTCAATATAGGCTGGCCTTTCCCCTCTACGCACTCCCGCGTCACAACAGCCTTGACAACCGTCGGATCCGAAGGGATATCATACATGATCTGGGTCAGCATTCCCTCCATGACAGCGCGAAGGCCTCTGGCACCGATGTTTCGCTCAATAGCTTTATCAGCGATCGCATCCAGCGCCTCCTGTTCAAACTCAAGCTCCACATCATCATATTCCAGCAGCTTCTTATACTGTTTCACCAAAGCGTTTTTCGGCTCCTGAAGAATACGCACCAAATCCTCCCGGCGGAGACCATTCAACGGTGCGATTACCGGAAGCCGTCCCACCAACTCAGGGATAATGCCGAACTTTAAAATATCATGAGGCTGAACTTCATGAAGTATCTTGCTCAGGTCTTTGTCTTTCTTTCCCTGGACATTGGCGCCAAAGCCGATGCTCTTTTGATCCAGACGCTTTTCAATAATTTTCTCCAGCCCATCAAAGGCGCCGCCGCAGATAAACAGGATATTCTTCGTGTTCATCTGAATAAACTCCTGGTGCGGATGCTTCCGGCCGCCCTGCGGCGGCACATTGGCCACCGTGCCCTCCACTATCTTCAGCAACGCCTGCTGCACACCCTCACCGGAGACGTCACGGGTAATGGAGGTATTTTCGCTCTTCCGAGCGATCTTATCAATCTCGTCCACATAGATAATGCCGCGTTCGGCTCGTTCCACATCAAAATCAGCGGCTTGGAGCAGACGTAGAAGAATATTCTCCACGTCGTCTCCCACATAGCCGGCCTCTGTCAAAGTGGTGGCGTCGGCAATGGCAAAAGGCACCTTCAAAATGCGGGCAAGAGTCTGAGCAAAGAGCGTCTTTCCGGAACCGGTGGGGCCCAACATCAAAATATTGCTCTTTTGCAGCTCCACATCCTCATCGCCGCCAAAGAAGATGCGCTTGTAGTGGTTATACACCGCCACAGACAAAGCCACCTTTGCCTCTTCCTGACCAATAACATACTGGTCCAGGACCTCCTTGATTTCCCGAGGGGTCGGAAGCTGATCCGGCAAATCTTCCAGCGCCGGGGCATCCGGCTCAAACCCGTCGTTCAAAATGCTCATGCACAGATGAACGCATTCATCGCAGATGCGCACACCGGGCCCCTGTATCATACGATGAATCTGCTGCTCATGTTTGCCGCAGAAAGAACACCGCAATGTTTTCTTGCCGTCGTCGTTCATGGTCTCTACCTCAGTTCTGTTCTTTTTCTTGAAAGATACAGGAGTTCCTCAGCACCTTTTCCGCCTGGAAATTCTGTATATTCTTCCGGGTAAAAAGAACCAAAAGGAATTTTCATACGCTGCCGGGTAAACCTCTTGCCTTCCACGGCAGTTCAGTCCTTTTGGGGCGCTTCATGCCTCGTCCTTTTTCTCTTCCTTATTAATTAAAATTTTGTCAATCAGTCCGAACTCTTTGGCCTCCCCGGCGCTCATAAAGTTATCCCGCTCACAGGCCGCCGTGACCTCCTCAATAGAGCGCCCGGTATTCTCCGACAAAATGCGATTCATCCGTCTCTTGATTGTCTCCAAGCGCTTAAGGTGAATCGCCATATCGGTGATCTGTCCCTGTGTACCGGCGGAGGGCTGATGGATCATGATCTCCGCGTTGGGCAGGGCTATACGCTTGCCCTTCGTTCCGGCTGAGAGAAGGAACGCACCCATGCTGGCAGCCATGCCCACACAGATCGTAGACACATCGCACTTCACATATTGCATAGTATCATAAATTGCCATGCCGTCCGTCACAGAGCCGCCGGGACTGTTGATATACAATTGGATATCCTTATCAGGGTCCTGGGCCTCCAGATACAGGAGCTGAGCCACGATCAGGCTGGCCGTGGTGGCGTTGACCTCCTCGCCAAGAAATACAATGCGGTCATTCAGAAGCCGGGAAAAAATGTCATAGGACCGCTCACCCCGGTTCGTCTGCTCCACTACATAAGGGACTAAACTCACTTTGAAAACCTCCAGTCTTTTGTTGACGCCGTTTCCATAGAACGCAAAGCGCTTTCCTATGGAAAACCCATAACCATTCAGCCCGTCAAAAGAAACTTTGACGGGCTGAACAAGTTTTTCAACTCACAGAAAAACTTATGATTGGAAACGAAAGACATCCCTACCGGGTCATCTCCGCGCAAAGCGCCTTCATATGCGGCGGCAGCTCTTTATAACACGCCTTCGGACGCAGTCTTCCGCAGCTATCTTTTTTCCCGTCAACAGACATTTCACTTCTTTTGGCAGTCTGTCATTCGCACATAATATCACAATCATTAAGTGAAAATATGTCGAATCCGTGAATCTGCAAGTAAAGATTCGTCCTGTTCAGATCATTCGGCGTCCTTCGGCTCCTCAGGTTCTTCCGTTTTCTTCTTACGGGGCTTCCGGGCCGGCTTTTTCTCCTCGGCTGTCTCCCCCTCAGCAGACTCCGTCTTTTTCTTGCGGGTTCTCTTTGGCTTCGCCTCTTCCGCAGGCTTCTCTTCCTCAGCGGACGCAGGAGCCGCAGCTTCCTCCGGCTTCACAGCGGTAGCGCTCTCTCTCACGATTTCCACCGCCCGGCGGCTGCATATCTGGTCCTTAACCTGATCGGCCTGGATGTACTTCTTAACCATTTCCACATCCATGCCGAATTGCTCCGCCATTTTCTTATACTCTTCCTCTACGTCCTCGTCGCCAGCCTCAATATTTTCAGCCTTGATGATGGCCATGACGGCCAAATCCATCTTCACCTGACGCAGGGCGGGCTCCTTGGCGTCCTCCAGCAGCTTGGCCTCGCTCATGCCGGTCATCTGCATGTACTGATCATAAGGAATTCCCTGTTGGGCAATCTGAGTACGGAAATTCTCCAGGAACTGGCGGGCCTGTCCCTCCACCATGGCGTCGGGGATATCGGCGGTAATGCCTCCGGCCACCTGTTCCATCAGCGCATCCTCAAAACCGCGCTGGGCATCCTTCTCCCGTTCCTCGGTAATCTTCTTTTCAAGATCAGCCTTCAGTTCATTCAGGGTGTCAAACTCGGAAACATCTTTGGCAAACTCGTCATCCAGAACGGGAACTTCCTTCTCCTTTACCTCATGGCACTTCACCTTGAAAACCACGGCCTTCCCGGCCAGATCCGCATGGTAGTCTTCGGGGAAGGTAATGTCAATATCCTTCTCGTCTCCGGCCTTCATGCCGATGACCTGTTCCTCAAAGCCGGGAACAAAGCTGTGGGAACCCAGCTCCAGGCTGTGATTGCTTCCCTTTCCGCCGTCAAACGGCTTGCCGTCCAAAAAGCCCTCAAAGTCGATGACGGCAGTGTCGCCCTCCTTAGCCTCCCGCTCCACAGATACCAAACGAGTGTTCCGGTCTGTAAGGGTCTGAATGCGGCGGTCCACATCTTCGGAAGTGACATGAACCTCCTCCTTAGGAGCGGACAAACCCTTATACTGGCCCAAAGTGACCTCGGGATACACGGGCGCGACAGCCTTGAAGATAAAGCCCTGCCGGCTGCACTCGCCCACCAGCTCAACAGAGGGATAACCCACTACCTGAAGCTCCTTCTCCTTCACAGCGGCCTCGTAAGCGTCCGGGAAAGCGATGTTAATCGCTTCGTCGAAGAATACCTCTACGCCATACATGCCCTCGATGATCTTCCGGGGGGCCTTGCCGGGACGGAAGCCAGGAACATTAATTTTATTCCTCATCTTCCGGTATGCCTTTTCAATGGCGGCCTCAAACTCCTTGGCCTCCACTTCGATGGTCAGAGCAACCTGACTCTTCTCGAGCTTTTCGCAGCTTTTCACACTCATGTTTGTTTTCCTCCGTTCATTCCCAGCGCTCAAAACCATTCTGCCGGGCAGTTTAGTATTCTATCAGAAAAATATTGAAAATTCCAGTCTTTTTTCCTTCAATCACAAATTTTTTTCGGAACAAAGCCCAGATAGTCCGCGGAAATCAGAGAAAAATCGGTTTCTCCCCGTTTCCCCTCCAGTCTCCGGCGGATGGCATGTCCATGAAGATGCCCGTAGCAGCATAGGGAAACATGGTATTTTTCCAATGTTTTCAGAATTTCCGGACACTCGTAACCCTGGTACACAGGCGGATAATGGAGAAAGCACAGAATAGGGCGTCTCTCCCCTGCCGCCTGCAGGGACGCCTCCAGCCGCCCCACTTCCCGGTTCAGCACCTTGACATTGTGAGCATCCTCCTCTAAAAACCAGCCCCGGGTGCCGCAGACGGCATAGTCTCCATAGAAAAAGCAGTTGTTATGGAGAATATCCAATGTATGAATACCCCTCTCGTCAAAAAAGCGGTGGAGTTTGGCGGCGGTGGTCCACCAGTAGTCGTGGTTGCCCTTAACCAGGTATTTTTTGCAGGGAAATTGATCCAGAAACTTAAAATCCGCCTCCGCTTCCTCCAGGCTCATACCCCAGGAGGTATCTCCCGCAAGAACCAGCGTATCCTCCGCTGTCAAAGCCCCTAAGGCCTCGGCAATGCGGTCCACATAACCTTCCCAGGCGGGGCCGAAGACCTCCATAGGCTTGTTGGCCGTTAGGGAGAGGTGCAGATCCCCGATAGCATAGAGGGCCATACATGCCCCTCCCTTCTCCTGTTTTTCTTGAACGATGTGAGGCTCTTGGGGAAGTGAAGCTTGAGCCTTAGAGCCTCACATCCGCTTGCGGCAAAGCAGGCAAAAGAATCTTCGCCCGCTCCGATTGTCCGGTAAACATTCATAACGAAGCGGCGGCAACAAGGCCCGGTGCTTGCGGCTTCAATCATTTCTACGAAAGACCTAAACCTCGTCGTCGTAGATAAAAGGCTCACCGCAGTAAGGGCAATAGCGCCGTCTCCCGGCTTTCCACTGCGGCGGCGCCATCCCCCGGCCACAGCCGGAACACCGCAGGCAGGAATACCGCACGGCAGTAACAGCAGCCATGGCTCCCACCGCACCGATGAATCCGGCACGGCCCCAGACTGCCAACTCAGCTCCAAAAGCCTATGACATCATCAAGGGCAGAGCAATGAACGCAAGCGTCAGGATTAGGAACGCTATGCACAGCCGGGCGTGTGTTCGTTTCAGCGCCCCTGCTTCCATCCCCTCATCCTCCTCATGTTATTTCAGGAAATCCAGCACCACGTTATCCATTTCCGTCTTCTCCGCCGTCAGATCGAAACGGCGCTGTTTGCCCTTCAATGCTGCCAAACGGCGGGGCACCGCCACACCGGAAACCGTGTTCAGCTGGTCCAGCAGCTCCACGCCGTCTCCCTTCGGGGCCTCCCCAATGGCAGTGAGAACGCTGTCACAGAACTTATAGGGGGAGGCGGTGGAGACGAAAACGGTGGGAGTCTTGTCCCCGGTCTCCTGCCGGTACCGCTCCATAACGCCGGCGGCCACGGCAGTGTGCGTGTCGATCAGATAGCCGTATTCCCGATAATAGCGGGCAATGGCGGCCGCGGTGTGCTCCTCGCCGCAGGAGCCGCCCCAGAACTGTTCTTGAAGCGCCATTTTAATCTTGTTTGAAACCTCGTACTTCCCTTCCTTCGCTAATGTCTCCATGTAGCCCCGGACCTCTGCATCATTTTCACCAGAGAGATCAAAGAGCAGCCTCTCCAGGTTGCTGGAAACCAAAATATCCATAGAAGGACTAATCGTGTTGTGGAAGGGACGGTTCCGGTCATAAACACCAGTGCGGAGGAAATCCGCCAGCACGTCATTTTTATTGGAGGCGCAGATCAGTTTCCCTATAGGCAGTCCCATGCGCTTCGCGTAATACGCCGCCAGGATATCACCAAAGTTGCCGGTTGGAACGCAGAAGTTTACCCTGTCTCCCATCTGAATTTCTCCGTCCCGGAGCAGATCACAGTAAGCGGAGACATAATAGACCACCTGCGGCAGGATGCGGCCCCAGTTAATGGAGTTTGCGGAGGACAGAAGATAGCCCCGATTTGCCAGAGTCTTCCGAATTTCTTCGTTGGAGAAGATACGTTTCACTCCCGACTGAGCGTCGTCGAAATTGCCCACCACGGCGCAGACGCCCACGTTCTCCCCCTCCTGGGTGACCATCTGGGCCTCCTGCACGGCAGAGACGCCGTCCTTGGGGTAAAAAACCATAATCTTTGTCTGTGGCACGTCGGCAAAGCCCTCCATGGCGGCCTTGCCAGTGTCGCCGGAGGTGGCCACCAGAATGCAGACCGTCTTGTCCTCTCCGGTCTTCTGCAGGGCGGCGGAAAGGAGCTGGGGCAGCATCTGCAGGGCCATATCCTTAAAGGCAGAGGTGGGGCCGTGCCACAGCTCCAGGCAGTAGGTATTCTTGTCCACCTTCCGCAGAGGGGCCGCGGCAGGATCATCGTATTTGTCGGGACCGTAGGCATTGTTTGCGAAGGTCAGCAATTCCTCTTCTGTGTAGTCTGTCAGGTAAAGGGCCATAACCTTGGCTGTGCGCTCCTGATAGGAGGCCCCCGTCAGGCTCTGCAAAAACGCTCCGTCAATCTGGGGAACCGTCTCCGGAGTCAGCAGTCCGCCATCCCGGGAAAGGCCCAGCTTGACAGCTTCGGCACTGCTGACCCGCAGCTGGCTGTCTCTAGTGCTTAAATACTTCATGTCGTGTATCTCACCTTTCTTGTGTAATATCATTATAATTTATACAAAGGCGTCTTCCAGATAAACCACCCGAAGGCTGCCGTCTTTTTCCTCATAAATTTCTGCGACATCAAAGCGAGCGAGCGAGTCTTCTCTATTGGCGGCAAGATATGCCGCGGCCGCTTTCCGCAGCCGTTCCTGTTTCCGCTCATCCACAAACTCTCTGGGAAGACCGATGGAGCCATGTCCCCGGCGCTTCACTTCTACGAAACAGACAATGCCGTCAGGCGAACAGCCGACAATGTCCAGTTCCCCAAACCGGCAGCGCCACTGTCGGTCTAAAATCACATAACCGCGGCGCTCCAAATATCGGGCTGCCAAGGCCTCTCCCTGATCCCCGGCCGTCCTGGCCCGTTTCATAAACGCCTCGCCTCCCACTTTTTCAGGAATGTCTTCCGGTGAGCCGGACAGGGACCATGGGCATCCAGGGCCGCGTAATGGGCCTTCGTGCCATAACCCTTGTGCCTGGCGAAGCCGTACTGTGGATAAAGAGCATCCAACTCCTGAACGGCATAGCGGTCCCGGCTGACCTTTGCCAGAATGGACGCGGCAGCAATGGAAGCGCTTTTCCCGTCTCCTCCCACCAAGGTAACATGGGGAGTTTCAAGGAAGACCCGGCTGCCGTGGTCCCGGTTGCCGTCGATGAGAGCCATGTCCGGTTTGAGGGACAATCCGTCAATCGCCCTCTGCATCGCCAGCATTCGGGCGTTGAGAATGTCAATTTCGTCGATCTCTTCCTCTGTAGCAAAAGCGACACTCCAAGCCTCAGCCCGGGCCGTGATCTGATCATAAAGGGCTTCCCGTTTCTTCCCGTTCAGCTTCTTGGAGTCGTTGAGTCCTGGAATTTCCAATTCCCGGGGCAAAATCACGGCGGCAGCGCACACCGGGCCAGCCAAAGGGCCCGCTCCCGCCTCATCCACACCACAGAGGACTTGAAAACCTTTATTCCACTGCTCCCGCTCCGGGGTCCACAGGTCCATGTCGTGCCTCCATTTCAAACCTGTCCGCCGCAAGCCGGTATGTGCCGCCCCGCGTCTGCTGCTGATAAAGATGATAAGACCCTGCTTTTGACAAAATCCGGTCCAGCTCCCCAGAGTCATTCAGCATGTCATTTTCATCCTCCGGATCGTATCCGTCGTATCCTGCCAACAGGAACTCCCGCCGCCGGACACGGAAATTCTCTCGTATCAATTCGGCTTTTTCTGTTTCGTCCTCTATCTCATACAGACCAAACAGCTCAATTCCAATGGGATTATCAAAATAATTGACGGAAAAAGAAATTGCTATTACGTTGAAAAACGTCAATGCCGCTTCAACAGGGCTTCCCTCTTTATCCCAATACCGAATATGAAAAACCGCCTTAGTCGCGCCGCACTCCGGTAATACCTCCAGCCGTTCCATGGAACCGTCAAAATTCTCAACAATCAGCTTTCCGCTCATACGCTCTCTTTCTCTAAGTCCGGCGTTTCCAAGGTAAACCGTCCCAGCTTGCCGGAACGGAACTCGTCCAGAAGAATCTTCGCCATGCGCTCTGTGTCCACCTCGCCGCCAGATATCAAGAAACCTCGCCGACGTCCGGCGGCCTCTAAAAGCCGCCAGCCGAAAGCCACGTCGTTCTCCTCCTCTTTCCGCTCCGGTAGGGAAGAAAGCTTATAGCTGCTTTGCAGGGCCTCCGGGTATTCCTCCGCCAAGTAGGCCATCAAGTGGCAGCCCAGAGTTTCGGTATCCAAAATCTCGTCCTTCACCGCACCGGTAAACGCCAAATGCAGGCCCACATCCTGGTCGCCCAGCTTGGGCCAGAGAATGCCGGGGGTGTCCAGCAACTCCAAACCACGGTCAATAGGCACCCACTGCTTCGACCGGGTAACGCCGGGGCGGTCTTCCGCCTTGGCGGTCTTCCGTCCCGCAACCTTATTGATAAAGGTGGATTTTCCTACATTGGGTATGCCCAGAACCATGACCCGAACCACCCGGCCCGTCTGCCCCTTCTCCGCGTAGGACTGTAGCTTGTCCGCCAGCAGGCTCCGAACCGCGGCAGAAAACTTCGCCGTGCCTGATCCGCTTTTGGAATCCGTCTCCAGCACAGCTTGGCCTCGTTCCTTGAAATAAGCGGCCCAGGCTTTCGTCGTCTCCCGGTCCGCTTGATCCGCCCGGTTCAGCACCACCAGGCGGGGCTTCCCCACCGTCAGGCTGTCCACATCCGGGTTCCGGCTGGACCGGGGAATACGGGCGTCTACTATCTCACAAACTGCGTCCACATTTTTCAGCTGCTCTGTAATCATACGGCGGGTCTTTGCCATATGTCCAGGATACCATTGGATTTCCATCAGGCAATCTCTCCAATCCGTCCATATATTCTCTCTTCCGTAACGGCATCTGGGCCTGGAAAAGCCAAAAACACCGCTTTCCCAATCACATAGCGGGCATCCACAGCACCCAGGCGGACGTCCCGGCTGTCATTACTGGCGTTGCGGTTATCCCCCATAATAAAGATGCTGCCTTTCGGCACTGTGAGGGGAAATTCCATCCCTTCCTCCAAAAATGTCGGCTCGTTGACATAATCCTCATGAAGCTGCTGCCCATCCACAAAAACGGCCCCGGAGAAAAAGTCAATATCAACCACCTGCCCCTCGGTGGCAATAACCCGTTTGACAATCGGTTCAGGAAGGAAGCTCTCCTTCCGCAAAACCACAATATCTCCTCGCCGGTATCCGCCGCACAGCGCGGAGTTCAGCACCAAAAGCCTGTCCCCGTCCTGAAGAGTTGGCATCATCGAATGCCCATCCACACCGATAAGGCGGATGACAAATGTAAACAGCAGCACCACTGTCAGCACGGAGAAGACCAGAGCCTGAACCCACTCGTAAATCTCCCGGCCGCAGCATTTTTTCTCCGCAGCCTCCGCCTGCCGTGCCTCTTTCCGCATATCTCTTTCTCTCTCCCAACCTCAAGTTTACAATCTCCCTATACGGCTCCATTCCCGCATGCCCAGCTCCGCCGTTTTTCCCGGCAGCAGCAAAAATACCGCGCGCCCAATCAGGCACCGGGTATCCACTGCCCCCAGCTCCGGGTCCCGGCTGTCCCGGCTACCATTGCGGTTGTCTCCCATCAGGAAAACGCAGCCCTCCGGGACAGTAAGCGGAAAAGCCGTTCCCTCTGACAAATAGGTGCTTTCTCGGATGTACGGTTCCTGTAGCGCCGTCCCGTCCACATAAACTACGCCGCCGTCAAAATCCACATCTACTGTCTGGCCTTCAGTGGCGATAACCCGTTTGACAATCGGCTCACCGTTTTCAAAAGTAGGCTTTGCCGCAATTACCACATCTCCCCGCCGGTACTCCCCGCAAAGCAGGCTGTTTACCACCAACAGCAAGTCGCCGTTCTGCAGAGTATTTCTCATGGAGTCTCCGGACACGCCTACCACGCGAGCACCAAAGGCAAACAGCAGCACCGCCGCCAATACGGAGCAGACCAAGGCCTGGACCCACTCATAGAGTCCCTTGCCTGGCTGCCCGCTCTTTTTCTCATCTGACATTTTGATTCCTCCGTTGACCTAGGGTCTGTTTAAAATATGCCGAAACGTCCCGTCGTTGAATTTTCCGGCATACAGTAATAAGAACTTTTAAAATCTTTCAGGATTCCCGTAAATTCTTGCCTTGCCCGGAAAAGTTTCTCGACGCCGGACCATTCGGCAAAGTTTAAACAAGACATAAAAGTTTTTAATTCAAGTCAGTATATCAAAAAAGCAGGCACACCACAAGAGGTATTTCAAAAAGCCGCAGGAGTTTTTGCTGTATTAATCAAAAAATTTATCCGCAACCGAAACGCTTCATCAATGTTCAGCAGCACTTTTTATTTTCCGGCAATTGCACTTTAGGGAATTTCGTGGTACACTATGAAAATTGAACTACGCCCCGGCCCACCGGGGACGAACATTGAGGTGCAAACCATGGAAAACGCAAAAAAGAGAATCCTCAGCGGTATCCAGCCCTCCGGTGACCTGACATTGGGCTCCTATATGGGCGCCATCCGCAACTGGGCCGCTCTGGCTGATGAATATGACTGCTATTATATGCTCGCCGACCTCCACACCCTGACAGTCCGGCAGGTCCCCGCCGAGCTCCGCCGTCATACCCTTACACAGGTGGCGGCCTACATCGCCTGCGGTCTGGATCCGGAAAAAAACGTACTCTTCGTCCAATCTCATGTTCCCGCTCACACCCAGCTTGGATGGGTGCTGGACTGCTATACGATGTTCGGTGAACTCTCCCGCATGACCCAATTTAAGGATAAATCCGCTAAAAACGCCGACAACATCAACGCCGGTCTCTTCACCTATCCTGCCCTCATGGCTGCGGATATTCTTCTTTATCAGGCGGACCTGGTCCCGGTGGGCGGCGACCAAAAACAGCATGTGGAAATCTGCCGGGACATTGCCAGCCGCTTCAACGGCTTGTATGGAGACACCTTCAAAATTCCCGAGCCCTATATTCCCCAAGTGGGCGCCCGAGTGATGAGCCTGACTTCTCCCGAAAGCAAAATGTCCAAATCTGACAAGGACCCTAACGGCTGTGTTTACCTGCTGGAAAAACCGGAAGATATACTGCGCAAATTCAAAAAGGCCGTGACAGATTCCGACGCCTGCGTCCGCTTCGATCCGACATGCAAGCCGGGCGTGTCCAATCTCATGCAGATTTACGCCGCTGCCACCGGTCAAACCTTCGAGGCTATTGAGTCTGAATTTGCCGGTCATGGCTATGGCGATTTCAAGAAATCTGTCGGCGAGGCTGTAGTGGAGCTTCTTCGCCCTATCCGCGAGGAAACGGAACGGCTGCTGAGGGACAAGGCCTATCTGGAGACCGTCTACCGCGCCGGGGCAGAAAGGGCATCGTATACCGCTAACCGTACCCTTTCCAAGGTTTACAAAAAGGTAGGCCTCTTGGCCCGATAAAGGAGGAACAGCATGCCCTTAGACAACCAACTAATCGCTTATGTCGCCCTTGCCCTGCTGACGGCGCTGGTCATCAGCTTTCTCATGACACCTGTGGTGAAAACCTTTGCTTACAAAGTAGGAGCTGTGGACGTGCCAAAAGATGCACGACGGATGCACAAGGTTCCTATTCCCCGGTTGGGCGGGCTGGCCATCTTTATTGGTTTTATGCTCAGTGTGCTGATTTTTGGCAACGTCCGGGGCAGCGGGCAGATGCAGAGCATCTTGATGGGTTCCGTTATCATCGTGGTGCTTGGAGTCGTGGATGACATTATGGCCCTGCCCGCCATGATGAAATTTGCAGTCCAGATCATCGCCGCCCTAATCCCCGCCCTGAACGGGGTGGTCATCCAGGCATTTTCCAATCCAAACATCTTTTCCAACAGCCTCTACTGGGTATTAGGTCCCCTGTCTATTCCCATCACAGTGCTTTGGATTGTGGCTATTACCAATTCAGTGAACCTGATCGACGGACTGGATGGCCTGGCCAACGGTGTTTCCGCCATCTCGGCGACAACCATGCTGGTCATTGCCCTGCTGGCCTCCGAGGCAGATGTTGCCATTGTCATGGCGGCTCTGGTAGGCGCCTGCGTAGGTTTTATGCCCTACAACCTGAACCCGGCCAAAATGTTTATGGGAGATACGGGAGCAACATTCCTGGGCTTTATCCTTGCCACAATGTCTATCCAAGGATTGTTCAAATTCTACGCGGTAATTTCCTTTGCCGTGCCTTTCCTGATTTTAGGACTGCCCATCTTTGACACCACATTTGCTTTCGTCCGGCGCATCGCACATGGACAGAGTCCCATGCACGCCGACCGTGGGCATATTCACCACCGGCTTATCGACATGGGCCTGAATCAAAAGCAGGCGGTGGCGACGCTGTATGTAATCTCCGCCATGCTGGGGCTTTCCGCTGTTGTACTGACCACCGGAGGAGAACAGAAGGCTATGCTGTTCTTCGCCGCCCTCTGCATCGTAGCGGTGGTAGCCGCCAGGGTAGTATTTCCAAAGGAAATCCGGGAAGAGCTTCACGAGGAGCTGGAAGAGCTCACCGGACATGCCTCCCATGAAGGGGAAAAGCCAGAGCCTGAAAAGAAGGACGACTCCCACGCCTGAAAAGGAGAAACAGATGAGTAAGCTGCGTATCATGAGTGTCTTCGGCACCCGGCCGGAAGCCATTAAAATGTGTCCTCTTGTGCGGGAACTCGCCTCCCGGACCGACATTGAGAGCCTTTGCTGCGTCACTGCCCAGCACCGGCAGATGCTGGATTCCGTGCTGAATGTCTTTGGTATCAAACCTGACTGGGACCTGAACATTATGACCCCCCGGCAGACCCTCTCCGATATCACAAGCAAATGCCTCTTAGGCATGGATGATGCCATCAGCGCATTGAAACCCGATATGATTTTGGTTCATGGAGACACCTCCACGACCTTTGCCGGAGCCCTTTCCGCATTTTATCATCAAGTGGCGGTAGGGCACGTGGAGGCCGGGCTGCGGACCTATGACAAATACTCACCCTTTCCGGAGGAAATGAACCGGGTACTGACCTCCGGCATCTCAGACATGCATTTTTGTCCCACTGTCGGAAACCGGGAAAACTTACTCCGGGAGGGCCGGACGGAAAATATTTTTGTCACCGGCAATACTGTTATAGACGCTCTGAAAACCACCGTCAAAAAAAATCACTTTTTTTCCACTGAAGAGTTGAATGATCTGCCCTATCAAAAGAAAAAAGTCATTCTGGTCACTTGCCACCGGCGGGAGAATTACGGTGAACCCATGAAAAACATTATGCAAGCCCTCCGACAGATCGCCGAGGAACATCCGGATGTTGAATTGGTGTATCCCGTCCACCTCAGCCCGGTCGTTCGTGAGGCTGCGGACCGGTATCTTCGGGGAGCGCCCAGAGTCCATTTGATTGATCCCCTTCCTGCCGACGAGATGCACAACCTCATCGACCGCTGTTATATGGTTCTGACAGACTCGGGAGGACTTCAAGAAGAAGCGCCCGCTCTTGGCAAACCCGTGCTGGTACTTCGCCGGGAAACAGAGCGCCCGGAGGCTGTGGCCGCCGGGACAGCAAAGCTGGCCGGCGTTATTCAGGATGATATTGTCACTATGGCAAAGCGGTTGATTATGGACAAACACGCATATGAAAAAATGGCTCATGCGGTAAACCCTTACGGAGATGGAAATGCTTGCCGGCGCATTGCCGACGCGATCGAGTGGCGCTACGGCCTCCGGCCGGAACGTCCTTCAGACTATGAGGCATAATGGGCTCGCCTATGGACAGACAGAAGCTGAATTGGATTACCTGGGCTGTTTTGGCCTCGGCAATTGTAATTGTGGCACTGATGCTGGGAAACAGTCTGCATCGGACTGCTCATATTACCCTGCCTTCCTCCAACCCGCCCAGGGACCCTTCTGCCGAAACCGGCAATTCCGCCTCCAGCACATTAACAATTATTGAAATCACGCCAAAAACGGTCCAGACCGCCATTGCCAGCCTCTCCAGACCGGAGAACTACGGCCGGAACGTGACCATCGAATACTTTTGGAATGGCGGCAGCGGGACACAGGAGCTTTATACCATTGTTCGGGAGCCCTGGACTCGGATCGACCGGGGGTTAAGCAGCGGTCAGACACGGATCAGCATCACCAACGGTGAGAAAACCTATATCTGGTATGGATATGACGATGGGGCCGCCGTCTATTCTGCTCCCGCAGGAAATATCTCTGCTGATGCCGAGCAATCCATTCCAACCTATGAGGATATTTTGGACCTGCCGGCAGAAGATATTCTTCTGGCAGATTATCGAGCGCTCAATGCCCTGAACTGCATTTATGTAGAAACCGCCAGAGACGAGACAGGTTACTCTCTGCGGTACTGGATCAGCGTGGACAGCGGTCTTCTCGTACAGGCGGAAAAGCTTTTGGAAGAAAGCGTCGTGTACCGAATGAGCGCACCCTATTTGGACCAGACGGAATATGACGCGTCCAGATTTACTCTTCCGGATGGCACAGTGCTTCTGGATGACATATCCGCAGAACCTATGGAACCAATAAGCTGACAGCTTTAACGCACTCACAAAAAGGACGGGATTCCCCGTCCTTTTTCTCTCATATCGTCAACGCAGTTCAAAGGTTGCAAAGAAATATTTCCTTCTTTGCAGCCGGCGGACATTTGGTCCGCCGGGGCGGGGAGCACCCATGCGTTTCCTGTGAAGGCAAGCACAGAAAGCCACTTCAGATGCGCTTTACGGCGTTGCAGAACAGCGCCGCACAGAAAAGAATCCTTTGGGGTCCTTTCAACTGTGCTGACTATAATATCAACAGCAGTCCCAAGGCCACCAGCAGCTCCTCATCTGCATCTTCCCGGAACAGGAAAAACAGAAGAATCAGCAGCAGCAGATCCCCTGTGTCCACATGGTTCAAATGAAGCTGGTCCAGAAAATGGCGCAGAAGTCCTGTGAGACCGTCAGAAGGCCGCCCCCCAGAAGGCGGAGTATTTTGGCGTCCTCCGCTGTTTGAAGACGGTCCGCCGGGCGGAGGGGTTCCGGAATGCGGTCCGCCGTAGGACGGCCCCTCAGAGGAATGGCTGTCAGGGCGGCCTGGGTCTCCTGAAGTCGAGCCTTCTGGAGGAGAGCTATCAGGATGACCTGAGCCTCCTAAAGTCGAGCCTTCCGAAAAAGGGCTGCCGGGGCGGCCTGGAGCTCCTGAAGCCGAACCTTCTGAAGGAGAGCTGCCGGGGCCTGGTCTTCCGGAGGCCGCTCCTCCGGAATGCGGCCCGGCTTCCTCCGGAATGCGGGTATAGCTCCCATTATCATTGCGAATATAGCGGTTATACATGCCTCAGCCCTCCCATCCCGAAAGGAATTTCTTCCCCAGGTGGAACAACCTTGCCAACTGAAGCGCCCTCTCCACTTTTTCCTGCCTCTCTGCCCGCAGATAGGGCCGCAGAGCATACAGCAGATTGCGGGCATTGGAATCCCTCTGCCCGCCCAGTTCCTGAATCAGGGGGAGCAGACGGGAAAGAAATTTTGGATCCAGTCCCCCGGCCAACGAGGACAGCAGATCCATTCCGCCTCCCCCAATCGGAGGAGGCATTCCCGTGGAAGAAGGCTGAGGAGAAGGAGGACCAGGCGGCGGAGGCGAGACGGGCTGCGCCCCTGATGCCCCGCCGCCTAAAGACTGGGCCAACTGCATAATCTGGGACATAGCCTCAGGGTTGGACAGTATGCTGTTGAGCTTTTCATCAAATTCCGCCATACGGACCAACCCCTCTCTGCACTATTTCTGAACGGCCTTGTTGATGCGATCCACCAGCTCCGCACCCTCAGGACTTTGCATGATCTGATTGACCATCTGTACCATGGCCGCAGTGTCGCCCTTGGCGGCAGACCGGACCGCCCGCTGCAGGCCCGCCCCCTGATCGCCCTGGGTCAGCATCTGCATCAGCATCTGCCCATCCCGGGACTGCATTAACGATTTCAGCATAGCGGGATTCTTTCTAAGCTGTTCGGCCATTTGAGCCGATTTTTCATCCATATCATGCGCCCCCTTGTGAATATCAGACCTCTGAAACCAACCGTTCCAATGCGGCCTTCATGGCAGTATATGAGGGCAGGGAGCAAAAAGTGCCTGTGCTTTCCGCACAGGCACCAGTTTTCTATTTCGCAGCTTTCGCCATATCACATTCCTTTGCCAGGGGACATCCTTCGCACTTGGGTCCCCGGGCTGTGCAGGTATCGCGGCCAAAAAGAACCATACGGTGGCAAAAACTATTGGATTCTCTAGGAGGAAGAACTTCCCTTAACTGGCGTTCTACCTGGAGCGGATCTTTTGAACCGTCGGTCAGTCCCAGGCGTCCGGTAATACGGATGCAGTGAGTATCGCAGACATAGGCAGGCTGGCCGTATATATCCCCCAGAATTAAATTGGCGGTCTTCCGCCCAACACCGGGGAGGCTGGTCAGTTCCTCCATAGTACCAGGCACCTTGCCATCGAAATCAGCCAGCAGACGCCGGGCGCAGAGAACGATGTCCTTCGCTTTCCCATTGTAGAAGCCACAGGAGTGTATGTATTTCCCCACTTCCCCAATGTCCGCCTCCGCAAAACTCTCCAAAGTGGGAAACCGGGCATAAAGAGCAGGCGTCACCTGATTTACCCGCGCATCGGTACACTGAGCGGACAGGCGCACCGCAAAAAGAAGTTCATAATCTTTTTGATATTGCAGGGAACAAAGGCCATCGGGATACAGGATCTTTAATTCCTCAATAATTCGCTTAACGGCGGCTTTGGATTTCATAACAGTTCCCCCGTTTTACTTTTATAAAGTGCTTTATAGTATATCTCACAACGTCTTACGGTATGCCTCCGCCGCGTCCAGCAACTCACCGGCACTGGCCAAAAGCGCATTTGTTACCTTAGACCCGCCGGTAATTCGAGCCAGCTCTGCCCTTCGCCGTTCCTGATCCAGCAGCACCACGCGGGTAAATGTCCTCCCATTTTCCTCTCCCTTTTCCACAGAGAAATGGGTATCAGCCATAGCCGCCAACTGAGGCAGATGAGTAACGCAGAGAACCTGTTTCCGGCGGCTGACCTGGGCCAGCTTTTCCGCTACCTTTTGAGCTGCTCTCCCGGAAACGCCGGTGTCCACCTCGTCAAAGACCAGCGTTCCAATCGCCTCCTGCTCCGCCAGCACATTTTTCAGCGCCAGCATAATCCGGGCAAGCTCGCCGCCAGAGGCAATTTTGGCAATGGGTTTTAAATCCTCTCCCGCATTGGCCGACATCAGAAACCGCACCGTGTCACAGCCATCGGGAGACGGCTCTTTCTCTGAAAAATCAATAGAAAAACGTACCCGGCTCATATCCAAATCCCGCAATTCCTGCTGAATACGGTCCTCCAGCTCCGTTGCCGCCCGGCGTCTGGCTGCCGTCAGCGCCTGCCCTGCCGTCTGAACAGCCTTCTCTGCCCTGTCCAGCTTCTTCCCCAGCAGAAGCAGTGTGTCATCCGCTGTCTCAATGGCATCCAATTCTGCCCGGCGCTGCTCCAGATATGCCAGCATATCCTCCACCGTAGCCCCGTACTTTTTCTTCATCCGATAGAGCTGGTCTGCCCGGCGCTCCGCCTCGTCCAGTTCCTCTGGTGAAAAATCAAATACGCTCCGCATATCCCGGATGGTCTCGGCAAGATCATAGGCCTCACTCCGCAAAGCGCCAAGACGTTCAAACACTCCGTTCAATTCTTCACTCAGACTTCGAATGCCGGAAAGTGCCTCTTCTGCGTTTTGGAGCTGATTTACCGCTCCCGCATTCTCGTCATCCCCGGAGAGGCAATAATCCGCACCAGAAAGCGCAGTGAGGTATTTCTCCCCATTGCGCAGAAGATTCCGCCGCTGTTCCAGTTCTTCTTCCTCTCCGGGGCGAAGTTCTGCCCGCTCCAATTCATGAATCTGGAAACGAAGACTGTCCACCCGGCGTGCTTTTTCCGCCTCATCCATTTGCAGGGCCCTGATCTGGTCCCGCAGCCCCGACAAAACAGCATAGTCTTTTTTATAAGCGGTCAAAGGCCCTTCCGTCCGGCCAAAACGGTCCAGATACACACCATGCTGCTCCTCATCCAAAAGCTGAGCACCGTCATGCTGGCCATGGATATTCAAAAGCTCTCCGCCAATCTGGCGGAGCTGAGCCACAGTAACTGGACGCCCATTGACGCGGCAGGTATTTTTTCCATCGCCGGAAATTTCCCTTTGAAGAAGCAGACATCCATCCTCATCCGGAGCCAGCCCATTCTCCGCAAGTCCGGGCAGGTCCGGCAGAACTGCCGAAAACTCAGCGCTGACAAAGGCCTTGGCTGTCCCGGTACGAATCAAGTCCCGGGAGGTGCGCCCCCCCAGCACGGCGCCCATGGCGTCGATCACAATGGATTTACCTGCTCCGGTCTCGCCGGTCAGGGCATTGAAGCCCGGGCGGAATCGAATGTCCGCCTCCTCAATTACCGCAATATTTTCAATATGCAAAAGCTCCAGCACGGAGGCGCCCCCCTTCTTTTCTGAATTAGCAATTGATAGCGGACAACAAATCCTTCAATAGAGATAAAACTTCTTCTCTGATATAACCGCCGCAGTTAAAAACAGTGGATTTTTTCAACGCAGCGTTGTCAAAAAGCATTGCAGGTTCTATATACGGTCTCCTACTTCTGACTTCATAAAAACGCATGCACACTCTTCACACCAGTTGATCACATGTCCGCCTGTTGAAAAGGAACTGCTTCTCCTTTTCAAGCGTGCCAATTGTCATAACATGTCCTTAATCTCCTGGCAAAGCAGTTCCGCAGACTCTGTGTTTCTCATAACCAGAAACGCGGTATCATCTCCTGCCAGGGAACCTACAATATCATTCATATCCATATTGTCCAGGGCGGAACAAGCCCCGTTGGCAAGGCCGGGCATGGTCTTTACCACCACAATATTCTGCGCATGGTCAATGCTGACAATACACTCCCGGAAGATTGTCCTCAGCTTTTCCTCCAAGTTCAGTTTCGTTCGGTTCCCTGAAACGGCATACTTATACACCCCCTGTCCCGCCGGCTCTTTAACAAGGTGCATCTGTTTGATATCCCTGGAGATTGTCGCTTGGGTACACTGAATTCCACGGTTCTCAAGCCTTGTCAAAAGCTGCTCCTGCGTCTCAATGTTTTCCTGGGAAATAATCTCCAAAATCATAGCTTGTCGGTTGTTTTTCATCCTTCTAATCCTCCCGGCAGCATTTTTTGGGCAAAAACTTCACAGAAGCTTCGCTCTGTCAGCCTTACGAGGCGGGTTACATAGCGGGAACGGCGAATCTGCACTTTATCATCGGCCTTCAGCGCAAACGCCCTGCTCTCATCTACAAAAAGATAGACCGGCTTCCGGCCGTTGCGCTCCAGCTCCACCGACAGCGTATGCTCCGGCGAAAGAACATAAGAAGAAAAGCGCATGTTGTGAATACAGATAGGGCACAGCACCATTGTCTGCGCCACCGGCTCCACCACCGGCCCGCCGGCGGAAAGTGAATAGGCTGTGGAACCCGTCGGGGTCGCCACGATGACACCGTCTCCGGCAATATCCGCCAAATGGTGCCCATCCGAGGAAATCTTCAAATGGATGACATGGGAAATAGGCCCTTCCCGGATCACAGCTTCATTCAGTCCCAAATTTGTATAAATCTGACGGTTATCCCGAAAAACCGACACATCCAGCATCATTCTCTGTTCCGTTTCAAACTGCCAGTCCCTCAGCTTCCGCAGCAGTGCCAGCTCCCCTGCTTCCAGTTCCGCCACAAAGCCAAGTCCACCCATGTTGACGCCCAGCACAGGCATCTTATGCAGGGCCGCCAGCTTTGCAAGATGCAAAATCGTACCGTCCCCGCCGAAGGTAATCAGCATGTCTGCTCCCCGCAGCTCCTGCGGCAGAGGCTTTACATCATAATCGGCAAAAGCCCCCTCCTTTCGATCCCGGAAGGGAGAACAGACCACTGTTTGAAAACCGATATCCCTCAGAATCTCTTCTGCCGCGCGGGTCGTCTTCATGCCCTGATCCCGATTGGGATTGGGACACAAAATAATCTTCTTGGGACTCACGGCTTTGCCTCCTCTCCGTGTTCTTTCAGGATTCGATGGGATTCCTCCACCAGCGCCTTTAAATCAAAATCCAAGGCGGTTCCTCCGCCCTTTTGCATATAACCCAAATACTCGATATTCCCCTCCGGGCCCCGGATCGGAGAATATGTCAGGCCAAGTACAGACAGGCCCGCCTCTTTCGCATGACCCAGGAAATGCTCCAACACCTCCCGGTGGACGGCAGGGTCTCGGACCACTCCCTTTTTTCCCACCTTCTCACGCCCCGCCTCAAATTGGGGCTTCACCAGAGAAACTACCCGTCCGTCTTCTCTCAGCAGCGCCGCCAGAGGCGGGAGAATCAGCTTTAAGGAAATAAAACTGACATCCACCGAGGCAAAGGACAATTCTTCCGGAATCTGCTCCCGGCTCAAATACCGGGCGTTCGTGCGCTCCAGGCAGACCACCCGGCTGTCATTCCGCAGCTTCCAGGCCAGCTGCCCCCGGCCCACATCCACGGCATAGACCTTTGCCGCGCCATTTTGCAGCATGCAGTCTGTAAAGCCCCCGGTGGAGGCGCCAATATCGCCGCAGACCGCATCCTGAAGGCTGATGGAAAAGGACTTCATAGCCTTTTCCAGCTTCAGTCCACCACGGCTGACATAAGGCAGCCGGTCCCCCCGCACTTCAAGCCGGGCACTTTCCGGCACAGCGGTTCCAGGCTTGTCCACCCGGCTGCCGTCCACATATACAATGCCGCTCATAATAACTGCCTGTGCCCGCTGACGGCTCTCTTCCAAGCCCCTTTCCACCAGCAGGGAATCCAGTCTTATCTTACCGCTCATGCGCCACCGCCTCCTGCACCGCCGCGGCAACCGCGGCGGCATCCAGGTCAAACTGTTTCTCCAGCTCAGAAATACTGCCCTCCGGGGCAAACGTCTTGCCCAGGTTTTTCAGAATCAATCGCTTCGGCGCTTTGCCCGCCTCCGCTAAAATAGCTGAAACCCGCTGTCCTACACAGCCGGCGCCGAAACAGTCTTCCAACACCAATAGGATATCCGTTTTTTCAAAATAACCATCCAGGATTTCACTGTCCAGGGGAGCAATCTGATTCAGCTTCAGGACTCCCGCCTGAATCCCTTCACGTTCCAGCAACTCCGCTGCCTCCAACGTATGATTCACTAGTACGCCATAGGTTAGAAGAGTAACATCCTTCCCCTCCCGGAGACGGACCAGGGGCCGGCCGGCGGTATCGTCCCGAAACGCCCCCTCTCCTCCTCTGGGGTAACGGACCGCCACCGGACCATCCAAATCAAAGAGCGCTGTTCGCAGCATGTGCCGCAGCTCGGCAAAGCTGGCAGGGCAGAATACGGTATATCCCGGCAGCTCCGACAAAAACAGCGCGTCAAAGCATCCGTGGTGCGTCTCGCCATCCGCGCCCACCAACCCCGCCCGGTCCACCCCAAGCACCACATGGAGGCCTTCCAAGGCGATGTCGTGAATCAGCATGTCGTAGCCCCGCTGAAGGAATGTAGAATATACCGCAAATACCGGCAGCAGTCCCTGCGCCGCCATACCGGCGGCCATAGATACGCCGTGCCCCTCAGCGATACCCACATCAAAAAAACGCTCTGGGAATGTCTTGGCAAAACCGGTTAGGCCGGTGCCGTCCGCCATGGCGGCAGTAATGGCACAAACCCGGCCGTCCATACGAGCACAATCTGCCATGGTTTTTCCAAAAACGGAGGAAAAGCTCTCCCCTCCCGATTTTTTCAAAAGCCCCGTCCTCGGATCAAATGGCCCTACACCATGAAACATGTCGGGATTCCGCTCCGCAAAAGTGCAGCCTTTTCCCTTAATTGTGTTCACATGAACTACCACCGGGCAGTTCTGCTCCCTCGCCCAAATCAGCACGTCGCAAAGGCGGGGCAGGTCATGGCCATCCACAGGGCCCAGATAGGTAAAGCCCATATCCTCGAAAAACGTGCTTCCCGGCCAAAGACTCTTCTTTAAAAACGTCTTCATTCTGTGATTAAAGCGATAAACAGGATTTCGTATAGGACGGGAACCAAACAGGCTTCTATACCATTTCTTAAAATGATAATAGGCCGGTTTTGAACGGAGCCGTGCCAAATGAGAAGGCATCGCCCCCACATTAGGATTGATGGACATGCCGTTGTCGTTCAAAATCACGATCAGCGGCTCGCCGGAAGCCCCGGCGTTATTCAATCCCTCATAAGCGAGCCCCCCTGTCAGCGCCCCGTCTCCGATCAAGGCCAAAACACTGTAACTCCCGCCCTGCAAAGTGCGGGCCCTGGCCATTCCCAGAGCCACGGACACAGAGTTGGAGGCATGTCCGGCAATAAAAGCATCATGTACGCTTTCGTAAGGTTTGGGGAAACCGGAAAGCCCGTCCAACCGGCGAAGTTTTGGAAAGTCCTCTCTCCGCCCAGTGAGAACTTTATGAACATAACACTGGTGGCCCACATCAAAAATCAGCCGGTCCCGTTCCGTGTCAAACACCTTATGAATCGCCACAGTCAGCTCCACGGCTCCAAGGTTAGACGCAAGGTGTCCCCCCGTCTCGGAAACGCTCTGCACAAGAAACTCCCTCAGCTCCTGGCAGAGCTGGGGGAGCTGTCCGTCCGGCAGCGCTCTGAC
>CAJTJA010000007.1 GCA_910576845.1 uncultured Oscillibacter sp.
GCCGTTGGCGGCTCTGCCGCCTTACGGATATCACATGCCCTCTGGGTAAACAATCCCTCGCCGCTGGGCATTCCGCCAATTTTCAAACAAGGCCTAATCTCTTACAAACCGCTTGACAAATTTTCGAAAGAATTCTTACGATTGACGAAACCATACGCGTTTCTTTTCGTCTATACCATTGGAAGCATTTTTGAGAAGGAGGCTTGCGCCATGAAAAAAAAGACTCTCGCCCTGCTTCTGGCCCTGCTGTGCCTGAGCGGATGCGGCGGAAGTGCCAGAAACCTGACTGACACCGTGAAAACAACCTCCGTGGATGCCGCGCAGGATGTGGAGGAAGCAGACGCCGCCGCCTTGGCCGAGTTCTCTCTGGCTCTGCTGAAGGAGAACTGGAAAGGAGAAAATATTCTGGTCTCTCCTCTCTCCGTTCTCTCCGCCCTGGGCATGACCGTCAACGGCGCAAAAGGAGAAACGCTGGAGCAAATGGAGTCTGTACTGGGTCTGCCGGCAGAGAACTTGAACGCGGTCCTGTCCGCTTGGGCGGAAAACCTGCCCAGAGAGAAAAACTGCCGGGTAAACCTGGCCAACTCCCTCTGGCTTCGAGACGGCGGGAACTTTCAAGCAGACCCGGAATTTCTGAGCACCGTTAAGGCCTGGTACGGTGCGGACATCTTTGCCTCCCCTTTTGACGGAGCAGCCCTCCGGGAAATCAACGGCTGGGTGGATAAAAACACCCGCGGAATGATCCCGGAAATCCTGGACAGAATTCCTGACACTGCCGTGATGTATCTCATTAACGCCCTGGCCCTGGAGGCGGAGTGGGAACAAATCTACAGAAAAGATCAGGTCTGGGACCAGATCTTTACCGCTGGAGACGGCACGGAACAGCCTGTGGAGCTCATGTACTCCGGCGAGGGCCTGTACCTGCGGGATGAATCTGCCCAGGGCTTTTTGAAACCCTATAAGGGCGGATGCTGGGCCTTCGCCGCGCTGCTGCCGGAAGAAGGTGTGAAACTGGAGGACTACCTGTCCTCCCTTACCGGGGAGAGGCTTTATGAAATTCTGTCAAACGCAGAGGAAACCCCTGTACAGGCTGCCATTCCAAAGTTTCAGTGCCGGTATGGCGTGAATCTGGCGGAGAGCCTGGAGGCTATGGGGATGACAAACACCTTCGATCCGGGAAAGGCCGACTTTTCCGGCATGGGAAGCTCCCCCCTTGGGCCGCTGTTTGTCAGCGGGGTCATTCATAAGACATTCATTTCCGTGGATGAAAAGGGAACCAAGGCCGGCGCCGCTACGGCGGTGCAGGTAGACGCGGGGGCTGATGCGCCGGGAGCCGTTCCTGTGGTGTACCTGAACCGGCCCTTCCTCTACATGCTGGTAGACCGGGAGACAAATCTGCCCGCATTCATCGGTTTAGCGGCCAGTATGGAATGAAAAAGAAGCGGACGGTGCGGCCGTCCGCTTCTTCTTTCTATTTCAGAAAAATGCGCTTCCCTCCCCGGTACTCCCGGACCGTACCGATCCGCTGAGCGCTGGGAACGCAGTCTTGCAGTTCTCCATACAGCGTCTCCGCGTCAGCGGGGTCCACCGCCATGAGAAGGCCGCCGGACGTCTGCGGATCATAGAGCAGGTCCTGCCGCCAAAGCTCCGCCGGGCCAGAGTCTACAGAGCTTTCGGCAAAGGAGCGGTTCCGGTACATGCCCTCCGGCAGAATCCCCATTTTTGCCAGCTCCGCCGCTCCCGGCAGAAAATCCACAGCGCCCGTATCGATTTCCAGCTCCACGCCGCTGCCCTGGGCCATTTCCAAGCCATGGCCCAGGAGGCCGAATCCTGTCACATCCGTGCAGGCGTGGACCCGGTATTTCACCATTGCATCTCTGGCGGCCTTGTTCAAGGCGGTCATCGTCCTGTGAGCCAGGGCTATGCTTTCCGAAGGCGCCATATCTGCCTTGGCCGCGGTAGTCAGCACGCCGGTACCGATGGGCTTGGTAAAAAGAAGCACATCCCCTGGCTTCGCGCCGGAGTTGGTGAGCATTTTATCCGGGCGGACAAAGCCCGTCACGGCCAGGCCGTATTTGGGCTCCTCGTCCAGAATGCTGTGGCCCCCGGTAATAAGTGCCCCGGCCTCATAGACTTTGTCGTAGCCGCCCCGGAGCAAATTATGAACGGCTTCTGGAGGCATGTCCTTAGGCACAGCCATAATGTTTAGACAGAGTTTCGGCTCGCCGCCCATGGCATAGACATCGGAGAGGGCGTTGGCCGCGGCAATCTGGCCAAACAGATAGGGGTCGTCGGCAATGGGAGGGAAAAAGTCCACCGTCTGGACCAGCGCCAAATCATCGGAAATCTTGTAGACCGAGGCGTCGTCGCTTCGGTCAAAGCCCACCAACAGATTCGGGTCCCGGCGGACCTGAATGCCCTCCAGCAGCTGAGCCAGGGTTCCGGCCCCCACCTTCGCGCCACATCCGGCGCATTTCGCCAGTTTGGTCAGCTTCACTTCCTTTTCAGCCATGGCTGTCTCCTCCTGTCTCGTCCTCCGGAGGCTGAAAATCCTCCTCTACGTCATAGCGGTCTTTGTCAGAAAAGTGCCACCATTCGCCGGAGTAGGGCTGAAAGCCTCCGGCAGTCATGGCCGCCTCCAGCCGCAGGGCGTTTTCCGCCGCCTGGGGGGAGACGTCGCTGTAGTCCCGGTCCGCCTTGGCGGAAAAATCGTCAAAGCCTGTGGGCATTTCCAGCTCGTTCCCCTCTCCGTCCACCAATGTCAGATCCACGGTGTTTCCCCGGCTGTGGGAAGAGAAGCCCTTGGTGGGATCCGCCACATAACGGCTGTCCGGACAAATTTCCCACAGCCGGAACTGGGCGGATGGAGGACGGAAAGCGTCCCAGATTTTCAGGCCCAGGCCCTCCTCCGCCAGGAGCGACTGGACGCAGGCCAGCTTCTCCACAGTGCCCCAGCGCAGGTAAGCGTCGGAGAAGCCGTAGATCACCTGTCCGGTGAAGTTGTTCTCCGTGGCGTAGCGCAGCTCCACCAGGAGACCGGGAATATAATCCGCGGCCCGGACGAATTCCTCCGCCCCCTCCGGCAGTTCCAGGGGCAGCGGCTCCACAGGCAGTTCTTCGGATTCCCCTTTTCGCGGTTCATTCGCCCGCTCTTCCAGAGGAGGATCGGGAACATAAAGGGACTCCCTGGGGGGCGGGAGATTCCCCTCCGCCGGGCGGGAGGCACAGCCGGAGGAAAGAAGTACCGCCAGCGCCGCCAGAAAAAACGCCAGCCGCCTCACCGCAGCACCCCGCTCAGGCACAGCAGGGCTTCCAGCACGCCACCGCCTACGGCAAGGGCTTTGTCGCTGACGCAGTAACAGTGCTCAATTCTGCACCGGGGATCAATGTCCCCAGCTTTCATGCCCTTGCAGACAGGAGTTCCCTCCGGCAAAATTCCCCGAAGCACACCGTCCAGCGTGCAAACCATGGGCACTCCGCCCACTTCGGCGGCAATATCCCCCATTTTCACCTGTGCGCCAATGTCCAGAAGCTGATGAAAGACTCCGTCCGCCGGAGCCCGGAGGACCCGCTCCCCGGCAAAGCCGCCAATCAGACCGGGAATGCCGGTGTTTGGCTGGGCGCTTCCCTTATAGATGGCCCGTCCGAGATAGTGGCCCCTCATGGTCTCCACTACAGCGTGACAGTCCACTCCTGCCGTGAAGCCAGGGCCTACGCCGACAACCACCGGGGCGTCGGTGATGCTTGTGCCCAGATTTCGTTTTGCCAGAATGGCATCCACCACCCCACCCGGTCTCAGGACCGAAATACAATCCCCCAGCGGATCCGCCAGCACGGGAATTACTCCTTCCGCGAGCAGCTCCAGGGCTTGAGCCGAAGAGTTTGCCCGCCTGGCGGCGATATCCTCCACCTTAGCTTCCCCAAGAACGATGGCCTGAGAAAACGCCACAGTCCGGCGAATAGCAGTAGGCTGTTCGATATCCGTCATCACCACCCCCATTCCTGCCCGCCAAAGACGGAGGGCAATACCGGTGGCAATGTCCCCGGCTCCTCGGATGACAGCTAGCATTTGTAAAACTCCTTTCTCTGCAGAGCCCCCGCTGCGGTGGGGCAGGACAGCAGTGCCGCCAGGGCAGCGGCTTGCTTTCGGTCCGCCGCCGTCTCCACCTGATTGATAAACACCCGGTTATGAAGCCCTTCCGCCGCCAGCACTGCCGCCGCTGCCTCCGGTACGGCGGGCACATCCTCGGAGGTGCCCGCCAAACGGGCATACAGAGCCGGACGGTGCGCCGCCTCACTAATGCGCCGCCCAAACCCGGAGGCCCCTGCCACTAATATGGCCTGATTTGCTTCCGGCGGAATCACAGGCTCATGCGGAGCATGCGCTTTCAGGGGCCGGCCCGCCGAACCATCCGCCTCTACCAGCACATAGTCTGCCAGTTTCATCAGGCGCTCCATGGAGAGTTCCGGAGCAGTGAGCTTCCCTGTGCCGGGCACCGGGTTTCCGGCACAGACAAGGCGGTCCATATTCAAAGCCTCCGACAGAGCTTCTTCCGTGGGAGATACCTGGTTCACAAGGCCGCTGAACGGGAATATTTTTGTCGTGGCACAGAGGACAACCCGTGCTCCGGTTTCCGCCAATTCCTCTCCCAATGTCCGCAGCAGGGTCGTCTTTCCGCCGCCCCCAATAACCGCTGTAATACCGGGGCGAATATCCAAAAGTTCTGCCAGCAGCAAGGTGAGCCTCCTTTCTTCAAAAAAGATATGACAGCCGGGCATCGTTATTCTTTTTATAGGATACCATCTGGCCGGGCTGCCGTCAAGGGCGGCTTGACAGCAGCGGCCGGAGCGGCTATGATGGAGCCGCAGAAGCAACGAAGAAAGGGGAAATGCGCCGTGTATGACGAGCTGACGGCTGTGGATATCAAAAAAATGAAGGAGGAGCTGGCGCACCGGGTACAGGTTCTCCGCCCCCAGCTGATCGAGGAAGTCCAGACTGCCAGGGCCTTTGGCGATCTCAGCGAGAATTTTGAGTACAAATGCGCCAAGCAGGCAAAAAATCGCAACGACAGCCGTATCCGCTATCTGGAGCGGATGATCCGCACCGCCAAAGTGATCGAGGTAAAAGCAGAGCCGGACGCCGTGGGACTTTTTGACCGGGTAACAATTTACAATGAGATGATAAAAAAAGAAATGGAAGTGCGCATTGTCACCACTCTGCGGCAGGACGCCCTGAAGGGGTTGGTGAGCAAGGAATCTCCGGTGGGAAAGGCCCTGCTGGGCCGCCACGTCGGGGAGCGGGTGCAGGTGGAAGTCAGCCCGGCAGTGAAATACTTCATGGAGATACGAAAGATCGAAAAGGGCGAGGATGACGAGAGCCTTCATATCAGCGCATATTAGGCCCTGTTTGAAAAATGATAAAACGCCCAAACGACGGATTTTTTCTGCCTCTCTATATTAAATTTTCTTGCCGGGCGGCAGCCCGCCTGCAAAATTTGCTTTGATTGGGAGAAAATTTCTCGCCGCTGAGCACTCCGCCCATTTTCAAACAAGACATGGATTCCTTTCCGCCCTAGACTCACAATTTTCGATTGGCAGATTCAAGGAAAAACCGAATGTCATCTTCCTGTATACCTTGACAGGAAGGTGGAACCATGGTACACTTTAGCTGCAATATAATAAAAAAGAGGCATTCTTAAGTTATCCCTGTGGTACAGCGCTGGCTGTATGGTAGCTTAAAGATACCTCTTTTTATTTTTGGGAGGCGGCAGGATGAACAGAAACCATTCTTATGGACAGGCACTGAAAAAATTGGCCGCATTTTCCATACCGCTGATTTTAAGCGGACTGCTGCAGCAATTGTTCAACTGGGTAGATGCGCTGATTGTTGGAAATTTTCTTGGAGAAACCGCGCTGGCCGGTGTGGGCGCGACAACATCTTTATATAATCTGTTCGTGACGATGATCGTGGGCTTCACATCCGGCCTGTCGGTCCTGTTCGCGCAGCAGTTTGGCGAGGGAAACTCTAAGGGTAACACAGATCTGCTGGCAAGCTATGCCGTTTTGCTCACCTCCACCTTTACAATTGTAGCGGCCCTGGGAATGGCCTTTGCAGTTCCGATCCTGAACTTGATGGATACCCCGGCCTCCCTGCTTAGTCACGCAGGCAGTTATCTGCGGGGATTATTTTGGGGCGTTCCCTTCCTTGCTCTCTACAACACCTATTCCGCCGCCCTCCGGGGTATGGGAAACAGCACGGTTCCGTTTGCCGCGGCAGGGATTTCCTCCGTTACAAACGCGGTGCTGGACGTAGTCTTCATTGCGGTGTGCGGTTTTGGCATTCCCGGCGCGGCGGCGGCTACGGCGCTTTCCCAGATCGCGATGGCGGTGTTCATTGCGGTTTATACCACCGTGAAGCACCCTTCGCTGCGTTTTTCGCCTTTTCGAATCCGTCAATACCAGGGTATACTGGGCAAGGGAGGGAAATATGGCGTACCGCCGGCAGTGCAGAGCAGCGTCAGTTCTGTAGGAAACCTGTTTTTACAGCGGTTCATGAACAGCTTCGGAGAACAAACCGTTGCGGCGATTACCACCGCGTATCGGGTGGACACAGTGCTTCTTCTGCCCACCCTCAATTTCAGCATGGCAATCTCCACACTAACCGCGCAGGAAACCGGAGCAGGAAATAAGGAGGCCGTGAAAAAGACTTTCAGGATAGGTATGGCAATGATGCTGGTTCTGTCCCTGGCGCTTACCGCAGTCGTCCTGCTCGCCGGGGAAACCCTGCTGTCCCTGTTTGGTCTAACCGCAGAATCAGTGGAAATCGGCAAAGCCTTCTTCCGCTCCATCGCCGGGTTCTATGGAATCTACGGGCTGAGCATGGGCTTAAAGGGATACTTGGAGGGAACGGCGGATTTGCTGTTTTCCAGCATCGTGGGCGTTTGCTCTCTGGGCGTACGCATCCTTTGCTCATATGGATTCGCGGGAATCTGGGGAAACATGGTGGTTGCCTATGCGAGGCGTTTTCCTGGATATTCCTGCTGGCGGCATTTACGCTGCGCTGCTTGAAAAGACGGCGCGGAGAAACCAGATCCCCGGCGCGTCCGGCGGCATAAAAAAGGGCAGACCATTCCGGTCTGCCCTTTGCTTCATTAAGGTGCTACTCAGTCGGGAAACGCGGCCTCACAGGGTGCCGGCCTCGATCACCTGGGCTTTGATGAGGTTCGTGGAGCCGCTCTTTCCCAGGGGCACCCCGGCGGTAATAACCACCGTGTCCCCAGGCTGAACCAAGCCCTCCTTCACCGCTACCTCGGCAGAGAGGGAGAAAATCCGGTCCGTGGAATTGACCTCCCCTGTCAGGAAGGGAATCACGCCCCAGCAGATGGCAAGCTGCCTCCGGGTTTTCTCGTGCATGGTCAAGGCGGCCACTGGGCAGGCCGGACGGAAGCGGCAGATCATCCGGGCCGTCCGGCCGGAGCTGCTGGCCGCCAGGATAGCCGTAGCGTCCAGGTCTCGGGCCGTGAGGCAGCAGGTGTGCGTGATAGCGTCGTTGATGTTGTTGGCGGTGGTGATCACCAGCTGTTTCTGGAACCGCTTCCAATAGTCAATGGATGCCTCCGCCTCCGTAACAATCTCCAGCATAGCCCCTAAGGCCTCCACAGGATATTTACCCCCGGCGGTCTCTCCAGAGAGCATAACGCAGCTGGTGCCGTCGTACACGGCGTTGGCTACGTCCGAGACCTCCGCCCGGGTGGGGCGGGGGTTGCGGATCATGGAGTCCAGCATCTGAGTGGCCGTGATGACCGGCTTGCCCGCCTGAAGGCCCTTGCGGATCATCTGCTTTTGAAGGGCAGGAACCTTGGCGGCGGGAATCTCCACGCCCAAGTCGCCCCGGGCCACCATGACTCCGTCGGCGGCCTCCAGAATGCCGTCCAAATTGTCGATGCCCTCCTGGTTTTCAATCTTGGCGATGATTTTCACGTTGTCCCCGCCGCAGTCCCGAAGAACCTGCCGCACAGCCTCCACGTCGGCAGCGCGGCGAACGAAGGAGGCGGCGATAAAGTCGAAGTCATTCTCCACACCAAAGTGAATGTCCGCCACATCCTTCTCCGTCAGGGCGGGAAGTTGGATGCAGGCCCCGGGAATGTTGATGGACTTATTGGCGGAGAGGGTCCCGCCATTTTCCACCTGGCAGACAATATCCCTTCCCCGGATTTCCCGGACCCGCATGGCAACCAGGCCGTCGTCAATCAGGATTTCCTGGCCCGGGGCCACCTCCTCGTGGAGTCTGGAGTAGGTGACGGAGACTCTCTGGACGGTGCCGGGCACATCCTCCACCGTGAGGATGAACGTCTCTCCGGCGGCGAGGTCCACGGTCTTCGTCTCGAAGCTCCTGATGCGAATCTCCGGCCCCTTGGTGTCCAGAATTGTGGCCACGGGGCAGCCCATTCGATCCCGGACGGCCTTTAGGCGGTTCAGCCGCTCCAGATGCTCCGGGTGACTGCCGTGTGAAAAGTTGAACCGGGCGCCGTTCATCCCGCCCTTGATCAGGGCGACGATCATCTCCTCGCTGTCCACGGCGGGCCCCAGAGTACAGATAATCTTCGTTTTTCTCAGCATATGAAATTCCTCCTGCGGGCTCCCCCTGTGGGAACCCAACCCAAATGTTGACTTGTTTCTGCGGTTCCTTATTATACAGAAGTCTTCCCCTTCTGGGTAGGTTAGAATTCCATAAAATTTGCGTAATCGTTTAGCCATGTCTTAAGTAGAAGTGCTTTCGCAAACGTTTGTAAGCAGGCCGGTTTTTCCTCAGCCCTCCCAAAAAAGCTCGTCCAGGGTCTTGCCCAGTGTCCGGCAGATGGCAATGCAGAGCTTGATAGTGGGGTTATAGTCCCCCTTTTCAATGGCGTTGATGGTCTGGCGGGAAACGCCTACCGCATCTGCCAGCTGCTGCTGGCTCAGGTCCAGGGCGGCCCGGGCAGCTTTCAGACGGAGATTTTTCATTCCGCCTCCTCGTCCCGGGGGCTGAGAAGGTAGTTGACAACATACACCACCAGAATTATCAAAGTGGCAAAGCCTATAATTGGGTTCACCGCCCGGAATGTCAGTACGCCGTTTTCTGTCAGGCCAGGGGAAATGTGATACATGACGCCAAAGCCCAGGTTGATGATGGACAGCAGAGCGAAGAATGTCATGATTGTCCGGGGCTTTTCCCGGAGGCTGAGGTAAGCATCCTTCAGAATGCAGGTGATTGCAAAGACGCATATGGCTAGGGCAATGCAAAGGGTTACCCCTGTCAGCACGTCGCACCACCGGCCCAGGAGCACGTCGGAGAGACCGTAGACATAGGCGGCGATGAGCAAAGTGAAAAAGCCGTATTGGAACGCCTTGCCCCGGGCCAGCTCCTGGCGCTCGTCAAAGTGCATGTCCAGAACCTTTTTCTTCACCAGCAGGGCGACGACGGCGAAGCCCGCCGCCATACCAAGTGTAAGGCCTATCAGCATGCCGAAATGGTAATTCATAAGAAAGCCTCCTTTTGTTAGTGAGGCCAGTATAAATCATATGCGTCTATTTGTCAATTATATTTTACATATTGTCAAAAATAACTTTTCCTCGGGAGGGCAGAAAGCTGCTCCAAAAGACCCGTTTTCCGGGAGAGGACGGCTCGGAAATTCGGAACACGCAGGGAGGCGGGCCCTCTCCCTGGCCCTCCTCCCCGCCGGGAGGCATTACGCATCGGATTTCTTTTTCCGCCTTTTCTTCCCCGCGTCGATTTCCCCGTACAGCCAAGCGAGTCCGTCGGAGAGGCCTCCCACTTGATCGATCAGCCCTAAGCGGACAGCCTCCTCGCCGTAGATAACGCTGCCCACATCCGCCGCCATATCGTCCTTTTTCAGCATCAGGTCCTGAAAGTCCCCACCGCTGATATGGCTGTGCCCCGCCACAAAGGCCACAATCCGATCCTGAAGGCGCTGGAAATAGCTGTATGTCTGAGGCGCGGCAATAACAGTGCCGCTCATGCGGACAGGGTGGATTGTCATGGCGGCGGAGGGCACAGCAAAGCTCCGCCGGGCGGCTACAGCTAAGGGCACGCCGATGGAGTGGCTGCCCCCCAGGACGATGGAGACCGTGGGTTTTGTCATCCCGGCAATCAGCTCCGCGATGGCGAGCCCCGCCTCCACGTCGCCGCCCACGGTGTTCAGGAGAAACAGGACCCCCGCCACCTCGTCGGATTCCTCCAGCTTGGCCAGAAGCGGAAGTACGTGCTCATACTTGGTGGTCTTTGTACCGGAGGAGGCAGTGACGTGCCCCTCAATTTGACCGATGATGGTAAGGCAGTAGATGTTTCCGTGGGGCGTAGCCGTCATGGCCGAGCCAAAATCCAGGATGGATTGGACCGCCTCCTTTTGTGTATCTTCTTCCAGTTCGGTCTGAGTGGGTTTCTTGGGTTTGGTCATAATAGAATCCCTCGCTTTCGTGAGCTTAGCATTTGCGTTTTTTCGGAAATTACCCGCACCGCCGGAGGGAACCTTACAACAATGTAAGATACGGCGGCAAATTGTAAGGCAAATCCATGGCAGGGCCAGGGGCGCTTTGGTATACTGGCATCAGTTCCAAGAGAACGGAAAACAGAAACGGAGGAAACGGTGATGAAGAACATGATGAAGGGTATTGCGATTGGAATCCTGTTGGCGGCGGCGGTTGTCGCGGGGCAGATGGCCCTGACCGGCGTGGTGGGTTTCCACACGGCGGAGCTGGTGGGCGGAACGGTCCTAACCTTCCTATTTTGTTACAGCCTCTTCTGGTCCTCTCGAAAGCGGCGGGAGGCAAAGGCGGAACATAACAGATAACGAAAAACCGGCGGACCGGAGGGCCCGCCGGTTTCCTGCGTTCTCCGGGCTTTTCTTTTTGGCCCCGGCGTGCTATACTGGGGAAAATCAGGCCCGTGGGGCGGGAGGCAATCGTGATCGAACACAAACAACGCATCGTAGTCAAGGTGGGCACCTCCACCCTGACTCACAGCTCCGGCAGTCTGGACCTCAGAAGTATGGAGCGGCTGGTCCGGGTGCTGGCAGACCTCAGCGGCAGTGGGCACGAGGTCATCCTTGTGACCTCCGGAGCCATCGCCGTGGGCACGGCTCGGATGGGCCTGGACGAACGGCCCCGGGCCCTTCGAATGAAGCAGGCCGCCGCCGCCGTAGGCCAGTGCCGGATGATGCACATTTACGACAAGCTCTTCTCCGAGTACAACTGCACCGTGGCGCAAATCCTCCTCACCGGGGAGGACGTGGAGGACCCGGTAAAGGCGGAGCATTTAAAAAACACCTTCGAAAGCCTTCTGGAGCTGGGGATTCTCCCGGTGGTAAACGAGAACGACTCCGTCAGCTCCGCCGAGATTGAGACGGGACACCACAAGGTGCTGGGAGACAACGACACCCTGTCCGCTATCGTGGCAGAGCTCTGCGGGGCGGAATTGCTGGTGCTCCTCAGCGACATCGACGGACTTTATGACGCGGACCCCAAGAGGGTCTCGTCGGCCAGGCTCCTGCACCGGGTAGAGGAGCTGACGCCGGAGATTCTGGACATGGCTGGGGGAGCAGGCACCTGGCGGGGCACCGGCGGCATGGCCACCAAGCTCTCCGCGGCCCGGATTGCCATGGGAGCCGGATGCGACATGGTAATTACCAACGGGGTCCGGCCCGAGGATCTGTACGGCATTGCGGAGGGCCGGGACATCGGAACCCGCTTTCTCGCCAGGAAGCGGGGTGCCCAGTGACGGAGCGGGAGAAGATGCTGGCGGGCCTGCTCTACGACTGCGGAGACCTGGAGCTGCTGGCCCAGTGGCACGGGGCCAAGGACCTGGTCCGGGACTACAACCGGGCAGACTCTCAGGACCTGGCGGAAAAGGACCGGATTCTCTCCCAGCTTCTGGGTGGGCGTGGGAAGAATCTCTGGATTACACCGCCCTTTTTTGTGGACTACGGCTGCAACATTTTCTTTGGGAACAACTGTGAAATCAACCTGAACTGCGTCTTTCTGGACAGCGGGCGGATCACCGTGGGAAACAACGCCCTGATTGCCCCCGGCGTTCAGATTTACACAGCCTTCCACCCCGCCCACCCGGCGGACCGCTTCGGCGAGCCGAAGGAGGACGGCTCTTTTGGCTTCCGCAAGACGCTGACGGCCCCGGTGTCCATTGGGGATAATGTGTGGATTGGAGGAGGCGCGGTGATTCTGCCCGGCGTGACCATTGGGGACAACGTGGTCATCGGGGCGGGGAGCGTTGTAACCAAAGACATTCCAAGCAATACCATCGCCTGTGGGAACCCCTGCCGGACTGTGCGGGAAAACCGCCCGGCGGAAACCAGGAAGGAGAAGACAACATGACCGCATTACAGGAACAGGGCCGAAGAGCCAAGGACGCGTCCTACACTCTGGCTGCCGCCGGGGCGGAGCAAAAAAACGCCGCCCTGGAGGCTATCGCAAAAACGTTGATGGAACGGCGGGACGAGTGGCTCGCCGCCAACGCCGAGGACGTGGCCGCCGCCAAAGAAGCGGGGATGCGCCCGGCCATGCTGGACCGGCTGACCCTGACGGAGGAGCGTATTGCCGGAATTGCGGAAGCGGTCCGCCAAGTGATCGCCCTGCCGGACCCTATTGGGCGGGTAGACAAGATGGAAACCCGGCCCAACGGCCTGATTATCGGGCGGCGGCGGGTACCCTTGGGAGTGGTGGCCATCATCTTTGAGGCCCGGCCCAATGTCACCGTAGACGCGGCGGCGCTGTGCCTGAAATCCGGCAACGTCTGTATTCTCCGAGGCGGGCGGGAGGCCATTCGATCCAACCGGACGGCAGTGGAACTCATGCGCCGGGCCCTGGTCTCCGCATGCCTTCCGGAGGACTGTGTGTCTCTGGTCCAAGACATCAGCCATGAGACGGCAGGTGAATTGATGCACCTGGACAAATACGTAGATGTGCTGATTCCCCGGGGCGGCGCAGGGCTGATCCGGACCGTGGCAAAGGAGGCAAGCGTGCCTGTTATACGGACCGGGGAGGGCGTGTGCCACATCTATGTGGACAACGAGGCGAATCTGGACATGGGGGCGGAAATCCTTTATAACGCCAAGTGCTCCCGCCCTTCAGTATGCAATGCGGCGGAGTGCCTGCTGGTGCAGGAAGGCGTGGCGGAGGAGTTCCTGCGCAAGGCCCTGCCTCTGCTGGACCGGCATAAGGTAGAGCTCCGGTGCGACGAAAGAGCCCTGGCGGTTTTGGGAAACCGGGGGATACCGGCGGCGGAGAGCGACTGGGACGCGGAGTATGACGACTATATCCTGGCCGTGCGGACCGTGAAGGACCTGGACGAGGCGGTCCAGTTCATCAACGCCCACGGCACCGGGCACTCGGAGGCCATCGTCACCACAAACTATTTCAAAGCCCAGCGATTTTTGAACGAGGTAGATGCGGCGGCGGTGTATGTCAATGCCTCCACCCGGTTTACCGACGGCGGGGAATTTGGCCTGGGGGCGGAGATCGGCATTTCCACCCAGAAGATGCACGCCCGGGGGCCCATGGGGCTGGAGGAACTGACGAGCTGCAAGTATGTGATTTACGGAGAGGGCCAGGTACGGTAAACCCTGGCGGACTTAAAGAAAGCACTGCGGAGCCTGGCCTCCCGGCACTTTGTCCGGGTGCGGCTGGGAGCCAGGCGCTGTTGAGAAAGGATGGATATACATGACAAAGGACAAGGTTCTTACCGGGGCCAGGCTGGGCTTCATCGGTGTCGGGCATATGGGCGGAGCCCTGGCAAGGGCGGCCCGGCGCCGGCTGGAGGGAGAGCGGATGCTCCTGGCCAACCGCACAGAGGCCAAGGCAGCCGCGCTGGCAAAGGAGCTGGGGGCCTCGCTGTCCAATAACCAAACCATTGCGGGAAATGCGGACTACATCTTTCTAGGGGTCAAACCCCAAATGATGGGGGAACTTCTAAACGAGCTGGCCCCCGGTTTGGCGGAGCGGCAGGACCGCTTTGTCCTGGTCTCCATGGCGGCGGGGTTGAGCATCCAGGAGATTCAGGAGATGGCAGGGGGAACCTATCCCGTTATCCGAATCATGCCCAACACGCCCTGCTCCATTGGGGAGGGGATGATCCTCTACACCCGGGGGCCCGGCGTGACAGAGGAGGAGGAACGGGTCTTCCTGGAGGCCATGGCCGGGGCAGGGCGCTTCTCCCCCATCCCGGAGAGGCTGATGGACGCGGGTGCCGCCGTGGCGGGCTGCGGCCCGGCTTTCGCGGATCTCTTTGTAGAAGCGCTGGCAGATGGCGGCGTGGCCTGCGGCCTGCCCCGGGCCGCAGCAATGGAGTTTGCCGCCCAGATGCTGGTGGGTTCCGCCCGTCTGATTTTAGAGAGCAGCCGGCATCCCGGGGAATTGAAGGACGCGGTATGCTCCCCCGGCGGGTCCACCATTCAGGGCGTGCGGAAACTGGAGGAAGCGGGCTTCCGGGGTGCGGTGATGAACGCGGTCATCGCCGCCTGTGAAAAAAGCGGAAATCTAAAATGAGGAAATTCCCTCCTCCGGGAGGGAATTTTTATATTTGCAGCGCAAACGCTTACATTTCATTTTAGTATATTTTTGTCGTTTTTTAATGAAATCTTGCGGGCATTGCCAGAAAATTATGCTTTTTTACAAAAAATTAACTACCACTTCTATTTACTTTTATAAGTTGTCAGTGTATAATATAAAAAATTGAACGTTCCGTCAGGAAGGAGGCGGCTTATGAAGGAAACGGTTGTCCCCGCGCAATACCTGCAAATCGCCCTGGATCTGGCAGGCCGGGTGGCACGGGGAGAACTGCCGGAGGGCAGCCGGGTATACGGCCGGTCCATCATGGCCTCAGAATACAGCGTCTCGCCGGAAACCATCCGGCGGGCTCTGCGGCTGCTGGCCGACATGAAGGTGGTAGAGGTGAAGCCCCAGAGCGGGGCGGTAGTCCTCTCCGCTGACAGCGCCCGGCGCTATATCGAGAATTTCCAGGGCGGCGCCGGGGCCCGGGCCTTGGCGCGGAAGCTCCGAGAGCTCTTGGAGGAGGAGGAGGAACTCCACCGCCGCATTACAGAGACCGCCTCCGCCCTCCTCAAGAGCCAGGAGCGCTTCGCCTCCGCCCACGAACCCTTTCCCAACTATGAGGTACCGGTTCCCCAGGGCTCTCCCGTCATTGGGAAGAGCATCGGAGAGCTGAAATTCTGGCAATCCACCGGAGGAACGGTGCTGGCCATCCGCCGGGGACAGAAGGTTATCCTCTCTCCCGGGCCATACGCGGAGCTGTACGCCGGGGACGTGGTGGTCCTGGCTGGCTCCCCCGCCGCTGCCGAAGCGGCCCATATTTTACTTGCGCAAAAGGAGGAACCCAATGATCCAATTTGAGCATGTCAGCAAGAGCTACGGAAAAACCCATATTTTAAAGGATTTGACATTTACGATTCCCGACGGTCAGTTTGTGGTTTTGATTGGTCCTTCCGGCTGCGGCAAAACCACCACTCTGAAGACGATCAACCGTTTGATTGAGCCGGACTCCGGCACCATCTCCATTGACGGAAAAGACATCCGGCAAACCGATAAGGTCCAGCTTCGAAGGCACATCGGGTATGTTATTCAGCAAATCGGCCTGTTTCCCAATATGACCGTAGCACAGAACATCTGTGTGGTGCCGAAACTCCTGAAATATGACAAGGCGAAATGTGAAACGCTGGTTCCTGACCTGCTGAAAATGGTGGGCATGGAGCAGCACGCCAATAAATATCCCTCGGAGCTCTCCGGCGGACAGCAGCAGCGCATCGGCGTCCTCCGGGCTCTGGCGGCCTCGCCGCCCATTGTGCTCATGGATGAGCCTTTCGGCGCCCTGGATCCCATGACCCGGGAGGTTTTGCAGGATGAGGTGAAGAACCTCCAGCAGAAGCTGGACAAAACCATTGTCTTCGTCACTCACGATATGGGTGAGGCGCTGAAGCTGGCAGACATTATCATCTTTATGGAGGCGGGCCGCATTGTCCAAATGGCCTCGCCGGAGGAGATGCTGGAAAAGCCTGCCAACGATCTTGTGCGGAGCTTCCTTGGGAAGCACGAAAATCCCGGCCCCACCACAGTAGAATCTTTTATGAGGACCAACGTCCTCAGCGTGAAGAAGGATCGCGGTGTGCTGGAGTGCGCGGAACGGATGGCCAGGGGCAGTGTGGATACGCTGCTGGTAACGGATCAGGACAAGCGCTATTTAGGCATCGTCTCCATCGGCGATATCCGCCGCTGGGGGCAGGACCTCCGCAGCATTGAACCACTGATCCGCCAGACTGCCCGAACTGCCCGCGTGGGAGATGAGGCCAAGGACTGCTTTGACTACCTGCTGGACTCCGGGGAGCCTTACGTAGTAGTTTTAAACGAAGACGGCACCATCGCCGGCATTGTAACCAAGACCAGCGTCGCCCGGTCTGTTTCCGCCAACTTATGGGGGGACGCGCGATGAGGGCTCTCTTCGATACTTACGGCAGCACACTGGCAAAAGCCGTCCTGGTTCACACGGGATATGTACTGGTTTCCGTAATCTTCGGTTTTCTGCTGGGTCTTGCGCTGGGCATTCTTCTCTCCCGGCTGTCCCGCCGGGTATCCAGCATCGTGATGCCGGTTTTATCCGTGTTTCAGACGATTCCCGGTCTGGTGTTTATTGGGCTTTTGTTCATGGCCCTAGGAATGGTGCCCGCCACAGTCATTGTGTCCTTATCCATTTACGCCATGTTTCCCGTTCTGAAAAACACCTATACCGGCATCCTGGGCGTGGAGCAAAAATATATTGAGGCGGCAAAGGGCTGCGGCATGTCCCGTTTCCAGATTCTTGCACGTGTGGAGCTTCCCCTGGCCATGCCCACCATCGTAGCGGGACTTCGAATGTCCGCAGTCTACACCGTCTCATGGACGGTGCTGGCCGCCATGATCGGCCAGGGAGGCCTGGGGGACTTCGTCTACCAGGGCACCACCTCAAACAATAACACCCTGATTCTCCTCGGGGCCATTCCGGCGGCGCTGCTGGCTATCGCTATCGGGGCGCTGATTGACGCGCTGCAAAAGCACGTCACTCCCCGGGGGCTGCGGAAGGAGGCGGGCAAATGACATGGACGCTGGTTCTTGAACACCTCTTTATTGTGCTGGCGGCAAGCATTCTGTCCATTGCCGCAGGTCTGCCCCTGGGAATCCTGGCCTACCTTTTTCCCAGGGCGAAAGCGATCATTCTCCGGACAGTGGACATTTTGCAGACCATTCCTGCCCTGGCTCTGCTGGGCATGATTATGGTGGTTCTGGACCCCGGCAAAGTAACCGTTATCACCGGCATTACCCTTTATTCCCTTCTGCCTATCGTAAGAAACACCTGCCTGGGGCTCCAAGAGGTAGACCCGGGCGTAAAGGAAGCTGCCAGAGGCATGGGCATGAGCAAAGCCTATCGGACGCTGCTGGTGGAATTTCCTCTGGCGTTTCCCACGGTATTTACCGGCATCCGCATTGCCGTGGTCAATGCTATTGGAACCGCCGTCTTCGCCGCTTTTGTAGGAGGCGGAGGCCTGGGCAGCATTATCAACCGGGGCATCCGCATTCAGGATATGGCGCTGATTCTATCCGGAACCGGCGCACTGATGGTGATTTCTGTGGTATTGGATCTGCTGATGGGCTGGTTTGAAAAAAACACCAGGAAGCAGGGCGGAGCCAAATCCATGTGGATTCCCGCCGCGGCAATCCTTCTGGCCTTCATCCTTCTGCTCCCCTATGGGCTCAGCTCCGTGGGGGAAGGGGAGCTCCTTCTCTATGACGGAGATTACAGTGAAACCCAAATCATGCACCACATGGTTAAAATGCTGGTGGAGGACCGGACGGATTGGACCGTTACCATTCAGGACCAAATGTCTCAGGTGAACAACTTCAAAGCCCTCATCGGCGATGGGCACACCTGCGACATGATGATTTCCTACGACGGCTCTCTGCTGACAACCTTCCTGCAATTGGATCCCGCAGACGTGCCTGAGGGAGTCTCCATTTACGACTATGCGAATCAGACAGCCGGAGAACAGTATGGCCTGCTGCTCCTGGAAAAGCTGGGGTTCGACAACACCTACGCCATTGCCGTCACCAGAGACACGGCGGAAAAGTATCCCCTGGAGACAGTCAGCGATCTGATCCCCCTTGCCGGAGGCCTTGTTTTTGGCGCGGAACATGAGTTTTTCACTCAGGAGGGCAGTATGAAATTCGGCCCCTTCACCGAGTTCTACGGCCTGAAATTCAAGGATAAAATGTCTGTGGATGTGAGTTTGAAATATGCGGCCGCCGAAAAGGGAAGCTTCGACGTTACCGAGGTTTACGCTACCGACGGTCTGAATCGCAAGGCAGGGTTGAAAGTACTGAAAGACGATAAAAACTTTTTCCCCGACTACAACGGAGCCTTTCTTATTCGGGAGGACACCCTGATCCGTTTTCCCGGCTTGGATGAGGTGCTGAATATCCTGGCAGGCCAGATCTCCAACGAAGACATGGTAGAAATGACCTATCAGGTGGACGTGGAGAAGCGGACTGTGGACAATGTGGCCCGGGAATTCCTGACGGCAAGGGACTTATTGAAAGCCTGAAATCCAATCCCCGGAGGGTCAGCCCCTTCGGGGATTGGATTCTTTTTCTCCCGCGAAACCAAAGGGCTCTCTTTTTCGTCTAAGAGAGCAGAACGGAGCAAAGGAGGCCGAAACCATGGATGACGGGCAAATCATCGACCTGTACTGGAACCGGGACCAGCGGGCCGTCCGGGAAACCGATGGAAAATACGGAAAACTGCTGCACAGCATTGCCTGGAACCTTCTCCAAAGCCGGGAGGACTCGGAGGAATGCGTCAACGACACCTATCTCCGGGCTTGGAACACTATCCCTCCTACCCGGCCAGAAGCCTTTCGGACCTGGCTGGGTCAAATTACCAGGAACTTATCCCTGGACCGGTGGAAAAACCGCAAAGCGGAAAAACGCGGAGGGGGCGCAGAAATTCTGCTGGGAGAGCTGGAAGACTGTCTTCCCTCTCAAGCCGGACCGGAGCGGGTTGTGGAGGAACAGGAGCTGGCGGAGGCGCTGAATATTTTTCTCCGGGGTCTTTCCCTGGAGAGCCGGGCTATGTTTCTGCGGCGGTACTGGTATGGTCAAAACGTGGCAGAGGTGGCGGAGGCCCTGGGCTGCGGAGCAGGAAAGGTAAAATCCTCCCTTTTCCGGAGCCGAAAAGCCCTGCGGGCATATCTGGAACAGGAGGGAATCACAGTATGAGAGCGGAACGCTTATTTCAAGCGCTGGGCCTGGTGGACCCCGCCCTGGTAGAGGAGGCTGTGGAGCTCCGGAGACAGAGGACCACCTGGAAGCGCTGGGCCGCCATGGCGGCTTGCCTGACGCTGGTCCTCGGGCTGGGCTTTGGATGGTTTGCCACCGGAGGATTCCGTGATTTTGGCGCCGGAGGAGGCCTGTACAGCGGCTTGGACTCTGGAAGTTCCGGCGGTGCTCCCGCCGGCTCTGGCGTGGACGGCTATAACGGCGCAGAAGAGGGAATTACTTTTATGTCCTATGCAGGGCCGGTATTTCCCCTGACCACGTTGGAGGACTCTTCCAGGCTGACGGCGGAGCGGACAATCACTTGGGACTTTACCCCTGGGGCCTATCCCGACGGGGAACCCCGCCAGTGGGGGGCGGAGGTGTCCGACACCTATGTGCTCCGAAACGATACCGATGCGGACATCGCGGCGACAGCCCTCTATCCCTTTGCCGGAAGCTTTGACAGTCTGGCAGAGACCCGGCCTCAAGTATCGGTGGACGGGGAATCCACAGAAATCACTCTGTACGCCGGTCCTTACTCCGGCGGATTTGAGAGCACCTATGGGGCCGGCATCCCGGATACGATGAATTTGGATACTCTGAACAGCTGGCATGAATACAAGGCCCTGCTGGAAAACGGGAGCTATTTGCAGCAGGCCCTGAAAGAATATCCGGTATTGGATACGCCTGTGACCGTGTACCAATTCTCAGACTTTTCCGCCCCTCATGCAGACTACCCAGCGGCGACCCAGGCCATTTCCTTTGACATCAACCCGGAGGAAACAACAATTTTTACCTACGGCATCAACGGCATGGAGTGGGACGAAACTTTCCGGCGATACAGCTATTTTGTTCCCGACGGAATGCGGAATGAATCGGATTTAAAGCTGCTGATCGTACTGGGGGAGGACATCGGCCCCTACTCCCTGCAAGGCTATGAGAACGGCGGCTGTCATCGAGGCGAGGAAATCGACGGGGTCTCCTGTACGGTTGCACGAAGCGAGACAACCATGGACGCAGTACTGGACCGGCTGTGCCGAGAGTATGAGGAGCGCTATGGCCTAAGTCAGACGGGGCGAGGGGGTGCTTCCGTTTCCTTCGAGATGTACCGTGGGGCTGTTTCGGAACTTTTGACCCAGTATGGTGTCATTTCCAGCACTCCGATGGATCGTTACGCTGATGGGCGGCTGGATGATATTCTGTCGGAAACCCTAAGCCATCACCGCGTATTATACCTGGCCTTTCCGGTAACGGTGCCCGCCGGAGGAAGCGCCTCGGTGAACTGTGTCCTGTGGAAGGAGCCCAGTTTTGATTTTGCCTGCTCCGGCTCAGAGAACGAGGGCTTCCAGGGCTACGATCTCTTGACTGGCCTGGGATCCACGCTGAAATTTACCGGGCAGAGCGCCGCGCTTTTGAACGCGGAAAACCTGGAAATTGCGGGGCAGAATTTTGGTTTTAATCTGGAAAACGGCATCACAACTGTGAATTTAGCCCCTGAAACGGAGCATTATTACATGGAACTCCGGCCGAGGGGAGACTGACAGAGAAGACCAGCGGCCAAGCATGGGGCTTTCCAGGAGGCAATTCCTCTCACAACAAGCCATCAGGCGTTTATCTGGCTATACGCCGGATAAGCGCCTGATGGTTTTCTTTGATTTCATGGTTTCTCTGCCGCAGGAAAGAGAAGCCGCGGAAAAATCATTCCTTTTAAAGTATTTTTACGCCCCAAATTCTCAGTACGAGTGTTGAAAACAGGTGTTTTATGTGGTATACTTCTTAGAAAAATTATGCAGAGTGTCTTTGCAAAAAATATAATTTTTGCAAAAAAAGAAAGACTATATAAAAACGGAGGCTGCCAATTCATGAAAAACCGTCTGTGCGCATACCGGGAGCAGCTCTCCTACCTGTTTTTCGGCGTTTTGACCACTCTGATCAATTACGGCATGTTCTGGGCACTCAATACGCTCTGGCATGGACAGTATGTGTTGTCAGCAAACCTGCTGACCTTCATAGCCGCCACAGCGTTTGCCTATATTACCAACAAATTGTTCGTATTCCACAGCTATCAATGGAAAGCGGGGCCTGTACTGCGGGAGGCCGCCTCCTTTACAGCCGGGCGTCTGCTATCTTTCGCGGTGGAAGAAGCCGGTCTCTATGTAAGCGCCTATGTTCTGGCGCTGAACCGTTATAAAGTGGCTGGGATTGACGGTGTGATGCTGTCAAAAATTGTCCTTTCTGCCTTTGCAGTTATCTTGAACTACTTTTTCAGCAAGTTTTGGGTGTTTTCCCCCAAAAAAAGAAAGAAGTGAGCGGATTTGCGGGTTTTACTGGTCCTTCCGGCTTATAATGAGGCCGCCGCAATTAAAGGAACGGTTCAAACGATTTTGGACACCTCCTTTTCCAAAGGGCTGGATGTGGACTATATTGTAATAAACGATGGCTCCACTGACGAAACAGAACGGCTGTGCAGAGAATCCGGCATTAAATGCCTTTCCCTGGTGAAGAATTTGGGTATCGGCGGGGCGGTGCAGACCGGATATCTGTATGCGGCCCTCAACGGATACGACATCGCCGTGCAGTTTGATGGAGACGGCCAGCATGACATACGCTCGCTGGAAGCCCTGATTGCCCCCATTCTGGAAGACCGCTGCGACTTTGTAGTGGGTTCCCGTTTCCTGGAGAATTCCAGCGCATTTCGCTCCACTTGGCTTCGGCGGGCAGGCATTCACTATCTTTCGTTCGTGCTGCGCTTGGTCACAAGCCAGCGAATCGCGGATGTGACCTCCGGCTACCGGGCGGCAAACCGCAGGGCCCTGCTCTATCTTGCCGAAAATTACCCGGTAGACTACCCGGAACCGGAATCTCTTGTGCATTTGTACAAGCAGCGCCTGCGCATAGGAGAAGTTTCAGTAAATATGTTTGAGCGCACCGCCGGGAAGTCCTCTATTCACGGCCTGCGTTCCGTTTATTACATGATAAAAGTAACTCTGGCAGTCCTGTTTGCCGCTATGGGGAAGGGGGAGTTGAAGTGAGCGCTCTTCTGCGTGTGGAGATGATCGTGATCGCCTTTTTGGTGATGTTTATTATCGTTCACAATGTAAACCGGAAAAAGCTGCGCATTCAGTATTCCTTTATTTGGCTTCTGATTGCGCTGGCTATGCTGGCAGCCGCCCTTTTCCCAGGCGCAGTGTGGTGGCTCTGCGGGATTATGGGCATTGAGACCCCCTCGAATCTTATCTACCTGATGGGCATTCTTGTCATGCTGTTGGTTGCTTTCTTTCAAACGCTGCTTATCTCCAAGCAGGCGGATACCATAAAGCGGTTAATCCAAATCGTTTCCATTGAAAAATTTATGTCCGAGAAAAAAGAGGCGCATTATGAAAAAGACGAGCCCGAATGTTAAGGCATTTCTCCGAGAGCACTGGGGCGCCTTTATTATCATGGCGCTGCTGCTGGCCATACGGCTGATTGCGCTGCACTCCCTGGGTTTTAACTACTCTCTCGGCAGCGACGATATGTCCTATGTCAAAAGCGGTATCTACTTTGCCGAAACCGGCACGATCACCATGCATGACACCTATCCCAGCGCACAGATTATGCCCGGAATGACGGTGCTGATTGGAATACTCGCTCGAATCGCCGGGCAGGGCCCCGCTCTTTGGATTACGTTAAAGCTTCTCTGGATTTTCATGGGAACACTGACGGCCTGGTTTATTTATCGCAGCGTCCTTATTTTTGCCCCGAAATGGTGCGGGCTTCTGGCGATACTGCCGCTGTTTCGGGCGGACTTTATATGGACGGACAATTTGATTCTGGCCGAAACGCCCTTTATGCTGGCGCTGACAGCCTTGATTTATTTTACTCTCATGATGGGAAAGTCACCGGGCTACCGCTATTTCTGGGGAGCCGCCGCCTGCTACATGGCGGCGCTCCTGCTGAAAGCCAATATCGCCCTCTATCCGCTGTTTGCCCTGGCCTATCTCCTGTTTCTGAAATATGATGGGAAGCTGCTGTTTCGCCAATGCATCCTCCTGGCATGCATTGTGCTATGTTTTGTTGTGCCTTGGAGCGTGCGGAATTACGTGCAGTTCCGCGCTTTTGTTCCTCTGACCTACGGCGCCGGAAACCCGGCGCTGCTGGGAACCTATCAGGGAATTGGCTACCCTTCCGACGAAGAACTGGATTATGAAACCAATGTAGAACATGTCGTAAGGGAAAAATATGCCCACTGCTACCAGGAGGATGGAGAAGTGCAGCCTCGTTATGCCCGCTATATACGGCGGCGGGAGGATGCCGTAAAGGCCGCTTACCGCCAGCGGGCATGGGCGGAAAAAGATTGGAAAAGCATGCTGTACTCTTATGCGGTCCTTAAGCCTAAAATGATGGTGAACGGCATCTTTTACTGGGAACGGATATTAAATATAAAAGGGAGCTGGGTACTCCTGCTGCAAAAACTGAATACCTGCCTGTGCATTCTGGCCGTCCTTCTGTCACTGGTCCTGAAAAAGCACAGGAAGCCTGTCCTTTTCCTGGCAGTCACCTATGCGGCCCATATTTATATCTATGCAATGACATATGCCTTCGGGCGCTACAACGCCTCACTGATGAGCCTTCGTTATATCCTGATAGGCATTGGCGCCGGAATCATCGCGGAATTCTTGAAAAATTATGTCTCCAGGCAGCCGGAACAGCAGGCATAATTTGTCTGGTGAATTATAGAAGCTTTCCTCTTGTATTTTTTTTGAGGGTGTGGTATAATGCAATTATTCTTTTGGTTAGGAGGAGCTAACCTTGCAAAAACGCACACATACACTGCTGGCCCGTACGCTTCTGAGAAATGAAACGGGTTTTTCCGCCAAGCGCTTCGAGCTGGCTTTTCTCTTCGGTTCATTTCAGCCGGATGTCAACCCTCTCAGCTATCTGAAGGGTTCCCTGCATTATAATAAGCTTAGGGGACACAATTATATCAATTCCAGGGCCTATATCAACACCAGAATTCTAAAACTCCAGCGCCGGCAGCGCTGGACAATCTGGCAGTATTACACCTTGGGTAAGCTCACCCATTATCTAGCCGATGCTTATACATATCCCCATAATGAAAATTACCCCAGCACAATGCTGGATCATCACTGCTACGAGACCGATCTCCGGCAGTTTATGCAGGGTTTTCTCGCCCACCGCCGCATTCAGCGCCAGCAAGCCAGGCGGGATCTTATTGCGGCCCTGGAAGAACTGCATAACCAGTACATGAATACCCGGGCCAGCATGTATCGGGACGCCAACTATATTCTCAAGGCCACCAGCCTGCTGATGGCCTGTTGCCTGCCTGCCGCCTAGAGTCTGTTTTAAAACCAGCGGAATGTCGGATTGGGGCAGATTTTTTCGTCAGGCAAGGCGATTTGACGCGGGAATCCTGACGGATTTCAAGTCAAATCAACGCAGTCCTGACGGAAAAGGATGCCCTGAGACGGCGTTTTGACGGTTTTAAAACAGACTCTAGGGCTCACTTGAAAAATTGGGACATTCCAGCGGCCCTGACGCCGAGAGCCGCATCAGGACAAAAGTAAGCGAAAGAGCTCCGCATGCTCAGGCAGTTTGTCGCTTTTCCAGGCCGGAGCAACGACCGCGCAGAACAAATTCGTTTGAAAGTACAATTTAGCATTGAGTAATTTGCTTCTATTTGTCAAAACTCACAGTTTTCATTTCCGCGCCTCTGTGTTATGCTTTAAACATCTAAAGAATTTGAGGGGACCTTGGTTATGACTGCGATTGCCCGCACAGTTGAATACGGCCGTTTCTACTTTAGCTTTACCTATTTTGGTAAGGCTTTTCGTGGTTTGGCTGAAAATGTGTGTGCGTGAACCCTTGGTCCTCCAGCAGGCCAACGGTATGAAACGACCCGCAGCCAAATCGGCTGCGGGTTTTTCGTATATCTTCGCCTATCAGAGCTTAATTAGGAGGAATTCACCATGATTGTCATTTTGAAACACAACCCGAACCGGGAACAGCTCGACAGCCTCATCTCCTGGCTCCAGGAAAAGGGTGTCACCATCCATTCCAGTGTGGGCGAAGCCCATACCATTTTGGGGCTGGTAGGAGACACCTCAAAGCTGGATATTGACCTGATTGCCGCTTTAGACATTGTAGAGGATGTGAAGCGGGTCCAGGAACCCTATAAAAATGCCAACCGTAAATTTCATCCTGAGAATACCGTCATTCAGGCTGCCGGCACGCAAATCGGCGGCGGCACCCTGACCATCATGGCCGGGCCCTGCTCCGTCGAAAGTGAAGATCAGGTGGTAGCAATCGCCAAGGCTGTAAAGGCCAGCGGCGCCACCATGCTCCGGGGCGGCGCCTTCAAACCCCGGACATCTCCTTACGCCTTCCAGGGCCTGGGGGCTGCCGGACTGGAGTATTTAAAAGTTGCCCGGCAGGAAACGGGACTGCCTATCGTAACAGAACTGATGGACGTGACCCAGCTTCCTCTGTTCAAAGATGTGGATGTGATTCAGATCGGCGCCCGGAACATGCAGAATTTCGATCTTTTGAAGGCTGTGGGTCACCAGGAGAAACCTGTTATGATTAAGCGGGGCATGTCCGCCACCTATGAGGAGTGGCTTATGAGCGCCGAGTATGTCATGGCCAGCGGCAATGAAAATGTCATTCTCTGCGAACGGGGCATCCGAACCTTCGAGAGCTACACCCGGAACACCCTGGACATTGCCGCTATTCCGGTGCTGCGGCAGCTGACTCATCTGCCCATTATTATCGACCCCAGCCATGCCACGGGCAAATACTGGCTGGTGGAACCCTTGGCCCGGGCAGCTGTCGCCGCCGGTGCGGACGGTCTCCAGATCGAAGTCCATAACGATCCTGCCCATGCCCTCTGCGACGGCCCCCAGTCCCTGAAGCCGGATATCTTCGATCCCCTTGCGAAGAAGCTTCTCAAGCTCCACGCTTTCATGCGGAGCATCGACAACGAGTAAAGGAGGGTCATTCCATGAACGTCGGCATTGTCGGTCTGGGCCTGATCGGCGGGTCTATGGCAAAGAGCGTCAAGGCCCGGACGGCTCACACTGTCTGGGGCGCGGACCTGGATCAGGAAACCATGGCTCTGGCCCGGATGAGTGGGGCCATTGACGGACCCCTGACAGAGAAAAATCTGCCGGAGTGCGACTTGATTCTGGCGGCCATCTGCCCCGGCGCGGCAGTCCGGTGGGTAAAGGATCACGCGGGCATGATTTCCAAATCCGCCATCCTGGTGGACCTGTGCGGCGTGAAGCGGGTGGTTGTGGAGGCCCTAGCGCCTATTGCCGAGAAGCATGGCTTTGCCTATATTGGCGGACATCCCATGGCAGGGCGGGAACGGGGAGGCTTTACCGCCTCCAGCGAGGATTTATATGTGGGAGCCTCCATGATTTTGACGCCGGACAAGCGGACAGACATGCAGCTTCTGGAAACGCTGAAAGCCTTCTTTCTGGATGTAGGCTTTGCCGGATTGACGTTTTCCGACCCGGAGGAGCATGACCGGATTATCGCCTTCACCTCCCAGCTTGCCCATATTACCTCCAGCGCCTATGTGAAGTCACCGGAGGCTCAGCGGCGGCGGGGCTTCTCCGCCGGGAGCTTTCAGGACATGACCCGGGTGGCCCGTCTGGATGAGAACATGTGGACAGAGCTGTTTCTGGATGACGCGGACTATCTGATAAAGGAGCTGGATATTCTGATCGAGAACCTTACCGCCTACTCGGAGGCCCTGAAATCCGGCGACGCGGAGCGAATCCGGGCCCTTCTGAAAGAGGGCCGGGAGCGGAAAGCCACAGCAGGAGGAAACTGATGAAAACCATTCGAGTCAACACCGGGCGGCCCTATGACATCCTGATTGGCCGCAGTCTGCTGGACCAGACCGGGGCGCAGTGCCGCGCCGCCCTGCCCAGGGCAAAAAAGATGGCCGTGGTAACCGACAGCACCGTCCCCCCCCTTTACCTGGAGCGTGTGGAGGCAAGCCTGAAACAGGCTGGCTTCCAGGTGCTGGATTGTGTTGTGCCCGCCGGGGAGAGTTCCAAAAATGTGGAGAACCTGGCGGCCCTTTGGGAGAAATTTATGGCCTTTGGCCTTACCCGGACAGACGCAGTGACCGCCCTGGGCGGCGGTATGGTGGGGGACCTGGCAGGCTTTGCCGCCGCCACGATTCTTCGTGGTGTGAGCTACGTGCAGATTCCCACCACCCTCCTGGCCCAAGTGGATTCTTCCGTGGGCGGCAAGACCGCCATTGACCTGATGGCCGGGAAAAATCTGGCCGGGGTCTTCTGGCAGCCCAGTCTGGTACTGATGGACCCGGATGTCCTGAACACCCTCCCGGACCGGGACTTCTCCAGCGGCATGGCGGAGGTCATTAAATATGGGTGCATCGCGGACCGGAACTTCTTTGATTTCCTCACCGCTCACGCCAGCCGGGAGGCTGTCATGGACGAAATCGAATCCATTTTGTATACTTGCTGTGATATTAAACGAAACGTTGTGGAAGAGGACGAGCGGGACACAGGTTTGCGCATGATTTTGAACTTCGGCCACACCATTGGCCACGCCTTCGAGCGGCTGGGAAATTACGAAACCTGGACCCATGGGGAGGCTGTGGCTGCCGGGATGTGGGACGCGGCACAGATCGGCTTCGGCCTGGGAATCAGCGGCGGGGACGACGACGGGATGCAGGAGCTTTTGAACCTGCTGAAGGCCTTCCATCTCCCCACTCACATTGACCGCTTGGACGATGGTCTGGATGGCAAGGCGTGGAACGCCGTAGTGGAGGCTGTGGGCCTGGACAAGAAGAACTCTGGTGACGAGCTGACCATGATTTTCCTCAAGCGGATCGGGGAAGCTGTGGCAGTGACGCGGAAAAAGGACACAGTGCTGGAAAACCTGGCCGCCATCTACGGGCGGTCGTAGGGAGGGACTCATGGACGTAAAAATCACTCCCCGGCGGCTCTCCGGAATTGTTACACCGCCCCCCAGCAAGTCCCTGGCCCACCGCTGGATTCTCGCCGCCTCCCTGGCGGCGGGGGTCAGCACAATTCATAACCTGACGCTCTCCGAGGACATTGAGGCCACCCTCCGCTGTATGTCCTCCTTCCGCTGTCAGTGGGAATGGCACGGGGAGAATACCTTAAAGGTTTGGGGTTGTATCAACAAGGAGCGGGACCGGGCCGGCCCGCCCCTGCTGGACTGCGGAGAGTCCGGGTCTACCCTGCGCTTCCTGATCCCCATTGCCCTGGCCCTGGAGGAGGGCGGAGTCTTCACCGGCCGGGGACGGCTGATGGAGCGCCCTCTGGGTCCCTATTTCCAGCTTTTTGATAAGCAGGGTGTCTTCCACGAGCTGCAAGACAGCGCGCTTACCGTCCGGGGGAACCTGTCCCCCGGGGAATACCGCCTGCCGGGGAACGTATCCAGCCAGTTCTTCACCGGGCTTCTCATGGCCCTGCCCCTGCTGGACGGCCCCAGCGTAGTAGTCAGCACCACAAAGCTGGAATCCGCCTCCTATACCTCCATGACCATGGGTGTGCTGGCCCGGTGCGGCATCCACGTGCGCTGGTCCCCCTCCCTCAACGGCTTCGGCGTCGAACCGGGAGTCTACGCCCCCTTTGAGGAGACCGTGGAGGCCGACTGGTCCCAGGCCGCCTTCTGGTACGCCGCCATCACCCTGGGAAGCAACCTGCGCCTCCGAGGGCTCAAGGGTCAGTCCTCCCAGGGAGACGCTGCGGTAATAAGGCACGCGAAAAACCTTTCTCAAGCCGGAGAGGTGAAAATCAACCTCTCCGACTGTCCGGACCTTCTGCCGCCCCTGGCGGTGATCGCCGCCCTCCGGCGGGGAACCACCCGGTTTACTCATGCCGCCCGGCTCCGTCTGAAGGAAAGCGACCGCCTGGCAACCGTGGCCCAAATGCTCAAGGCCCTGGGGGGCGCGGTGTCTGAAGAGGAGGACGGTTTAACCGTCTACGGCGTGTCCACCCTTCCCGGCGGCGTGGTGGACGGGGCCAATGACCACCGGATCGTCATGGCCGCCGCCGTGGCGGCCACCCGCTGCCACGGCCCCGTGGTGATCCGCGGAGCTGAGGCAGTGAAGAAGTCCTACCCCCATTTCTGGCGGGACTATGAAGCCTTAGGAGGTGCGGTTCATGTCCTCTGAATTTGGAAACCTCTTGCGTGTCAGCATCTTCGGCCAATCCCACGGAAAGGCTGTCGGCGTAGTGATAGACGGCCTTCCCGCTGGGGAGGAAATCGATCCGGCGGAGCTCCAGCGCTTTCTGGACCGCCGAAAGCCGGGGACCAGCCCCCTCTCCACTGCCAGGCGCGAGACGGACGTCCCGGAATTTCTCTCCGGCCTGGAGAATGGCCGGACCTGCGGCGCGCCCCTGTGCGCCGTCATTCAAAACGTGGATCAGCATTCCAAGGACTATGGGGAGCTCCGGGATAAGCCCCGGCCCGGCCACGCGGACTACACCGCCTGGACCAAGTGGAGCGGGCATGCCGACATGCGGGGCGGCGGGCACTTCTCCGGGCGGCTGACGGCCCCCCTGTGCGTGGCAGGGGGTATCGCCAAGCAGATATTATCCCGGCGCGGCATCCATGTGGGGGCTCATCTGGTCTCCGCCGGCGGGGTCCGGGATATCTCCTTTCCTCTGCATCCCACAGCGCAGCTCTTCGCGGAGCTTGCGGCCAAGCCCTTCCCCGTTCTGGACGAAAAGGCGGGAGAGGAGATGCGCGCCGCCATTCTGGCGGCGAAGCAGGACCTGGACAGCGTGGGGGGCGTAATTGAATGTGCTGCCGTGGGCCTTCCCGCCGGACTGGGGGACCCCATGTTCGGCGGCGTTGAGAACCGCTTGGCGGCGGTCCTCTTCGGCATCCCGGCCGTGAAGGGCCTGGAGTTCGGCGAAGGTTTTCGGGCCGCGGAGCTCCGGGGCTCAGAGAACAACGACCCCTTTATGATGGAGGACGGCCAGGTCCGGACCCGGACGAACCACGCCGGGGGTATCCTGGGAGGCATCACTACAGGGATGCCCCTGGTTCTCCGGGCGGTGGTGAAGCCCACGCCGTCCATCGGTCGGCCCCAGGAGACAGTCCACCTCTCCAGCGGGGAAACTGCGGAACTGACGATTCATGGGCGGCATGACCCCTGCATCGCCCACCGGGCCGTTCCGGTGGTAGAGGCGGTGACTGCCGCGGTGCTTTTAGATTTACTTTTGGAGGGTAATCATGGAACTTTCTGATATCCGCGCCAAAATTGACGCCGTTGACGACCAACTGCTAAGCCTCTTCCTCCAGCGTATGGACCTGGCGGAGGAGGTAGCCGCCTACAAGAACGAGCACCATCTCCCCATCCTGAACAAGCAGCGGGAGCGGGCGGTGCTTGCCAAGGTGACGGAGCGGGCAGGCGCCCGGGAGCGCTACGCCTACCACCTCTTCTCTACCCTCTTCGAGCTGGCACGCTCCCGGCAAGCAGAGCTGATCAACGCCCCCACCAAGGTGGGGGACCAGGTTATCGCCTCTCTGAATGCCGGAGACCAGCTCTTCCCCCAGACGGGTCTGGTCGCCTGCCAAGGTGTGGAGGGCGGAAACTCCCAGACGGCCTGTGACCGCATCTTCCCCCGAGGAAACATTATGTATGTCAAGACCTTCGACGCCGTGGCCACCGCAGTAGAAGCAGGATTCTGCAAGTTCGGCGTACTGCCCATCGAGAACAGCTCCAACGGCTCTGTCCGGGCGGTATATGAGCTTTTGCAGGAGCATAAGCTCTCCATCGTCCGCTCTACCCGCCTGTGCATCCGGCACGAGCTGCTGGCCCTCCCCGGGGTAAAGATGGAGGACGTGACGGAAATCTACTCTCACCAGCAGGCTATTGGCCAGTGCAGCCGCTTCCTGGAGGGGCTCAAAGGCGTGAAGGTGATTCCCTGCGATAACACCGCCGCCGCCGCCAAGCTGGTGGCGGAGTCCGGGAACCGCCATGCAGCCGCAATCTCCTCCCACCCCTGCGCGGCGCTGTACGGGTTGGAGTGCCTGAACAGCCATATCCAGAACAGTGACAACAACTACACCCGCTTCATCTGTGTAGCCAAGGACCCCGTCATCTATGCCGGAGCCAGTCGGGTCAGCCTGATCATCGCCTTCGAAAATAAACCCGGCGCCCTATATGAGATGCTCTCCAAGCTGGCAGCCCTGGATATCAACATGACAAAACTGGAGTCCTGTCCTGTAGTGGGGAGCGACTTCGAATTTGTCTTCTTCATCGAGCTGGAGGCGGACTGCCGGGACTCCGGCGTCCTGGCTATGCTGGAGGAGCTGGAGCGCAGCTGCGCCCAGTTCCAGTTCCTGGGGAACTACGCGGAAGTGTGAGGCCATGGAGAAGATTTACGGCCTTCTGGGCCGGAAGCTGGGGCACAGCTGGTCCGTGCCCATTCACCAGGCCTTGGGCTGCGCGGGCTACCGCCTCATCGAGCTGGAGCCGGAGGAGCTTGGGAACTTTCTCCGCCGGAAGGATATCGGAGGGCTGAACGTCACGATTCCCTACAAGCGGGACGTGATAAAATTCTGCGACATGCTGGACCCGGCGGCAGAGGCCATCGGCAGCGTGAACACTCTGGTTCGCCAGGCGGAGAAGCTGGTGGGATGCAACACGGACATAGACGGGTTTCTCTACATGCTCCGCCGGGCGGGGATTTCCCTCACGGGGAAAAAGGTAGTGATCTTAGGAAGCGGCGGGGCCTCTCTCACCGCACAGACGGCGGCAAGACGGGAAGGAGCCCGAGAGATCGTGGTGGTCTCCCGCTCCGGGCCGGACAATTATGAGAATCTTCCGGAACGGCATGCCGACGCGGAAGCCTTAGTCAACACCACTCCCGTGGGCATGTGGCCCAAGCTGGAGGGACAGCCCGTGGACCTGCGGCTCCTGCCCAATGTCACGGCGGTGGCAGACCTGATTTACAACCCAGGGCGAACGAATCTTCTGCTGCAGGCGGAGGAATTGACCCGGACACGAAAACCCTGGAACTGGGAAATGGGAGACCCGGCTCCCCGTTCTATCCGCTGTACCGGGGGCCTTTCCATGCTGGTTCACCAGGCGAAGCGGGCAGAGGAGCTGTTTTTTAACTGCTCCATCCCCGACGGTAAGACAGAGGAAATTACCACCCGGCTCCGGCGGGAGATGACGAACATCGTCCTCGTGGGCATGCCCGGAAGCGGCAAGACCACCGTGGGTCAGGCCCTGGCAAAGCTCTCCGGCAAACCCTTCACCGACCTGGACGGCGAAATCATCCGCCGATCCGGAAAACCCATCCCGGACATCTTCGCCCAGGAGGGCGAAGGGGTCTTTCGGACCCTGGAGCATCAGGTCCTGGAGGAAGCCTGCACCAAGAGCAACCAAATCATTGCCACCGGCGGCGGAGCCGTCCTTTGGTCCGAGAACCGCGCCGCCATGCGCCGCACGGGACGGGTATATCGGCTCCGACGGAAACTGGAGGACCTGCCCACCGAGGGCCGTCCCCTGTCTCAGGCGGGAAAGCTGGAGGAAATGGAGCGCCTCCGGGAGCCGCTGTACAGCGCGGCGGCGGACTTTTCCGTCCTCAACGAGACCAGCCCGGAAGAAACCGCATCTGAAATTTGGAGGGATTTTTGTGAACAGTAAAAAAACCATTCTGATAATCAACGGGCCCAACATGAACCTGCTGGGCATCCGCCAACCGGAAATCTACGGCAGCACAGACTATGTGGACCTCGAGAACCTGATTGCCGCCGAGGCAGAACAGCTGGGGGTCTCTGTCTCCCTCTTCCAGTCCAACCACGAGGGGGACCTGGTAGACGCCATTCAGCAGGCTTACTTTGATAAGGTGGACGGCATTGTCATTAACCCTGGGGCCTACACCCACACCAGCATTGCCCTGCTGGACGCGGTGAAGGCTGTGGGCATTCCCACAGTGGAAGTCCACATTTCCGACCCCGATACCCGGGAGGAATTCCGCCATGTGTCTTATATCCGTGACGCCTGTGTGGGCAGCATCCGAGGCCACGGTGTTCAGGGCTATCTGGAGGCTCTGCATCTTTTGGCAGAGCAGTAAAAAAGCAGAGCTCAGCCGCAAAACGGCTGAGCTCTGTTTCTGTCCGCTTACCCCTTGCAGCCGCAGGAGGAGCAGGGGCCGCAGGGTCCGCCCTCCGCACAGGAGATGGTGGGGTCGCCAGTATTCATACTGACATCATAACGCACAGGAATGGTGACACAGACCCGCTGTGTAACCGTGATCGTGCTGGATGTTCCGCAGGGGTCGGTGACACAGTTCACCACCGGCATACCCTGGCAAGACACGGTTACGGTGCCTAAGGACGCGGTGGGAACCAATGTCACAGGAGCGGTGACATCAACGCACTGTGTAACAATTTTATTGCAGCCGCTGTCATCTCCCGGGCAGGGGAGAATAGCCGCGTGCTCATATGCCTCATTGATACGCAAAACGAATCCCTCGTTTCCTGGAAATTGTATCCGGCCTCCCGGATACCTGCTTCATCCTATGCGGAACGGTTGTCTGTGGTTTGCTTTTTTTGAGCGGTTCTCGAAAACAACGAGAAGAAAAGGGATGAGGACAAGGGCCGCAGAATAAGGCGGAGAACTTAGGCAGGCCGGCGCCCATCAAAAACGGCAGCGCAGCTGCATAATTCCCGAACCGCTGAACTTTTCTCAGTATTTTGAAAAGTGCGCTAAAATGAGCTTTCGCTTTCGAGCAGACCGTGTTATACTAGGGTTTGTTTAATAAATGTGAACGCACCCAAACGGCAGTTCTTTTACCTCCATATCTCCCCCAGTTTTTTGAAGCCCATCCGGGATTCCTGCGAAAAACTGTATTTGTCCGGCACAAAATCCCCCGCCGCCGGGTATATTTCCATTTTCCAAACAGGGCCTGATAAAAAAGAGAAAAGACAGAGAAAGGCGGAACCTCCCCATGGAAGACAGAATGGACGAAAAGCAGGAGCTAAAATTTCACCAAATGACCGAAACCCCCGTCAGCCGCCTGATCTGCCGTTTGGCTTTACCCTGCATTATCAGCATGCTGGTGACATCTTTTTACAATATGGCCGACACTTTTTTTGTCGGCATGCTAAAGAGCAACAGCGCCACAGGAGCCGTGGGCGTTGTTTTCTCCCTTATGGCCATTATTCAGGCTGTCGGCTTCTTTTTTGGCCATGGCAGCGGGAACTTCATCTCCCGGGAACTTGGGAAGCAGAATTACCAGGAAGCCTCCAACATGGCCTCCACAGGCTTTTTTTCCGCTTTGGCGGCAGGAGTGCTGATCTGCGTCCTGGGTCAAATCTTTCTCCAGCCCCTGGCCATGCTCCTGGGCTCCACCAATACCATTCTGCCTTATACCAAAGCTTATCTCCAAGTCATTCTTTTGGGCGCCCCTTGGATGACATCCTCTCTGGTGCTGAACAACCAGCTTCGTTATCAGGGCAGCGCCGCTTACGCCATGGTCGGCATTACCAGCGGAGCGGTGCTGAATATTCTCCTGGACCCGCTGTTGATCTTCACCTTCGGTCTGGGTGTAGCCGGAGCGGCCTGGGCCACCATTGTCAGCCAATTTATCAGCTTCTGTCTGCTCCTTTCGGGCTGCGCCCGCGGCGGAAACCTTCGCATCCATATTTCCCACCTTCAGCTGAAGCTGCCCTATTACATTCAAATTATCCGGGGCGGGCTGCCCTCCCTGGCGAGACAGGGTCTGGCCAGTGTGGCCACCATCTGTCTGAACCGGGCCGCCGGGCCTTACGGTGACGCCGCCATTGCTGCCATGGGCGTAGTTCAGCGGATTATGATGTTTGGCGGTTCCGCCATGATTGGTTTCGGACAGGGCTTCCAGCCCGTCTGTGGCTTTAACTATGGCGCAAAGCTTTACCACCGGGTAAAAGAGGGCTTTTGGTTCTGCGTAAAAGCCTCCACTTTGTTCCTTCTGGCGGTAAGCAGCTTGGGCCTTCTCTTTGCCCCCCAGCTCATCGCCCTCTTCCGGGATGACCCGGATGTCGTGCTCATCGGTTCCTCCGCCCTGCGCTTCCAGTGTGTGACGCTGTGCCTCTCAGGCTGGATCGTCATGAGCAACATGATGCTGCAAACCATAGGGAAGACCGCTGGAGCCACTTTCCTGGCTATGTCCCGGCAGGGGGTGTTTTTCATCCCCTTGGTCTATATTCTCTCCGTCACCCTGGGGCTTCTGGGTGTGGAGCTGACCCAGGCGGCCTCAGACGTACTGACCCTGCTCTGCGCAGTTCCTATTCAGCTTCGGGCCCTGCGGGAACTGGACTCTTTGGCGCGTCAGCAGTAAATAAAAAAGGCGGTCCCTCCGGCTTTACCGGAAGGGCCGCCTTTTGTCCCTGGTTTTTTAATATCCAAAAATCATTTTCCTATGGATCTCTGCCAGTGAATGGGCCCCGCACATGGCCATAGTATCCGCCAGCTCAGCCCGGAGCTTGTCCGCATACGCCTTCACTCCCTCGGCTCCGCCGCCATAGACCATATTTACGAAAGGCCGTCCGATCAGTACGGCATCAGCCCCCAGCGCCAAGGCCTTGAATACATCCATCCCGGAACGTATACCGCCGTCTACCAGAACCGCCATTTTCCCGCCCACAGCGTCCGCAATGGCAGGAAGAACCTCCGCGGTAGAGGGGCACTGGTCCAGCACCCGGCCTCCGTGGTTGCTGACCACAATACCCGCAGCGCCCGCCTCCAGAGCCTTTTCCGCGCCCCGGACGGTCATAATCCCTTTCAAAATAAACGGAGTTCCCTCCGCCATAGCGACAATCTCCTTCAGCTCCGCCACGGTCTTGCTGCCCGCGGGGGGCTGAAGGTTTTTCAGGAAGGGCAGGCCCGCCGCATCAATATCCATGGCAATGGCAAAAGGCTTTGCCGCTTTGACCAGCTCCAGCTTCTCCCGAATGGTCTCGATGTTCCAGGGCTTAATCGTGGGTACGCCCCGTCCGTTTTGTTTTTTCAGCGCCTCCGCAGCCGCCTCCATAACCGCCGGATTGGTTCCATCTCCGGTAAAGGCGGCAATACCCGCTTGGGCACAGGCCGCGACCAGAATATCATTATAGGTCAAATCGTCGTATTTGTCGCCGTAGTGAAGCTGCATGGCTCCCACGGGAGCGGCAAAGACCGGAATATCCACCTTCTGGCCAAAGAGGGCAAACGCGGTATCTACAGGCTTGTTTTCGCAGATGGTATCCATGTTGACGCAGAGCTCCTGCCACTTCTGATAGTTGCGGATAAAACCGGTGCCAATGCCCTTGGCGCCAGGACCGGGCATGGTGTTTTTGCAGGCCAGACCGTTGCAGGTGGGGCAGGATTTGCAGTAGGGGCCCATACAGGTACGGGCACTCTCCAAAACTTCCTGATATGTCATGTCGAATTCCTCCAGATATGTGAATTTTTTCAGTCCGTGCTTTGTAAGTTGATTGTACAGGAAACACAAGGGAAAGGCAAGGGGGACCAGCATTTAAAACTGGAGAAACCCATCCTCATCCGCATAATAGTTCAGTGCCCTGAGCAGGTCCTCCTCCGTGGCGCACCGCTTCTGGTCCAGGACAGCGGCCACTACATCCTCCAATGTCTCCGGCATCAGCTCGCAGTACATGCCGTGCTCTTCGGCAAAGGAGGGAAATATCTCCACACCCCTTTCATCATCATAATCCGGGCGGGCCGAGATGCAGCAGGGGGTATCCAGGCGGAATTCGCCGTCCTCCCCGGCGGTATAGATAAACCAGTCCTCACTGCTGCAAAACGCATCCCCGCCCCTTTTCAGATAGATGTCCCGCAAGTACCGAATAACGGCTCCAATGGTGCTCATGGTATTCAATTTCATAACGCTCTCCTCCTATTGGGAACAACCCGGTGCTGCTTTTCATAGAATACGACTGGTGATAGCATGAGAAATCCGAACTGCGACCCCCTGGCCCTGACCACTGCGGTGAACTCCCTGGCGGTAGCCATTGCCAATCAGCTGGACGACGATCATCTGGGGCTGGTTGGCGCAATTTTGACCCAGCTGGGCGATACTCTGGAAACCATCGCGGCCCAGCGGGAAATCTGTTCCCGCTGACTTATGAATCCAGCAATTGCCTGGCAATATCCACGTTTCCCCGTTCCAGCTCCTGGAGGCGGCGGACCGCGGCGGACCGCGCCGTCTTATCTCCGGCCTGAGCGGCGGCGCGGTCAATCATAGCCCGGAGGGCCTCCCCCGTCAGCGCATCCAGGTCCGTAAAATTCTCCTGACCGATATAGCGCAGGAAAGCGGAGACCTTCGGATCATATACCACGCCTGCCAGCGGAATACCCTGTCCGGCGGCAAAAATCAGAGCATGGAGGCGCATGGAAACCACCAGCTCCATACGGGACAAGACCCCGATGATGGTTCCGGCAGCCCCCGCGTCGTCCAGGAAATAGTGAGGAACATCTTCCAGAGTTTGGGCCGCCATACGGGCGGCGGCAGGGTCCATGCCTTTTTCCACAGCCACAAAAACCGGCGTCAAGCCATGATGCTCCCAGGCATAGCGCGCGGCGTCGCCGAAGAAAGCCGCTTTCCGCTGAAAATCCGGCCACGGGCGCAGCGCAAAGCAGATATAGTTTCCCTGAGGAGGAATCCCCGCCCGGAGCAGTATACTGTCGGTCTTTTCGTCCGGGGCGGAGCGGAGCGTCAGAGCAGGGTCCGCCGTCAAACAGATCTCCGGTGCGGTCACGCCCATGGACTTCAGTTCCTCCAAAGAATCCGGTTCCCGGAGCGTGATAACGTCCACGTTTTGATTCAGCACTCTCGCCGTCAGCTTGCGGTGGTTGTGCCGGGTGACGGGGCCAATGCCGCAGCCATACATCTGCACCTTGCAGCCCGCCCACTTGGCGGCTCGAATATTCATCAGGTAAAACCACAGCGACCGTCGGGACGTCACATCCTGAATCAGGCTCCCGCCGCCGTTGATATAGAGCTTCGCCCGTTTCATAGCCCTCAGCCAGCCCAGGAAGTCTGTCCGGCCGACGGCCCTGACCCGATAGCCCCGGCGGGTGTTTTTTGGTTTTTTGGATACCACAGTTACCGGGATATCCGCATCAATGGAACGCACTTCCTGGAGGATAGCCTCCAGAATCGCGTCGTCCCCCGCGTTGCCCCGGCCGTACGCTCCGCAGATTACTACGCCGTCGCGTCTTGCTTTTGGCCGGCTGTGACGGCGGATAATCTCCTCGTAAATGTGAAGCTGCGTATCCACCGTCTCTTCAATAGAAAACTGAGAGGATGCTTTTTCATAAAGCTTTTCACCCAGTCTCCGGCGGAGGGCGGCGTCGCTTCCCAGAACGGCCAGCCGTTCCCCCAGCGTCTCCCAATCCCTGGGCTGAAACAGATAGCCGTTGACCCCCTGGTCTATCAGATTCGGAATTCCGCCTACAGCAGTGGATACGGTAGCCAAGTGAAACCGAGCCCCTTCCGTAAGGGCATAGGAAAACGTCTCCGAAAGGCTGGTGAGCACATTGATATCCAAGGCACTGTAAAAACGGTCCATTCCTCCGCTGATCCACCCCGCAAAGGTGACGCAGCGCTCCACCCCCAGTTCGCGGGCCAAACCGCGGAGCTTCTCCCGCTCCTCGCCATCACCGGCAATCACAAGGCGCAATTTATCGCAAGATTTATACGCTCTGGCAAAGCCCCGTATCAACGTGGACATGTCTTTTACGGGGTTGAGGCGGGCGGCAATCCCAACAACCACGGATTCTTCATCCACATCCGCTCCCAGACTGAGAAGATACGCCAGGCGGTCCCCCTGATCGGGGGCAGGAGTGAAATCAATGCCGTTATATATAGCAAAAGAGCGATCCGCCGGGAATCCCCGGGAGATCAGCAGATCCACCATGGCATCGGAAACGCCGATACGGTAATCCAGACGGCGCAGAGCCCAGGCATTAATGATGCCAAATGTGAGGCGGCCAAGGGGCCGGCCCATATAATCGATCCTGTAATCACTGTGAACGGTCGTAACCACAGGAAGTCCGGTGACACCGCGAAGCAGCGCCCCAATCATATTTGCCCTGGACCCATGGCAGTGGATAACTTGGTATCCCTCCCGGTGAATATACGCGGCCAGCTGCCGGCGTATCCGAAAAATATGATTGCCGCCGCAGATCATGGTCGGAATACCCAGGGCTCTCGCCTCCTCCGCAAAGGGGCCGTCCCGAAAACAGACCAGTTGTGCCGTAATTGTTTGATTAAGGTTTTTGAGCAGGCTCAGAACATGGGTTTTCGCTCCGCCGGAATCGCCGCCGCTGATTAAATGGATTACCTTCATGATAAAAATCCCCTTGTGATTTTGTGGAAAATATTATACAATACTTTTTGAGCCCTGTCTACACGGCTCTCCCTAAAGAATCTGCGGGTACACCCCGTCTATGGAGGTCAAGCATGGAACAGAAGAAAACCTTTCGCATTGGAAAGCTCAACATTGTGGATATGATCGCCATCATACTGCTGCTGGCAGTGGCCGCTTACGCCGTCTTCCGCCTGTCGGGCAAGGACGACACACCCGTTGTTACTATTCCCATCACCTATGTGGTCCGGGTAGAGGGCGTTCCCGAGGCAACCTATGACGCCTGTCAGGAACACCTGCCCTCCACCCTGATGGCCAAAGGCGCCCTGCTGAACGGCCAGATCGAATCGGTGGAGAAAGCGCCTTTCCTGGTCCTCTCTCCCGACGGAGAATGGGTAGAAGATCCGGAGCATGTAACCCTCTACTTTACCTGCAAGGCCAACGTCGTTCGAGGTTCTGTTCTGACCAATAAGGTCGGCGAACAGGAAATCCGCATCGGCAAGCCCGATTATATTCTCAAGAGCGAATATATTGAATTTCAGAACACCATTGTTGTAGACGTAGAGTGGGGAGAATGAAATGAAGCGGAGGACCTTTATCCTGTTCATCCTGCTCATTCTGCCGGCTCTGATTCTCAGTGCCTGTGAATCGGAGGAACCCCCGGGCATGTACATCCAGCCCGCAGAACTGACAGAGAAAGAGGAAGCCGTCGCCAAGCTGCTGGGAGCAGATACGGACGACTTTATTCTGGATGTCATGGTCGACAGCACTGTGAGGAGCGTCCGCATCCAATATTATGAATTGATTGACGGTAAATGGAATCCTTTTAACGGAAGCAGCGTGGCCCTAGATGGAAGCGAAGCAAAGGGGCGGATGGCGTTCCGTTATGGAAAGCTGACCGGCAGCACAAGAGAAGCGGTTCAGTTCGGGAAGAGCTTTACATCCGCCGCCCACAGCATCCCGGAGGCGGAAGAGAACCAGTCGGAGAATATGGGTTTTGGCGGGAGCCGCCTTTCCAGCCGCGTGAATATCGTCTATGGGGAGGAAATCCCCTTAGTTCTCCAGGTAGCGACTTCAAAAACAAATGTGCATATATATGATACCGAATATTTTTTTCAGCCTGAGGTTTATGATGGATTGGGCTATGAGCATGTTTACGCCCTGACGGTGACCTTCAGTCAAGAGCCGCTCTCCTGACGCCGCCGGCAGACTGGACCCACCATCGCCCTCCTCCGTGAGCCGGGCTTCCAGTCAAAGGGCTGAACCTGTCAGCAGAACTTTTTCCAAGCCCTGATAGCAGATGGCCTTGAACGACGCAGGAGCCCTTTCTCGCGTTTCCTGCATACATGTTTTTCCCACCGCGTAAATTTATCATTTTACCGGCAAGCTGAAGCGGAGCCCCTCACAGGGGCTCCGCTTACTTACTTTTATTCGATCCGCCATCTATGAAGCCAGCGCGGAATCGTCCGGGAAATCTGAACGGAGCGGGCAGCGGTTACGCATGCTCCTCTTCATATTTTCTGAGAAACCTCACCAGCGCTTCCACCCCTTCTTTGGGCATGGCGTTATAAATGGAAGCTCGGAGACCACCCACGCTTTTGTGACCCTTCAAATTGTCAAAGCCCGCCGCTTTCGCCGCCGCCGCCGCGTCCGCATCCTGCTCCCGGCTGGGGGTGACAAACGGCACATTCATCAAGGATCGGTCCTCCCTGCGGACGGCGCCGGTGAAAAACTCGGAGTGATCCAAAAAGTCATATAGAATTTCCGCTTTTTCCTTATTCCTCCTGTGCATCTCCTCCAAGCCGCCATTTTCCAGCAGGTATTTGAAAACCTTTCCGCAGCAGTAAATAGCCCAGCAGTTCGGGGTATTGTAGAGAGAATCGTTATCTGCGTGAGTCTTGTAATTCATATAAGTGGGCACATACTCCGGCAGATCATCCCGAATCAGATCGTCCCGAATGATTACAATGGCCATACCGGCAGGCCCCACATTTTTCTGCACCCCTCCCCAGATCAGACCATACTTACTCACGTCGCAGGGCCGGGAGAGAAACATAGAGGACTGATCTGACACCAGGATTTTTCCCTTGGTATTGGGAAGCTGAAAATAAGTGGTGCCATTGATGGTCTCATTTTCACAGATATAGACATAATCAGCATTATCCGGAATATCCATATCCCGGCAGTCTGGAATGCAGGAAAAGTTCCTGTCGGCGGAAGAGGCAATGATTTTCACCTCTCCGTATTTCTTCGCCTCCGCAATAGCCTTTTTCGACCAGGCGCCGGTTTCCACATAGCATCCAAGGCCGTTCTTCATCAGGTTCATAGGCACCATGGCAAACTGAACCGTGCCGCCGCCCTGAATAAAAAGGACCTTGTAATTTCCCGGAATATTCATCAGTTTCCGAAGATCTGCTTCCGCTTCATCCCGAATCTGCTGAAAAACCCCGGACCGGTGGCTCATCTCCATGACGCACATGCCGCTCAAGCGGTAGTTCATCATCTCGGCGGCAATCTCCTCCAGCACCGGCTCCGGCATCATAGCAGGGCCGGCAGAGAAATTATAGGTGCGCCCGTATTTCATACGCAGTTCCTCCATTCTGTGACTCTCACAGGTCTCTGCCTCATAAAAGAAGCATACTCTATCATAGTATAGAAGCCTTTTGCGAAAGAATCAACCAAATTTTACAGTTCTTCCGGTCTAAATATTACTTCCGGACGGAAATGTCGGAAGTAATATGCCATGTTTTGCGGTTGCCGCCGTTTATGGCGGCGAGCAAAACGGCTGAAATCCAATGGTATGATTTCCGAATTTCAAATTTGGAAATCATAACCTTGCGTGTTCAAAACGCAGCAGATGTTCTGTCTCTCTCAAAATCAGCCATGTTTCAAAAAGGGAAAATTCCCCGGCGGCAGTGTCTTTTTCTCCAGGCGGGCTTCGCGGCACTCTTCAAAATTTCCGGCAAATGTTCAAGTTCCCTTGCCGCCTGTGGCAGGGACGCCTTGGCAGGCATCTGTGCGCCCCTTCTTCCGTCTCAAACTCGAGCGGCCGCTCCCTTCTTCATCCCAGCGCAAAACAGCAGTCTTGCTTTTCACCAAAAATACGCTATACTGTGATAGAAAGCAGCAAATCCGCCGGTGAACGGCTGCGGCGAAAGGGGACGCATGGTCATGGAAAATTTCAGGCGAAACGCCCGTCAGGGGCTGGAACAGGCAGCGCTCTATGTCCGGGCCCTGGGAAAATGGCTGATTCTGGCATCAGCGGCTGGCGCTCTCTGCGGTCTGCTGGGCTCCCTGTTTCATGTGGCCGTAGAGTCAGTCACAAAGCTGAGAGAAGCGCAGCCCTGGCTGCTGTACTGTCTGCCGCTGGCAGGCCTTGCCATTGTCGGCCTCTATAAGCTTCTGAAAACAGAGGGCCAGGGAACCAACGATATTTTCGATGAGGTCCACCTGGGGGGCAGTATTTCCATTCTGTTGGTCCCCGCCATCTTTTTGGGCACAGTACTGACCCATCTCTGCGGCGGCTCCGCCGGACGGGAGGGCGCGGCCCTTCAGATGGGCGGAGCCCTGGGCTACCGGGTAGGCCGGCTCTGTGGCTTTGACGAGCGGGACCTGCGCATTGCCACCACCACCGGCATGGCCGCCTTCTTTACCGCCCTCTTCGGAACGCCTCTGACTGCCGCGGTGTTTTCCATTGCTGTGGTCAGTGTGGATTCCTTTTACCATGCCGCCCTGTTTCCGGCCTTGATCGGTGCGCTGGAGGCCTATGGCATCTCCTGCCTGTTGGGAGTTGCGCCCACCCATTTCACTGTGGATATCCCTGCTTTGGCGGCCGGCCTGCTGGTTCGGACCGGGGTGCTGGCGGCACTGTGCGGGCTGCTGTCCATTTTATTCTGTGGAACAATTCGCTTTACAGAACACCACCTCGCCCGGTACATTCCCTGCCCCTGGCTTCGGGCTGTTTTTGGGGGCTGTGCCGTTATCGCCATGACATGGCTGTGCGGCACTGTGGATTACAACGGCGCAGGCATGAACATCATCACCGCCGCTATAGAGCAGGGAGACGTCCATCCCGCCGCCTTTCTCCTAAAGCTCTTTTTTACCGCCGTCACTCTCGGTGCGGGCTTCAAAGGCGGAGAAGTGGTTCCCTCCTTTTTTGTAGGCGCGGCGTTTGGCTGTGCCGCAGGACCGCTTTTGGGACTTCCGGCGGGCTTTGCCGCCGCCCTGGGGCTGGTGTCCGTATTCTGCGGCGCTACCAACTGTCCCCTGGCGTCCATCGTGCTGTCGGTAGAGCTCTTTGGCAGCGGCGGCCTTTTGTACTTCGCCTTGGCCTGCTGCGTCAGCTATGTCCTTTCAGGCTATGGTGGGCTGTACTCCAGCCAGACAATCCTGCATTCCAAGCTCAAGGGACTGTACATCAACGTACATACGAACGATTCTGCCGCAGATACGCCGGCGAAGCAGAAAAAAGCGCAAACCGCCGGCCCCGCTTCATGAGAACAGAGCATCTTTCCGTTTTTACAGTTCTCCAGGCCACGGCACCAAGCCCGGCGCTGTTTCTGGCTCGTTTTTTCACATCTTTTCCCGCATAAATTTTGCCCCCTATGGCATACTGTCCCAAACGACATCCGCCATGGGGGGCATTTTTATGATAGAATTTCCGCGAAGCATCAGCATGACTGTCCTGACGACCCTGCTGTCCATTCTGGCCCTGTTTCTCCTGACCAAACTGATGGGCGCCAAGCAGGTATCCCAAATGACCATGTTTGACTATGTAGTAGGCATCACCATCGGTTCCGCGGCCGCGGAGCTGGCAACGGAGCTGGAAGAACCCTACAAGCCTCTTACTGCTCTGATTGTCTATGGCCTGGTAGCCACGGTCATCTCCATCCTCTGTTATAAATCCCTGAATGTCCGCTCCGTCATCACGGGACGGCCTATTGTTCTGTTGGAAAACGGGATCATTTATCGTGAGAACTTGAAAAAGGCAAAACTGGACCTGAATGAATTTCTCACTTACTGCCGTATTGGAGGCTGGTTCGATCTGAGCCAGCTTCAAACCGCCGTTTTTGAACCAAACGGCACCATCAGCTTCCTGCCTAAGGAGTCAAACCGCCCCGCCACACCCGCAGATATGAACAAGAACCCTTCCCAGTCTCAAGTCCAAACTCCTTTCGTTATGGATGGCAAGCTTCTCTCGGGAAATGTCCGCCAATCCGGTAAGGAAGACGAGTGGGTCCGCCGCGCCCTGCTCCGGCAGGGCTACCGGAGCGAAGAAAATGTTCTCCTGGCGCTCTGGGGCGGCGGGGAAGACCTGACCATTTTTCCTATGGATTCCAAAAAGCAGTCCGGAATGGCAGCTCAGGACCCGTGAGAAAGGATAAACGATTCCAGCTTCTCCGCCGTGCTTACCACCGCAGAGGCTCCGGCCTCCTGGAGCTCTCCCGGCGCGGCATAACCGAAAAACTCCACCCCCGCGCAGTCCAAGCCGCAGGCCTTGGCTCCCAAAACATCAAATTTCCGGTCTCCCACCATCAATACCCGGGGAGCATCGGCCTCCGTCAGGCCTAATTGGCTCATAGCCTCCCGGATTACGTCCTCCTTCGCCCAGTCTCCGCCTGGGGGACTGCCCACCAGGGCGGAAAGAAACGGCGCGAAACCAAAGCGCGCACAGATGGAACGGCATAAATTCTCCGGCTTGGAGGAGGCCAGGGCCAAAACATACCCCTTCTCTCTCAAGCGGCCCATTACCTCCACCATGCCGGGCGCCGCCCGGTTCTCATACTGTCCAACCGGCTCGTAACGAAGCCGGAAGCGCTCCACAGCCTCCGCCGCCTTTTCAGCGCTGTAGCCGCAAAAGCGGGTGAAAGAGTCCTGAAGGGGAGGGCCAATGAACCGCAGAAGGACATCCTCTTCCGGCACAGGGTCTCCGTAACTCTCAATGGTCTCCTGAACACAGTGGACAATACCCTCCCGCGAATCCGTCAGAGTGCCGTCCAAATCAAACAATATATAGCGATACATGTCAATCCTCCTCGGGGAACCTGGGGACAATGACACCCCGCGCATGTTCGTCCAGCTTCAAAGAGGGACCGTTCAGCCGTTGTGACTCAGGCCACAGGGCCAGGAAATCCTCCACCCCCGCTACATTGGGCAGGCCATAGGGAGCATGGCGGTAATGCATGGGAACAACGCATTTCGCTTTCAGAGCCTCGCAGACTGCGTTGGCTTCCCGGGCGTCCACGGTATAAGTGCCGCCCACAGGAATCAGCACGGCATCCAGCGGCCCGACGGCTTCTATCTGCTCTGCCGAGAGCTGGTGCCCCAAGTCCCCCAGGTGGGCGATGGTAAATCCCCCCGCCGAGAGGACATGGACGGTATTGGTCCCCCGGAGCGCCCCGCCCTGGCCGTCATGGAATGTCTCCACCGTGCGGATAGAGAAAGGGCACTGGCCCTCAAAGGGAACGGTCTCCGCCTGGTCCACGGCATTGTGGTCAAAGTGTCCGTGACTGCACAGGATTTTATGGACCGGGAGTTTCTTTTCCGCCAAGGACGCAGCCTCACCGTCCACAAAGACCCGCATCTTCACTGCCAGGGTGTAGAAGCCCTTCTCTCTTATGGCGGCCCGGGACTCCCAGGAGGCGGCCCGGACAGCGGTTTCCATCAGCGGCGGATAGCCCTCTACGCCGGTGTAAGGGTCCAGCAGAATTATATAGCCGTCCTGCTCCACAAGAAAACAGGCGTGGCCCAGCCAGGTGAGTTTCATATAGACATCCTCCTTATTTTATTGTTTTTCCGTAAAGTTCAGGGCGTTCTGGCACAGTGCCCGCCTTGACTCGAAATCAGCATACTAAGGGAGCGGGTTTTACCCGCTCCCTTAGTATATCAGTCTTTCAGTTGTTTGTCATCCGAATTTTTCGGCTCGCCTTTCTTCCGCCGGAAGAAGCCGCCCATCCGGGTCTTGGGGGCGCCGCTCTCCCGCTGGGTCCGCCGCCGCATAGAAACCCGGACTGCCGCCAGAATAACCAGCGCCCACAGTACCATCCATGTCCAATTATAGGCCAGGAAGACGGCCATGTCCTGAAGGAAGTCCCCAAAGGCGCAGAGCCCATCGCCAAAGGCGTTGCTCAAACGGCTTCCGAAGGTAGGCGGGGCTTCCTCCACCGTGGAAAGACGCAGGACCTCCCGGAGACGTATATCCACTGTGGCAAAATCCACCAAGGCATCATAATGCCGGAGAGACCCGGTGAGCTGCTCGATCTGGAGCTCCGTCTCTGCGATAGCACTTTCCAGGGCAATAATGTCCTCCATGTTCTCCGCCCGGGCAAGCAACGCCTGGAGCCGCTCCATCTTGGTCCGCTGGGTGGTTAGGCGGCTTTCCGCATCGTAGTATGCTTCGCTGATGTTATCCGCATTTCGGTCCTGGCTGATAACATGGCCTATTTCCCCAACACGTTTTAAAAAGCCGTCAAACTGGGCGGCTGGAACCCGAACCGTATAACTGGCGTTCCGCCGCCCGTCGCCGTAGCTGCCGGTGGAGGCATATTCCAGATAGCCTCCCAGCTGGTCCACCAGGGCCTCCAGGCCGGAAGAGCATGTCTCAAAGTCTGTGGTTTCCGCATCAATGCTGGCCGTGTACACCATCTTGGCGTTCATCAGGCGATTTTCGCCGCCAGACGGAGCGTCATTGTCCGCCGGGGCCGCCTCGGGGGCCGCCTGTTCAACGCCGTTGAAGCCGAAGTGCTGCGCGTCGAAATAACCGCCGGATGCTCCGGAGGAGTCCGTGGCGACGGCAGCGGGTTCGCTAGTCCCTCCGGCGCTGCCGCCGCACGCGGTGAGGGTCAGGGCGGCCAGCAGAGCCGCCAGGAACAAGGACAGTCCTCTCTTCATCCTGAAAATCCTCCTTCTCCGCCCCGTCTTCCACGCGGGGCCTTTATTGATATAGACGAACTTTACAGGGAGAAGGTTCCGGAAATCCCCAATTTTTTTAGTCCATCAGGGTTTCCCATGTCTCTGCGTGGTACGCATCGAAGCACATACGGACCTGCTCTTCCGTGTTTTTCTCTCCCGTCACGCTCTTGAACCAAAAGGATTTTTCCATCCCGGAATACGGCCGCCCGGGTATCCAGCTTGGGAGTCTGATAGCCTGTCTCGCAGCAAAAGATATCTCTTACCGTTTCCACCGGCAGCGCCGTCTTGTACGCCAGCATTTCGGCGGCAATCTCCCGAACTCGCTGGAAGCGCTCAATGTCAAAGGGATCTCCCGTAGTACAGCCCTGCCTGGACCAGAGCTTGAAGCTCTACTGCCCAATCCAGCCAAGGGGCTGTTTGTTTCGTTCGTTCCATATAGCCACCCCTATTGACTTATAAAAACAGGGTCCCGGAAATGGGACCCCGTTTGGTACATATTACGCCACCGCCGAGAAAGGCGTCCGCGTCTTTTGATTTTCTTCACCCCGGCGGGCAGTTTCCTGCCGCACGGCATTATCCGTATCCGCTTTGGTGACGGTACGGGTAGTGCCGCCGGAAACATAGGATTTACCGCACTCTGGGCAAATCCCCGTGTGCATAGTCACACTCTGGCTGACCACCTTCCGGCCCTCCCGGTCGGCCTTGGCCTGCTCCCGGTAAACATGTTCCATCTCATGACCCCGGACAGCGGAGGCCGCCTGTTCCGGCTTGACATTCGTAGGCGTCTGGAATGAAACACCCATGTCGTCGGACCCGTCCTGATACTTCCGCTCCTCGCAGGTCTGGCACTCGCCCTCCTTCAGGGCCTCTTGGGCGCTCTCCACCCCCTGAGCAGCTTTGCCATTCATCTCCTCCGCGTCCTTTTCCTCCTGACCAGGAAGAACCGCAGCAGATTTTTCATCTTCCCGCTCCGGCAGGCCGGGGAGCTTCGGCGCTCCGCCGTTCAAAACATTCTCCGCACCCTTCAAATCGTTTTTCGCCAGAGCGTCTTCCGCCTTGAACAACTGTCCTTCCAACACATTCCGCTTCGCACCCTGGACCGGGCCAGCCTCTTCAGAGGACTCCAGACGTCCTTCTTCGTCAATGCCGCCCTGCCGCATCCGCATTCGCGCGGCCATCGCTGCCGGATCATTCTCCAGACGGCTGGTCAGCTCCGGCAAAGACAGCTCATCCCTGGAAACCGGCCGCGCTGCTCCCACAGGCTGCACCGGCGTCTCCGGCGACGCAGCCTTCCGCGCCGTCCACATCTGTCCATGCTGTGTCTGCCCGGTTTCCTGCGCACTCCGGGCACTCTCCATCAGCCGGTTCTGATAAAAGGATGCGGCATAGCGCATTCCATAACTCCCTGCGCCGGATATTCCGCCAATCATACGCTCACCTCATATTCAAAATCATGACCGGGGACAATCCCCCTCCAACAGTTAACTTCTCTTTATATAGTATACCATATTCTTTCCAAACTGCAAGCCTGTTTTTGCTCCGCGGACCGCCGCAAAATAGCGGCTGGCTCACGCTTAGACCGGCTCTCCGTACAGCGCCCAGGTATTGCTTCCCGTGACATGCACATCCAAAAATTGTCCGACAAGCTCTTTCCCGCCCTTCAGGCGGACCAAACGGTTTCCCTCTGTCCGTGAGGAGAGAGGGAAGTCCCCGTCGTCACTCTCGCCGTCCACCAGTACCCGGAGCATCTTTCCCACATATCCCGCGTGTATGCCGGCAGATTGTCTGTTTTGAACATCCAGGAGCTTGTCGAACCATTTCTGCTTCTCCGCTCTTGGAACCGGGTCCGGCATGGCCGCTGCCTTTGTGCCCGGCCGGGGGGAATAGATGAAAGTGAACAGCGCGTCGAACCCCACTTCTTCCACCAGGGATATGGTGTCCATAGCCTCCGTCTCCGTCTCACCGGGGAAGCCGATAATGACGTCACTGGTCAGCACCAGCTCCGGCATGACAGACCTGGCATAGCGAATGAGTTCCAGGTATTTCTCACGGGTATACCGCCGGTTCATCTCCCCCAGAACCCGGTTATTTCCAGACTGAAAGGGAAGATGAAGCTGTCTGGCCACATGTCCGCATTTTGCCATCGTATCAAAAAGGCGGGGGCTGGCATCCTTGGGATGACTGGACATAAACCGTATCCAATAGTCCCCCGGTATCTTGTCAATATCCTCCAAAAGATCGGGGAAGCGGTATCCTGTCTCCAAATCGTTTCCATAAGAATTAACATTCTGTCCCAGCAGGGTAATGTCCTTGTAACCGGCCTCCACCAGCTCTCGGACCTCCGCCAGCACAGCTTCCGGGCTGCGGCTGCGTTCTCGTCCCCGGACATAGGGAACAATACAGTAAGAGCAGAAATTATTGCAGCCGTACATAATGGATACCCAGGCCTTTACCCCCCGTTCACGGACCACCGGCAGGCCCTCAGCAATACCGCCGGGCTCGTCGGCCACGGAAAAAACCCGTTCCTTGGTTTCGTATGCCTGCCAAAGAAGTTCCGGGAACCGCCAGAGAGCCTGGGGACCGAAGACCAGATCCACATGGCGGTAAGATTCCCTTATCCGCTTCGACACACGTTCTTCCTGCGCCATGCAGCCGCACAGAACGATCATCTGTTCCGGGTTTTCCTTTTTAGAGTGGGTCAGGATGCCCAAATTCCCAAAAACCCGCTGCTCCGCGTGTTCCCGGATGGCGCAGGTGTTCAGTAATACCAGGTCCGCCTCCCCGGCATCCTCAGAGAGGGTAAAGCCCATCGCCTCCAGCATGCCCATGAGACGCTGTCCGTCAGCCACATTCTGCTGACAGCCAAACGTCTCCACACAAGCGGTGGGATGGGCCTTCCGGGCGGCAAACATGTCCCTTATCTTTTTCTGAAAATCTCGCTGCCGGACGACAGCGGTTTCCGGGATAATGATTTCTTCACGGTTCAATGCGCTTCCTCCATTGCCCCACAGGCATTCCAAATTTTAATGATGTTATAATCGAATAACTTGTAAAGAATCAAAAATCCTTTTCAAGCGCTGCGGCGTGCACGCCGCAGCAGGCCGTTGAAAGCGGCCCTGGTTTGGATCTCATAGTCAAATACAGCGTGTTTCACACGCTGGCGGGCTCCGCCCGTCTAAAAAACAGCTCTGCTGTTTTTCAAATTACTTGACTATATCATACCATGAAGCAAAGGAAAGCACAAGAAAAAATACCGGCGGAAGAGATTCCGGATCAAAATGATGCAGCGTACAATGCTGCTTACGGATGGTATGGGGAACATAGGAGCACGAGGCGCCGCCCATTGGCTGTCCGTTCTTTCCGGAATCGTTTTCTGGAATATCTCACTCTGGGCCAGAGCCGCAAGCGTTTTGTGCGTTTTATTAGAGACAAATGTCCTCCATTTGTGGAAAACATAAAATTTAACAAAATCACTTGACAGAACGGTAAAATTATTGTATATTTTAGCTACAGAAAGAGGTGAGTCCAATGTACTAGCTGACATGTGAACCCACATCTTCCAGCGCCGTTCGAAAAGCATATACCTATGGCAAAAGCGTGATCACAGGCAATTCCCAAAGACGAAACACCACTCACTATGCTGAGCCAAGCGGGACCAACAGGTCGATGCAAAGATTGTTTCATGGATTGGAAACCCCAGGATCACCCATACCCCTCGCAAATTTTCAAGAACGGCAGATTCAAGAAAGCACGAGGTAACGAGACCAATGGACAATCCAATCAATGGTTGAGCCCCCCATTCGCCGACGGAGCGGATGGGGGGGAAGTTTTTTATATGAAACCGTATAGATGAAAAAGGAAAAACCCGAAGCAACAAGTCGTTGCCTCGGGCCTTTTCGTTCATTTTAACTGGGACACTCCGTCGGGTTCGCGGTAGGAGAGGGACAAAATCTCAGCCCTTCACAAGAGAGGCGATCTCGTCGGCAAAGTTCTCCTGCTTCTTCTCAATGCCCTCTCCCTTTTCAAAACGCACGGCCGTTTTAAAGGTAATGCTGCCGCCCAGTTCCTTAGCAACGTGGGCGATATAGGCCTCCACGGTTCCCTCGAACACGTCAGCCCGAACCGAATCCTGCTGAAGCAGGCAGTTTTCAGCATAGAACTTGTTCAGCTTGCCCATCACAATCTTTTCACGAACCTGCTCAGGCTTGTTGGCCATCTTGGGATCGTTCTCCATCTGGGCCATCATAACCTTCTTCTCCTCGTCGAGAACCTCCTGGGTCACCTGGGACTTATCCCAGAACCGGGGATTCAGAGCGGCGATCTGCATGGCGATGTTCTTACCCAGATCCGTGACCCGCTCGGCAGAGAGGCTGGTCTCCAGATTCACCAGTACGCCGATCTTGCCGCCAGCGTGAACGTAGGGAACGGATACACCCTCGGCATAACGCGCAAAGCGGCGGACCTTGATGTTCTCACCGATGACCAGGACCATCTCCTGCTGCTGCTGGGTGACGGTAAGATCCGTGTCCAGGTACTTGCACGCCATCAGGGTATCCATGTCGGCGGGGTTCTGTTTGGCGGCAGTCTCCGCCACTCCCTTAACAAAGTCTACAAATTTTTCGTTCTTTCCTACAAAGTCAGTCTCGGCGTTGACTTCGACCACTACGCCCACCCCGTCGATAACGGCGGCATAGGCCATGCCCTCGGCAGCCACGCGGCCCGCCTTCTTCACAGAGGCCGCCATGCCCTTTTCGCGGAGCCACTCAACGGCCTTGTCCATGTCGCCGTCGGAGGCGACCAGGGCTTTCTTGCAGTCCATCATGCCCACGCCGGTCATCTCGCGCAGGTTCTTTACATCAGTCGCGGTAAAAGCCATAATTGCTTTCCTCCAAATTTATTCGTATCATCGTATGCTTGGCTTAGAGCCGGTCCATCCATAATCCGCACGCAGTCCGTCCGCCTTGTTCATAGCTTCCCCGTATTTCTCCAGCGGGTATCGGTCCGCCTGCGGAAAGATACATTATCCAGCGAAAAACATGACGGCACAGTCTGCGAATGTCTAATTGACAGATGCGCTCTTATTCAGCGGCAGGAGCTTCGGGAGCGGCTTCTTCGGTCTGCTCACCCTGGCGGCCCTCCAGCACAGCATTGGCCATGATAGAGGAGATCAGCTTGATAGCCCGAATGGCATCGTCGTTGCCGGGAATGACATAATCAATCTCGTCGGGATCGCAGTTAGTATCCGCAATGGCCACCACAGGGATACCCAGCTTGTGGGCCTCGGCAATAGCGTTGCGCTCTTTACGGGTATCAACGATGAAGAGGGCGCCGGGGAGCTTCTTCATTTCCTTCACGCCGCCAAGGTACTTCTCCAGCTTGGCAATCTCGCCGAGGTGCTTCATGACTTCCTTCTTCGGCAGCATATCGAAGGTGCCGTCCTCCTGCATCGCCTTGAGCTGGTTCAGCCGGTCCACACGGGTGCGCATGGTCTTGAAGTTGGTCATCATGCCGCCCAGCCAGCGGGCGTTGACGTAATACTGACCGCAGCGGCCGGCTTCCTCGCGGATAGCGTCCTGCGCCTGCTTTTTGGTGCCGACAAAGAGCAGGGACTGGCCATTTTCGGAGAGCTGACGGACAAAATTGTACGCCTCCTCCAGCTTGCGAACGGTCTTCTGCAGGTCCACAATATAAATGCCGTTGCGCTCCGTGTAAATATAAGGAGCCATTTTGGGGTTCCACCGGCGGGTTTGGTGGCCGAAGTGGACGCCTGCCTCAAGCAGGGCTTTCATGGATACGACGCTGGAATTTGCCATGTTGCATGTTCCTCCAATATCAGTTTAGTTGTACCTCCGGCGGCTTCATTCCTCCCGCCAATCCGGTCCTCTTGAGACCCGGACACAGACGGAAAGTCGACACACCGTGCGGAATGCTGAAATATCATACCACAGCACTATTTCCAATGCAAGGGGTTTTTCTCAAATTTACCGAATTTTTTGACCAAACAATCCGGGTAAAGTGCCCGGAAACATTGACATTTCCCCTCCGGAGAAGCATAATGAACATACGAACGCTTAAGGACGCGCCGCGTCCTGTGGAAGGAGCTGCTTTCATGGACACTATTTACATTACCGGCCACCGAAATCCGGATACTGATTCCATTGTATCCGCCATGGCCTACGCCGCCTTGAAAAACGCACTGGGTGACAGGCGTTATCAGGCTGCCAGGCTGGGCCAGATCAGCGACGAAACCCAAATTGTGCTGGATCGTTTTGGCTTCCAGCCCCCCAGACTGATTGAGAATGTACGGACCCAGGTCCGGGACCTGGATTATGATACGCCGCCCACCCTCTCCGCCGCCGCTACCATCAGCCGGGGCTGGCAGGCCATGCAGGGAGATAATATTTCCATCCTTCCGGTTGCAAACGAGGACGGCACGCTGTACGGCACCCTTTCCGCCGGAGATGTGGCCAATTACGATATGATGTCTGTCTACAATCCCCGGGTGGAGGCAATCCCGGTGTATAATCTGATTTCTGTATTGGAGGGCAAGCTGCTCAATGAAAGCGCGGATGTCCGGGATGAAATATCCGGCGAAGTTACCATCGCCCTGCCGGCCAGCCGGGAAAACCTCCTTTTCTCCAGTCAGGACAGCGTGGTAATCTGCGGAGATCAGCCGGACATGGTTCGCCGGGCGTTAGACATTCATGTCAACTGCGTCATTGTCTGTCAGGGAGAGGTATCCCAGGAACTGTTGTCCCACGCCGGGAATACCTGTGTCATCTCCACGCCTATCGACGCCTATCAGGCTCTGCGGCTGATTTTTCATGCGCTGCCCATCTCCCGCATCTGCAAAAGCAGTGATTTGGTCTGCTTTCACTTGGACGACTATATCGACGATGTGCAGGACGCCGTGCTGGAAAGCCGCTTCCGCGCTTATCCTATTCTGGATGAAGAGGAACACGTCGTGGGGATGCTGTCCCGTTACCATCTGCTCCGCCCCCGGCGGAAACGGGTAGTATTGGTGGACCACAACGAAAAATCCCAGTCTGTCGTCGGCCTCGACCAGGCCGATATCCTGGAGATTATTGACCATCACCGCCTGGCAGATATCGAAACGAAAAATCCTATCCACGTCCGCAACGAGGCTGTGGGCAGCACTAACACCATTATTGCTGAGATGTACCAGGAGAAAGGCCTGATGCCCACCGCCAACATGGCCGGCCTCATGGCGGCCGCCATCGTATCGGATACGGTCATGTTTAAATCTCCGACCTGTACCCAGCGGGATATTGACATTGCCAACCGCATGGCCCGCATTGCCAGTGTAAAACTGGAGGATCTGGGACAGGCCATTTTCTCTGCCAGCTGTGGGGATGATAAAACCGCCGAGGCCATGCTGAAAACGGATTACAAGGAATTTCATATTGCCGGGCACAACCTGGCGGTCAGTCAGATCACCACCATGGATTCCGACCGGCTGCTGGCCCGGCTGGATGAGTTTTTGAAGATCATGACAGCCACCCGGGAAAAACGCGGACTCAACACCGTAGTACTGATGATTACAGATGTGCTGCTGGAAGGGACCCAGCTGCTGTTTGTCGGTGATGAAGATACCATCCGGCAGGCATTCGGCATCAAGGGGGAGGAGAACTTCGCCTTTTTGCCTAAAATTATGTCCCGCAAGAAGCAGGTCATTCCCATGCTGTCGGCACTGTGGGGTTAATGGCGGCATGACGGTTAATGAATATCAAAGGGCTGCTATGCGGACATTGGACCCCAGTCCAAAGGAGAAGTCACCAAAGCGGCTGACGGAAGATATTTGATACAGCGCCGCGGCTCAGCGGCGGGAAGGAGGCTCTTCATGCCGAATACCCCTGATTTTTCGGGCCTTTTTGACGATGATATCAACCTTCGGGGCCTCTTTGACATTCTGAGCCCTGAAAACAATCTGGTTTTGGCTGATGATATGATGCTGTCTGACGCCAAAGGCATCATTCTCCGGGTCAGTGAGAGCTATGAAAAAAACTTTGGCTTTATCCATAATTCCATTGTGGGCCGTTCCGCCTTTGATCTGGAGGCGGACGGCACCTTCTCTCCCTGTATTACCGCGGAAGTGATCCGCCAGCGAAAAAAAATTGCCGCTACTCAAACCATCAACCACATTCACAAGAACGTGATGACCGTGGGCATCCCGTTATTTGACCGCAGCGGAGAGCTGAAGTTTGCCGTGTGCTTCAACACTGTGTCCATGGAGCAAATCAACGCCATTCAACGGAATTACCGGCATTTGCAGGACTCGCTCCAGCAGTATACTCAAGAGATTGCCGAGCTGCGCACCCGGGCCACCTCCACCAGTCTGATCTTCAAAAGCGCCTCCATGCAGCGGCTTTGGACATTGATGCAGAATACCGCCAATACCAAGGCAAATATTCTTATTACCGGCGAAACCGGCGTTGGAAAAAGCGCTGTAGCCAAGGCGATTCATGCCATGAGCAATCGAGCTGACGGACCCTTTATCGAGGTTAACTGTGCGGTACTCCACGAAAACCTCATTGAGTCGGAGCTCTTTGGCTATGAGAAAGGGGCTTTTACCGGGGCCTCCAGCAGTGGGAAAATCGGCAAGATCGAGCTAGCCAATAACGGAACGCTGTTTCTGGATGAAATTGGAGAGCTGCCTCCTCACATTCAGTCAAAGCTGCTGCAATTAATCCAGGAAAAAACCATTGAGCGGCTATCGGGAAATAAGCGTATTGAGTTGGATTTCCGCCTTCTGGTGGCAACGAACCGAAACCTGGAAGAAGCGGTTCAGCGGGGATTGTTTCGCTCCGATCTCTTTTACCGCCTCAATGTCATTCGCATTCATATTCCGCCGCTGCGGCAGCGGAGGGAGGATATTCTGCCTCTGGCGCATCAGTTTTTGGCCCGGTTCTGCGGGGAGTACGACAAGTCCCTCACATTCAGTCCCCGGCTGCTGGCTTTCCTGGAGAGCTATGACTGGCCCGGGAACGTCCGCCAGTTGGAAAATCTGGTGGAGCGTCTGGCTATCACGGTTCAGGACCCCATCATCGATCTGGGACACTTGCCGGCGGAGTATGCCGGAGATTCCGCTGCCCCTGCCCCGGCCCGGGAGGGTTCTTTATCAGAGCGGATGGACGCCTACGAAGGGCAAATCATCCGGGAATCATACCGCCGCTGGGGCACCACTGTGGCAGTGGCTAAGGAACTTGGGATTTCCCAGGCCACAGCCGCCAGGAAGATTGCAAAATACGCCAAATAGCGCCGCCGGGTAAAGGAGACCGACTATGAGCCTCGTGCAGCTAAAAACCGAACTGCGGCAGGAGCTGAAGCTGACCCCGCAGCTCCTTCAATCCATGGAAGTCCTGCAAATGACATCGCAGGAATTGCTGGAGTACATAAGCCGGGCGGCGGAAGAAAATCCCTTGATTGACCAGTCCGATCCGCCGGAGCAGGCCTATGAGGCTCTGCGCCGTCAGGCTGGATGGATTGACGGAGGGCTGAGAAACCGGGCCACCTTTACCCATGAGGACACCGCTCTGGAGGCTGGGCAGGCGGACAGGGACATTGAAGGCCTTTCCGCTTTCCTTCGGGACCAGCTCCACCGCCTCCGCCTGCCAAAGCCTCTGGCCGCCCTTTGCGAATACCTCGCGGAGCTGGTAGATGAGGACGGATATCTCTGTCAGGAGGATCTGGACGGTCTGGCCGGATTAAAAATTCCGCAGGCGCTTGCCGAGCAGGCGTTGGACACGCTCCAAAGCCTGGACCCGCCGGGGATCGGGGCGCGGTCGCTCTCTGAATGCCTGCTGCTTCAGCTTGGCCGCAGGGAGAGCGCAGACCCTGTGGCCACGGATATTGCCGCCCGCTTTCTGCCGGAGCTGGGCCGGAAGCATTATGCCCTCATCGCTCAGAAGCTGGGCATAACCGTAGAAACCGTCCGTAAGGCGGAACATGTCATTGCGGGACTGGAGCCCCATCCGGGCCGGGCCTTCCAGCCTGCGGAGCCCATGGTTTATATCCGGCCCGACGTCTTTGTGGTTGAACTGGAAGGGGAGCTGCAGGTCGTTTTGAATGAGTACTATCTTCCCCGCGTTTCCGTCAACGACTATTATCTCCGTTTGCTGAAGAGTTCCGATGAGCAGGAGACGAAAGACTATCTCCGCCAGAAGCTTCAGCAGGCCAAATGGCTTCTGAGCAGCCTGGAGCGCAGAGGCGGCACGCTCCGCCGCTGCGCCGGAGCGGTGCTGGACATCCAGCGTCCTTTCTTTACCGGAGAGAAAGGGGAACTGCTGCCGATGACTCTGTCCGATCTGGCGGGGCAGCTGGAGCTTCATCCATCCACGGTTTCCAGGGCTATCCAGGGAAAATACCTCCAATGCCGGCGGGGCACGTATCCTCTGCGGTACTTTTTCAGCCGGCCGGTGGGGGGCGGCGTCTCCCGGCAGGCGGTAAAGCAGATACTATTGGCTTTGATACAGCAAGAAGATACCCGCAAGCCTTTCAGCGACCAGCAGCTCTGCGGCCTACTGGAAGGCCGGGGGATTCAGGTAGCCAGGCGGACTGTGGCCAAATACCGTTTAGAGTTGGGAATCGGTCCGGCAGCAGCCCGGAGAAGATAGCGCTCGAAGAGGGCCTCACGCGATGCGCAAGTTTACAGAACGGTATAAACGTTCTGCAAACTTCTTTATTGAAACAGTGCAGGAAACCCCGCCTGGGTTTCCCGCACACACCCTTCCTTCCCGTTGAATGAATGTTTTTCCTTTTTTGACAGTCCGAAAAATATCCTGCCGCTGACGCGGCGGGATATTTTGCAGCTTGTCGAAAAGCTCAAAGACGCTGATTTTTCATCTTTCAGGCCTTCCAGCTCCAAATCTTTGGTCTTGACCTTGTAATCCTCCCCTTTATAAATGACCGTGAGGCTGATATTTTCCACGTCGTATTTCCAGGGAGAAATGTAGGAGCCGCCTTCTACATCGACATAGGTAACGGAGCCTTTTCCGTCATCCACACCCTCCGTCTGGAAATCAGGCTTGACTTTTATCTCCTTTGCGGTGTAGATAGTGCTGGCGGCAGCGCTGGGAAGCAGAGCGCAGAGTAAGGCCAGTGTGAGAAACAAGGACAGAAACTTTTTCATGGATATGCCTCCATTCAATTTGGGGGCCTTCCGCCGGTATCCCATTAAAGCAGCCTCACTATAATACCAAAATTTGTAAATCACAATCAATATTCCATCAAACTTTAAACGTTTGCGTTGTATATTTTAATGAAATACCTAATATCAGTTTGAACAAACAAAGCCCCTGCGCCGTTTATGGAGGCGGCGCAGGGGGGAGGTATTCGTTCCGGTTTCAAATTTTAAATTTCCCGGCGGCCTTCCAGAGCGCGGCTCAATGTCGCTTCGTCGGCAAATTCCAGATGCCCTCCGACGGGAATTCCATAGGCCAAGCGTGTTACCCGGACGCCGAAGGGCTTCAAAAGCCGGGCGATATACATTGCCGTGGCCTCTCCCTCTGTGTCCGGATTTGTCGCCATGATAACCTCCTGAACCTCGCCCTTGGCCACCCGCTCCACAAGGGCCTTAATGGACAGATCGTCCGGTCCTACATGGTTCATCGGAGAAATGACTCCGTGAAGCACATGGTAGTGCCCGCCGTACTCCCGGCTCCGCTCAATGGCCGCCACATCCCGGGGGTCCGCCACTACGCAGACAAGGCTGCCGTCCCGTTTTGCGGAGGCACAGATGGGACAGAGGCCGCCGCTGGTAAAGTTCTGGCACACAGGGCAGCAGGTGATGCTCCGTTTGGCGTCCACAATTGCGTCGGCAAATTCCCTTGCCTCCGCTTCCGGCAGCCCCAGGACAAAAAAAGCCAGCCGCTGGGCGGACTTGCCACCGATGCCCGGCAGACGGGCGAACTGCTCCACCAGCTTTTCCAGGGGAGCGGGAAAATATTCCATGTTCATTTACACTCCTTCGTTGGCGGCGTCGGACAGCGGTGCGCGGCCTGCCAATTGGTCTAAAGTGACATCAAAAAAGTCAGCAAATTCGACCAGCAGCGGGGCGGTAGGGGCTCGCTCACCTTTTTCATAACGCTCGTAGTTTTTGGAAGAAATATTAACTGCTTTGGCTGCTTTTTCGCGGGACAGTTTTTTTGTGGCCCGCAGTGCCAGCAAATTTTTAGCCAATTGCTCCATAATGTCCCCCAAAAACCTTGACAAACCACTTGGTCTAAGTTGTAATTGAAATAGACTAGGCCTTGTTTGAAAAATGTCAAAACGCCTAAACAGCGGATCTTTTTCCGCCGCTCTGCGTTAAATTTTCTTGCCGGGCGACAGCCCGCCTGCAAAAATTTGCCTTGATTGGCCAAAAAATCTCTCGCCGCCGGGCATTCCGTCAATTTTCAAACAAGGCCTAAACGGTCTAAAGAAACGACTGTAGACTCCCTTGAAAAAAGAGCTGTCCGCAATGCAGACTAAAGGTTTCACTCCAGAAAGGGGCAAACTTTATACAGGGGCTAATTGATGCGCTCTACCGTTACACCCAAGAAAACCTGGTTGGAGCACATCTCCGGACCTCAGAGTACCACCGGCCCCTCCATGGCCTGGAGAATGAATGGGATATTTTCCGCTCCACATTGACAGCGGAGCAGGGACGCAGCCCGGACGCTCTTTTGTCAAGAGAGACAGAAACCAGACATCTGGAGGAAGAAGCGGTTTTCTGCTCTGGCGTATCCATAGGCCTGGATCTGAGCCGCCTCTAAGAAACAGTAGGCGCAGCGCCTTCGGAAATGCCAAGGCAAGCGGCCGAGCGGGTTAGGCGGAAGCCTATTCCACGAGGGGCGCCCCTCCCCGCCCATCGGTGCAAGCATAGGTTCCGTTTCAGAGGGAACCTCTAAGCTCCGCGATTCTTGCAGGGATGTCGGCGGCCTTATATACAGCGCTGCCCGCCACCAGCACGTTGGCTCCCGCGTCGATACATACCCTGCAGGTATCCGGAGCAACGCCGCCGTCCACCTCCAGCTCACAGGCCGGATTCTTTTCGTCAATGAGCTTCCGCAGGGCGGTAACCTTCGGCATCATATCCGCCATAAATTTCTGGCCGCCGAAGCCCGGCTCCACCGTCATCACCAGAATGAGCTCCACCTTTTTCAGGAAGGGAAGGGCCGCTTCGGCAGGGGTCCCGGGTTTGAGCACCACGCCCGCCTTTTTCCCTTTGGCGTGAATCTTGTCAATGGCGGCGTGGATATTCTCCTCGCTGTCCGCCTCCACGTGGACCGTCACCAGGTCCGCTCCGGCATCACAGAACTGCTCCACATACCGCACAGGCTGGGTAATCATGAGATGAACGTCCAGGGGCAGCTCCGTGGTGGGCCGAATGGACTTTACCACGGGAATGCCGATGGAGATATTGGGGACGAACACGCCATCCATTACGTCTACATGGACATAATCGGCGGCAGAAATGCGGCGAATATCCCGCTCCAGATTTGCAAAATCGGCGGAGAGGATAGAAGGCGCGATTTTAATCATCAAAAGCCCCTCTTTTCTGTTGGTGCGGCGGCAAAAGGGACGGGACATGGGGGTCTTAGCCCGGTGGCAGAGAAGCAGGGCGGCGCATAGGATAGCCCAAGCGGCTGAGACGCCTCCAACACCGCGCAGCGTCCGCCCCTTACGTCCGGCGCCGCCGCTTTTTTGAATATAGGGAAGCCGGCCTGGCGCAGCAAACCTCTGACAGGCCGGCTTCCCCCCTAGTGTAGCAGACTCCCGCCCCAAAAGCAACTGCAAGCGATTTGAGGCCGGGGATATTTTTGTTCCGGCAGAGCTTGATTGGGGAATTTTGTTGCAAATGCGGCTGTAAAACAAATTGGGAGGGTGATACTATAAGAACAAGTATAAATAAGGAGGCGGCGGGAATGACATATGACGTGATCGCTGTTGGCGGCGGTCCGGCAGGGTTGTCCGCAGCGCTGAATGTCCGCGCCAGAGGAAGGACCGCGCTGGTAATTTCCAACCCTCTGGAGGAAAATCCCCTCTGGAGGGCAGAACGGATTGACAATTGCCTGGGCCTTCCGGGCATTTCCGGAAAGGAACTGCTGACTCAGTTTTACCGCCATGCAGTCTCCGCCGGAGTGGAATTTCAGGAGGGGAAAGCCCTCAGCGCGCTCCGTTCCGGAACAAATTGGTATGTCAGCGTTGGAAACAGCCTGGCGCAGGGAAAAGCCGTGGTGCTGGCGGCAGGGGCTGTCCGGGGAAAAAAGCTTCCCGGAGAGGCGGAGCTGCTGGGCCGGGGCGTGAGTTACTGTGCTACCTGTGACGGGATGCTCTATCGGGGCCGGAGGGTGGCGGTACTGGGCTACAGCCCATCCGCCGAAAGAGAGGCAGAGTTTTTAAGGGAGATCGGGTGCCAGGTAATCTACTTCGACCGGCCTAAAAGCTGCGCCATTCGGGGCCGGGAAACTGTGGAGGCTGTAACCTGCGATGGTGTGACAGAGCAGGTGGAGGGCGTATTTCTTCTGCGGCCCGCTATGGCGCCGGGAGACATGTTCCCGGGCCTCGCGCTGGAAGGAGGCTATGTGGCAGTTGACCGGGACCAAGCGGCAAATCTGCCCGGCCTCTTTGCCGCAGGAGACTGCACCGGTGGGCCTTTGCAGATATCCAAGGCTGTTGGCGAGGGACTGGTTGCCGGGCAGAAGGCGGCGGCCTTTGCAGCGTCTCTGCCTTCAGGAGAGGAAGCGTAAGTGTTTTGCGCACCGTGATGCGTTTGTGAAAAAGGAAATCTCCGGGCGGCAGAGGAAAACCGCCTGGAATCAAATGAAAATGAAAAGGAGTGTCAAGAACATGGCTGTCAAGCATGTGAAAACGTCGGAGTTTCAGGAAATAGCGGAGGGAGCGCCTCTGGCTATGGTGGATTTTTGGGCCCCCTGGTGCGGCCCGTGCCAGATGCTGGGGCCGGTGATGGAGGACTTGGCCGCCCAATACGAGGGCAGGGCCCTGGTAGCCAAGGTCAATGTGGATGAGGAACCGGAACTGGCCCGGCGTTTTGGAGTGATGAATATTCCAACGGTCGTTTTCCTAAAGCAGGGCCGGGAGTTTGATCGGAAGATTGGGGCGTTTCCACCTGCCGTCTTCAAGGAAGTCTTGGACAAGGCCCTGTAAAGGGGCGGATGAACCGCTTTAAAAAGCGCCCGGAATCAAAAGATTCCGGGCGCTTATCCGTCTGCCGGGAAGAGCTTGGCCGCAGCTCCTAGTCCGCTGTTCCATTGGCGCGGGCCTCGTTATCCAGGTCCTCCTGCTCCTTGGGGATGGCAATATTGAGGATGATTGCCAGCACCGCCGCCGGCACAATACCGGAGCCGCCGAAGACCAGCTGCACCGGCTGCGGCAGGCCCGCCAGCGCTCCGGCGGTGGCTCCAAGACCGAAACCCAGACCCATGGCGATGGATACGATGGTCACAACCCGGTTGGTAATGCCGAACTTAGTCAGCAGTTTAATGCCGGACACAGCGATAGAGGCAAACATCATCACAGCCGCGCCGCCCAGCACGCTTTGGGGCATAATGGAAATGACCGCAGCCAGCTTGGGGCTCAGCCCTGCCAACACCAGAAACACTGCCCCGCAGGTCAAAGCCATCCGGTTCACCACCTTGGTCATGGTCACCAGCCCAACATTCTGGGAAAACGACGTCGTGGGCAGGGAGGAGAACAGGGAGGAGATGACGGAACCCACCCCGTCGCACACCACGCCGCCGGAGAGCTCTTTCGCGGTGGCCTCCCGGCCCATGCCGCCTTCCACACAGCCGGAGATATCTCCGATCGTTTCCACGGCAGTGACCAGGAACATAATTAAGATGGAAAGAATGGCGTGAACATTGAATGTAGGCTTCACCGGGAGAAGCTGGGGAATAGAGAACCAGCTGGCTTCGCCGATTTTGGACCAGTTGACGTACCAGGAGGCGGTAAATACGCCGCCTTCCGCATCCACCAGCTCATGGGGCATCACTATACTCATGACAGAGGCCACAATATAGCCCACAATGATTCCGCAGAGGATGCAGGAGGTGGATGTAATACCTTTTGTAAAGTGTTTCAGTACCACAATCACCGTCAGCACCAGCAGACCCAGCAGCAGATTGGGCAGGGATCCGAAGTCCTTGGCCCCGCTGCCTCCGGCGAAGGAGTTGACGCCCACACTGATGAGGCTCAGTCCAATCGCCAGCACCACACTGCCTGTGACTACCGGGGGGAAAAATTTCCGCAGCGGCTTGATAAAAAAGCCCAGAGCCGCTTCGCATACGCCGCCCACCATAGCTGCGCCCACAATGGCGCTGTAGGCCAGCACGCCGCCGCCCATAGCCGGATTGGCGGCTACGCCTTTCATCACACCCAAAAATCCTGAGCTGGTGCCCATGATAATAGGCACCTGTCCGCCCACAGGACCAAAGGACCAAAGCTGAATCAGGGTGATAATGCCTGCCGCCAGCATGGCGTTTTGCAGCAATGTCACATACAGCGCAGGCTCGCTGCTGCTGATGCCGCAGATGCCGCAAATAATCATCAGCGGCGTCAGGTTTCCAACAAACATGGCCAGCACGTGCTGCATGCCCAGGGGAATGGCCTGCCGCAAAGGAATGCGCCCGTGGAAATCATAGGGGCTGGTGTATTCTGCCGTTTTCTGCGCGGTTCCGTTTCTCTCCATTTCTTTTTCCTCCTCAAATTATACGCCCATCGTCGCGGGCTCTGACTCTTGCAGCCAAACGCGGTTCTTCTCTTTCAAAGTGATTTGAGTCAATCCTCTGTTCACCCCCTGAAACGCAAAAAAATAGACCACAAAATTTGCTGTTTATAAGTCAGAAACAGCAAACGATGTAGCCTTAAGGCAGCTGTGATTATAGCATAGGTCCACCTTTTTGTCAATCCTCGTTTCTGTATTTACAGGCCCGGAAAAATGTGCTACACTAATTCCGTTTAACAAGGAGGGATGCCATGAGCAGTCGGGAAGACATTTTAGCGCTGCTGCGGCAGGAAGAGGGATTTCTCTCCGGTCAGGAGCTGAGCCGTCATTTGAAGCTGACCCGCGCCGCCGTCTGGAAGGCGGTGGATGCTCTCCGGCGGGAAGGCTATAAAATTGAAGCCCGGACTGGTCTGGGCTACCGTCTTTCCGCCGTGCCGGATGCCCTGACGGAGGCGGAAATCAGAAACTTTTTGGGCAAGACCACCGTGGTGGGACGGGAACTTTTCTGCTTTGACAAGCTGGATTCCACCAATAACCGCGCCAAAACTTTGGCACAGTCCGGCGCTCCTGAGGGAGCGGTTGTGATTGCCGACAGTCAAACGGCAGGCCGGGGCAGAATGGACCGCTCTTTTCAGTCTCCAAAGGGGCAGGGCATCTATCTTTCGGTTCTACTGCGGCCCCGGATGGCCCCGGACTGTCTGCCGCCAGTGACAGCTCTGGCGGGAGTGGCGGTGTGTGCCGCCGTGGAGCGGCTCTGCGGCATCCGGCCAGGACTGAAATGGCCGAATGACCCGGTGCTGAACGGCAGGAAGCTCTGCGGCATTTTGACAGAAGCTTCTCTGGAGGCGGAGTCGGGGCGGCTTCAATCCATGGTGGTAGGCATTGGAATCAATGTCTCTCAAGAACCGGAGGATTTCTCGCTGGAGGTCCGGGAAATCGCTACATCCCTGCTCCAGGCACTGGGCAGGCCGGTGTCCCGGCCACAGCTGGCGGCCGCTCTGCTGGAGGAGCTGGATGGGGCTTACGCTGCGCTGCTGTCGGGGAATCTGGCAGTATATCTGGAGGCCTACCGCCGGGACTGTGTAAATCTGGGGAAAACCGTTCAGCTGCTTCCCTTCGGCGGAGGCAGCGGAGAAACCGCACAGGCGGTGGATATTGATGAGGAATTCAGCCTGATTGTCCGTGGTTCCGACGGCCGGAAGCGGGCGGTTCGCTCCGGCGAGGTGTCTGTCCGGGGCCTGTGGGGCTATAGCGAATAAACGCGAAAAGGATTAGAAACCCTTTTCTCCAGAGGGTAGAACTGCGGAAAACGGCCTGTTTATAAAATGCAGGCCCTGCTTGAAACATATCAAGACACCCAGACGCCGGGTGCTGTTTTGATAGGGATAGCTGCGCAGAGTAGGAGGCTTTTTATGAGTGAGAAAAACAAATTCCAACAGCTTTGGGGACTTTTTTGGACCTTTGCGAAAATGGGGGTCATGACATTCGGCGGCGGCATGGCAATGCTGCCCATCCTTCAGCGGGAAGTGGTGGACAACAAGCACTGGGCCACCGAGGAGGAACTGACGGATTACTATGCCATTGGACAGTGTACGCCTGGCATTATTGCCGTCAACACAGCAACATTCATCGGCCAGAAGTGCGGCGGTGCATCAGGGGGCATCATTGCTACTTTAGGGCTGGTGTTTCCCTCTGTGGTCATCATCTCCATTCTGGCAGGGCTGATTTCCAATTTCGCGGACCTCGCATGGGTGAAAAACGCCTTTGCGGGGATTCAGGTTTGCGTGTGTGTGCTGATTTTGAACGCAGTGGTGAAACTGTTGAAGAAATCTGTAGTGGATAAGCGGACAGCGGTGATCTTTATTGCGGTCTTATTGGGCGGCATATTTTTGAAGCTGTCCCCTGTGTGGTTTGTAATAGGCTCGGCTGCCGCTGGGATTATTTTGAAGAATCTGGAGGCAAAACAGGCATGATTTATCTGCAGCTCTACTGGGAGTTTTTTAAGACGGGCCTCTTTGCTGTGGGCGGCGGCATGGCCACACTGCCCTTTCTCCAGGCTATCGGTGAATCCACCGGCTGGTATACCTATACAGATCTGATGAACATGCTGGCCGTGTCGGAATCCACCCCCGGCCCTATCGGCATTAACATGGCGACGTACGTGGGCTTCACCGCGGCAGGTATACCAGGAGCGGTAATCGCTACCATCGGCGAGGTGACACCTTCCATCATCGTCATTCTCATTGTGGCGGCGGTACTTCACAGCTTCCGAAACAACAAATATGTGGATCAGGCCTTTTATGGTCTTCGTCCCGCTTCCACTGGGCTGATCGGCGCGGCCTGTGTGGCGGTCATTCTGGAGGTACTGACCAGCGTCCAGCTCATTACTCAAGAGAGCGGAATTCTAAAAATCGCCACGGTTTCCCTTGTGGCCGGTGAACCCTTAGGCGGGCTGCTCAATCTTTCGGGTCTGGCTCTGGCGGCGCTGCTGCTGGTTTTAACCAACTGGGTGCCCAAGGTGAAAGGATTACATCCCATTGCGTTTATCGGCCTTTCCGCCGCAGTGGGAATTGTTTTTGGCTTTGCTGGGGTCTGACAAAAAGCGATGCGGAGCTTGCGGCAAGAATTTTATAATTTATCAGAAAAGGCACGGCGGATAATTTATCCGCCGTGCCTTTTTGCTCCGCGTCATGTTTAAATGCGGGCAAAGATATCTGTAGAGGTATTTGTATATTATCGTTTTGGCATTTTTACTCAGAGGCTGTATGAAACATGGCCGCATGCCAACGGGGAAACTGTTTCATCCAACAGGCATAGATATCTGCAAGGCCGCGCCGCTGCTAACGGCTGTTCAACCGCCGGGGCGGTGTTCCGCAGCCTGACAGATTTCACGGGGAAGCAGCAAAGCATCCGTGAGCGGCAATTCACCGGTCGGGCATTTGGTGTTTTTTATACGGCTCCTAAAAGCCCTTTGTTTCCTTTATAAAGCACACGGCACTTTCCCGATCCCTATCTATTTCTGATACTCAAATTCAAAACCGTCCATGGAAACGGTATCTCCGTCTTGAATACCCAGCTCCTCCAGGCGCTGAAACACCCCCGCATCCCGGAGGGCGCGGTCAAACCACATCCTGCTTTCATAATCCCCAAAATTGACATTTGCCATAAGCCGCTGAAGCCAGGGCCCTTCCACAAACCATACGCCGTCCTCGTTCTGAATATTCAAAGGTGCAGAAGCGTCGGCCTTCGGCGCCTTGGGGACATAGTCCGGCTCGTAGACGGCAATGGGCGGCAGGGTAGACAGGCGTTCCGCCACAAGATTTACCAGCTTCCGGGTGCCTTTGTGAGCGGCGGCGGAAATCTCTACAAGGGGATAACCCAAGCTTTCCACGTGAATCCGGAGAGCATCCAGGGCTTCCGGGCTCTCCATGATATCCGTTTTATTGGCAGCTACGATTTGGGGCCGCTCCGCCAGTTCTGGACTGTAGCGCTTCAACTCTTCACAAATGGCATCAAAGTCCTGAATTGGATCCCGGCCTTCGCTGCCGGAGACGTCTACCACATGGACCAAGAGACGGCAGCGGTCAATGTGACGGAGAAAATCGTGGCCTAAACCCGCGCCTTCGCTGGCTCCCTCAATAATGCCGGGAATATCTGCCATGACGAAACTGACTCCCTCGTCTACCCAGACAACGCCCAGGTTCGGAAAGAGCGTGGTAAAATGATAGTTTGCAATCTTAGGCTGGGCTTTGCTCACCACGGAGAGAAGCGTGGACTTTCCCACATTTGGAAACCCAATGAGGCCTACGTCCGCTAAAAGTTTAAGCTCCAGGATAATGTCATAGCACTCCCCGGGAAGACCCGCCTTCGCAAAGCGGGGGACCTGACGGGTGGGAGTGGCGAAGTGGCTGTTTCCCCAGCCCCCCCGGCCCCCCCGGCAGAGGACGAACGGCTCTCCGGAGCTCATATCCGCCATGATTTCCCCGGTTTCCGCTTCCCGGACCAGGGTGCCCCTCGGAACCCGAATGGTAAGGGACTCGCCGTCCCTGCCGGATTTCCGGCCGCCCTGTCCGTCGGCGCCGTTAGCGGCGGCGTATTTGCGCTTGTAGCGAAAATCCATCAGGGTGGACATGTGGTCATCCACCTGCAAAATGATGGATCCGCCCCGCCCGCCGTCACCGCCGTCGGGTCCGCCCGCGGCGACGTATTTCTCCCGATGGAAGGCAATGGCGCCGTTCCCGCCGTTTCCGGCCCGAACGGTAATGCGAGCCTTGTCAATAAATGATGAGGCCGTATAATCACCCCCAATAAAGTATAAATAGTAATAACCTTGCGGCCAGCCGTGTGCAAAATGCACATACCGGATGCAAAGTCAAGGAAATGCCTCGCTTCCGGCGGCTCTGCCGGGAAGCCACCAGCCAAAAAATCCGAAATTCTTTTCCGCTTTATTGACTGGCCTTGTTTGAAAATTGGCGGAATGCCCGGCGGCGAGAGATTGTTTACCCAGAGGGCATGTGATATCCGTAAG
>CAJTJA010000008.1:0-9774 GCA_910576845.1 uncultured Oscillibacter sp.
GTGCCGTTGGCGGACTGGGTGGCCAGATAGTCCATGCGGTTGAGCATGTCCTGAACTTCCTGCATGGCGCCCTCAGCGGTCTTCACCAGGGAGATGCCGTCCTTGACGTTCTTCTGGGCGGCGTTCAGGCCGGTGATCTGAGCGCGCATCTTCTCGGAAATGGCCAGGCCCGCGGCGTCGTCGCCGGCGCGGTTGATCTTATAACCGGAAGACAGCTTCTCCAGGTTCTTCGCCAGAGCGGAGGTGTTGGTGTTGTAGTTGCGGTAGGCGTTCATCGCCATAATATTGTGTTGAATACGCATGACATTGATTCCTTTCAATAAATATTTTAGGGGCGGTGCTGTCCGTCGTGCCTTCGCTCATTCCCTGCTCCGGCACTGATGTGGGGCGCTGTCTCCCGGTATCTGGCCAGACTGCCGGGGGCACAGCGCGGGGGCTATATTTCATCCGGCTCGCGAAAACCGGGTGAAACCAAGAGAATCGCGGGGTGCTGAAAGGGAGGACCCGTCTTCTTTTCTCTCCGGTCGGGGCTGCCTCGATCGGCTTTTTCGGGACCGTTTGCAGGCGCGTACCCTTAGAAAAGAGCACCGTTCCTGCCTACACACTTATATTCGGCAGAGAACCGTTAAAAATTAAGAGGGCAGGCAGAAGATTTTTTCTCCCTCCTGATTTTTTCGCAAACGGCTCGTTTTTTCATCCGCACGCCCCCTTTTATCCCGCGGCCCCTTCGCAAACGGGAACTCCTTTCCTCAGCGGCTCTGCGGCAAGCCGCCGGAAGCCGGACTCTCCTCCACGCGCAGTGAGTCTCACAGAGCATTCTGCCGGAGCGTCCAGGTTTTCGCGGCGGATACCTTATTTAATTAAGCTTAACGAAATCTCTCGCTTCCGGTCATCCCATCCATCTTCAGACAGTGCCAAGGCAGGCGGAAGCTCTTTCATCCTCTCCCCACAAACACCCATGATGGATTTTGTGCGGCCGCCGCGCAGGAGGGCAAAGCCGGAAAGCAAAGGAACTACAAACCCACCGGCAGCAAGCGGGGCCGCCCCTGAAGAGGGCGGCCCCGGGCTGGAATATCCGCAGGCTTTCCGGATGCGGCGCTGATCCGCATCCTGTCTGGCAAATTTCAAAATCTTATTTCAAGCCGCTTTTCTCCTGTTACGCCCTGTGATATTTATGAAACGCGTCCACCGGGTCCATTCCCCCCGCGACCGCCTCCCGCATCTCCACCTCAATCTGCGCCATCGCTTCCATCCGCGCAAGAACGTCCAAGACGATATGCCCGGGAATAATCACAACGCCATCCCGGTCCCCAAACACATAATCTCCGGGATTTACACGAAGCATCCCATCTACGCCATGCATGAAAATAGGAACCTGGTAGTCAATGACCACAGAGCGTTCATGCCCGGCAACCGGCGTCTTTCCCCTGCAGAACATGGGGAAATTCATGGCTATTACCGACTTTGTATCCCGCACGTTTCCATCCAGCACAGCGCCCACACAGCCCTTCGCGCGGTAGAGCATGCTGATAATATCGCCCATATGGGCGCTTGTCCTGTCTCCGCTGTCGTCGCTGATTACCACGCAGCCGGGCGTAATACTTGGAATGCAGTCGATATGTCCAACATCCCGTTCCCTCTCAATGGGACCGCGGTACCGGCTCCAGGTAAACGCAGGCCCGGCAACTATCATGTCATCCACCAGAGGATAAATGCCGGAATCCAGCACCTGGCTTTTCCAGCCCATCTCGTGAAGGACGTCGCTGGCAAACGGGGTGGTCAGCTTCATAAAGCGCTCCCGGACGCTTGCGGCGTCATAGGACAGTTCAAGCCAGCGCAGCGGCGGCTGATCTTTTGTTAAGGTAAATTCTCTCATGATGCCATCTCCTCAATTCCTAGTTTCCGGGCCGTTTCTCTGCCCGGGATTTTTTCAAAAATTTCACGGCCATCGGACGGACAAAAATGAATACCACCAGAGCCATGAGCACCACTGTGACGGGCCTGGCAAAAAAGATGGAAAAGCTTCCATGGGACAAAATCAGCGCACGCCGGAAATTGGATTCAGCCATAGAGCTCAAAATCATTCCCAGAATAAAAGGCGCCAGCGGGAAGCTGTATTTTTTGCAGAAAAAGCCAATGACCGCCGCCGCAAACATAGTGAGCACATCCATGTAACTGTTTTTGATGGCAAAAGAACCCACCACACAGAATACGCAGACCAGAACCCAGACAATTTCGCTCTTAATTTTCAGAACTCTCGCCGTCAGCTTCGCGGTCAGCAGGCCAAAGATCAAAAATGCAATATTGGCGAAAAGAGAGAGCCAAATAATCTTGTATATAAACCCTACATTTTCCGTGAACATCTTCACACCGGGGGTCATGCCGTACATGGTCAGCGCGCCGATCAGAATTGCGCTGATGGTATCCCCGGGGACGCCGAGAGTCAGCATCGTTGTCAGAGCCCCGCCAATTACGCCGTTATTGGCGCAGGAGGCGATGGCAAGGCCCTCCAAGGAACCTCTTCCGTATTCTTCCGGGTGTTTTGACGTTTTGCGCCCCTGTCCCCAGGCGATAATGGTGGCGACATCGCCCCCGGCCGCCGGAATCGCCCCTACCACAATCGCAATGGCGGAGGATATCAAAGTAGGACGGGCCAGCTGCTTCACTTCTTTCCAGTTTGGAAGCACCCGGCCTATTTTCAAAATTTCATCCTTTTTTTGCTCCTCCTGCCGGTCAATCGTGTGGCGCTTCGTATAAATTTGATACAGCACCTCGGCAATTCCAAACATGCCGATCATCACCGCGATATAAGAAATGCCGTTCAGCAGCTGCGGCTGTCCCAAAGTAAAGCGTTTGGTGCCCAGCATAGGGTCCAGGCCAATGGTAGCCAAAAGCATGCCGGCAACTCCCATCACAACGCCTTTGAGAAGATTTTCGCCCGCAATGGTAATCATCATGCCAAGTCCAAATACCGCCAGCATAAAATACTCGGTAGGACCAAACTTAATTGCGAAACGCGCAATCGGAAACGCAAAAACAGAAAGGGCAAGAATGCTTAGAATCCCTCCAAAGGCAGAGTAAATCACATTGACACCCAGCGCAAGACCGCCTCTTCCCTGTTTATACAGCGCATAGCCGTCCAGCGTCTGCATAAAAGATGCCGGCGTACCCGGAGTGTTAATCAAAATAGCGGAAACGCCGCCGGCAAAAATCGCGGAATTCCAAACGCCGATCAGCATACCGAAGCCGTCCGCCGGGTCCAGCCAGAATGTAACCGGCGTGAGAATCGCAATTGCCATTGTGCCGGAAAGTCCGGGCAGCACACCAATCACAAAGCCGACAAGGACTCCAACCATCATATAAATCAAAACACTTGGCGTAAGAAGCTGCGTCAATGCGGTAAAAGCGTCGGTCACAATGCTCGCCTCCTATATCTTGAAGGTAATTTTGAGTATATGGGTAAAAGCAACATAGATAAAAACGGTCGTTCCCGCCGTCAGCAACCCGCTTTGCAGCCACGAAGCCCGATAAATCACATTTAAAGCCACACACATGAAAATCATGGCAGGATAAAATCCGGTAAATCTCCACAAAAGCAGCGCCGCAGATATAACCGCCGCCGTGAGGCAAACTGTTTTAACATTCGCGCGCCGCTCTTGAGCGGTAAGAGACGCCTCTGCGGCCGCAGCCGGAAAGGGCTCCTCTTTACCCTCCGCCTCTGCGGCCGCAGCCGGAAAGGGCTCCTCTTTACCCTCCGCTTCTCCTATCGCCGCAGAGGACGCTTGGGAGAAGGGCCCTTTTCCAAGCAGTCCTCTGCCCAGCAGCACCGCTCCCAGCAGAATCAGGCCGCCGCTCAATATGGCCGGATAGTATCCCGCCCCAGGCTGGGTGTCAAAAAACATCTCGGATACCACGCCAAGCTTCAAAGAGGAAATCAAAAATATGAGACCGGACAATAAGAACAAAACCCCTCCGGCAATTTCTTCCGGCTTTCTCAAATGCATTGCAGCGCCTCCTGTTCGTCGCAAAATACGCCTTCCGCAGCAAAACAGCCGCAGAACTGTTCCCTTTGCCGCCGCTCTCCGAACTGGCAATTAAAAAGAACGGCATGTTTTATTTGGATGGGCACCGGGTCTTTTCACCCGGCGCCCATCCTAACAGTCATACCTGGTCAGCTCTGCTCCATAGACGCAAACAGCTGATTATAATACTCCACCTGCTCCGAAACAAACGTCATGGACTCTTCCAAATCCCGCGGCGTGAAATCGTATCCCTTTTCACTGCAAAGGTCCTGAACGCCCTGGGACTGCGCGGCAGTATAGGCCGCCGGAGCCAGAATATCCACAATTTCCTGAGGCGTGTCCGCCTTTACCGCAAAGCCGCCCCATCCCAGGCAGTCGAGAGAATAGCCCTGCTCAGCGGCGGTAGGCACATCGGGATAAAGGGACGTCCGGGACTGTCCGAAGGTAGCGATGACCCGCAGGTCTCCCGAGTCCACCCCCGCCAGGGCCTCGCTGTTCTGAGCAATCACCGCATCCACGTTGCCGCCCATGGCCGCAGACACCGCCGTCGCGCCGCCGTCATAGGGAACAAAGTTGAATTCCGCCTCTGCCATTGCAGCCAGCTGTACGCCGCACATATGGGGAGAACTGCCCGTTCCGGCGTCGCCGATGCTGACCTTTCCAGGGTTCTCCTTGGCGTAGTCAATAAAATCCTCCAGGGAATCCCACTCGGAACCGGCGCTTACCGCAAGAACCGCCGGCTGAACATGTGTACATGCCATCTGAATAAAGGCAGAGGGTTCCAGCTCCGTAAAGCCGTAATGGCGAATCATGGTCTGGTTGGTCTCCAGATAAAGAATTGTATAACCGTCCGAAGGCTGGCTGTTGGCATATTCCATTCCTACGGCGCCCGAACCGCCGCTGCGATTTTCCACCACAACCGTAGCGCCGTTCAGCTGCTCGGAAAGGGCGGCAGCAAACACCCGGGACATCAGATCAGACGCGCCGCCGGCGTCATAGGGGACGACAATGGTAATTGTCTTCTCCGGAAAATTACTCTTTTCGGTGCCGCCGGCACCCGGAGCCTCTGTCTGCGCGGGCGTGCTGCCGGCAGGCGTCTGACTCTCTGAGGAAGTACTGCCGCAAGCTGCCAGGGAAAGCAGAAAAGCCATTGCCAAAGCTGCGATAAACACTCTTTTCATGTCTGTTCTTCCTTTCACCAAGTTATTATGATTTCACCTTCATAAAGCTCTGAGCTCTCACAGAATCGGCGCGATCTCCTGCAGAATCTTATCAATCTTACGCTTTTCCTCTGCCGAAAGATCGCCCAAAGGCAGCCTGGGCAATCCCGCATCCTCCAGGCCCTGGCACTTGAGCACATATTTAAAGATTTCCTGCCAGTGCGGGTCTCTTGTATAATAAGTATAAAAATAATCAATAAACGGCTTGATCTGTTTCCAAAGCGCCCGGCCGGCATCCACGTTCTTTTCCACGGCACAAACCTGGAACAGATCCATGCAGAATTTTGGGAAAATTCCCGGAAGCCCGGAAAGCCAACCGTCGGCTCCTGCAAAAAAGGCCTCCATGGGATCATAATCATTTCCGTAGAGCACCCACAGCCCTTCCTCAGCAGTGTCCTTCGCATCGTGAACCCGGTTCACATCGCCCTGGGCCGCTTTTACACCCGCGATGGCTCCCTCATGGTAAAGCCCGGCAATCTCAATTGCGCTCAGTTCATAGCCGGCGAAGTTGGGGTTATTATAACAAATCAGCGGAAGATCGGTGTGCTTATGAATCTCCCGGTAATGATTCATCGCCGCCCTGTTGTGGGGAGCCAGATAAAAGGGAAGGATTACCAGCGCGGCGTCCGCGCCGCAGTCAGCGGCAAATTTTGTGACGTCAATCGTCTGTTTAGTAGAATAATGGCCGGTACCCGCAATCACCGGAACTTCTCCGGCAATCGTCTTCACGCAGAATTCAATTACTTCTTTTTGCTCGGGAATGGTCATCGCGATATTTTCGCCTGTGGAGCCGCACACAGAGATGTTGTTGGCGCCCTTGTCAATGACCCAGCGGAGGTAACGTTCCATTCCCTTTTTGTTCAGGGTCTCGTCCGCATTCCATATGGTCATACACGCCGGCATAATGCCCCTTTTTAATTCTTTCATGGTCGTTCATCCTTTCTGGTGTGAAAACCTGTCGGAGTTTGGCTTGCTACGAAAAAAATAAAGCTTTTGGTTTGCGATGTCAATAGTTTCTAAATATTTTAGTTATTACTCAAGTTTTTTTATTGAAATTCTCCACACTTTTTAGTTCTGTTTTGTCTATTATTCCAGCAAAATCGCTTCATATTGTGAAACATTTATTTATATTGCTTTTTTGCTATGCTTTATGTTCTTATCTTCCTCGTATCGGGCAAATTTTTATCGCAAAAATTTACTTGATTTTTACTAAAGTCCTTGTTATATTACTCTTATAACTTCCAATCTCTTGTATACGTCGCTTAACTGGTGGAGGTATTCTTGTGAAAAAACAGGATATTGCAAAACTGGCTGGCGTATCGCCGTCAACCGTATCGCTCGTGTTAAACGGCAAAGCCGGCGTCAGCAATGAAGTGAGAAGTAAAATTCTCTCTCTTGCAAAAGAACATCAGATTCACTACCATATTCCTCAAGAACAGGAAAAGAGCATTGTTCTTCTGAAATACTTTTCCCACGGCATGATTGTGGAGGAAAACGACGGGTTCATTCTTTCCATCATCGAGCAGGTTGAACGGGAATGCCGCCGGAATCTGTACTGTTTCAAGCTCCACAGCTTCAGCAAAGAAACATTGGCAGATGCCATTTCTTTTTATACCGCATCTCCTCCATCCGGCATCGTGGTATTGGGTTCGGAGATCGAAGACCGTGATATTGAACAGCTGCTCTCCATTCCCTGTCCCAAACTGATTCTGGATTCAAAGATGGATACCACCGCAGCAAGCTCGGTGCTTATGGCAAATGAGGATATTGTCGCGGCCGCCATGGACCACTTGTACCAGTTAGGCCACAGAAAAATCGGCTTTGTTTCCAGTTCCATTAAGAGCTCCAACTTCACGCTCCGCCGCTCCGCATATACCCGCATCCTGCGTCAGCTGGGAATGGACGACGCCAGCTCCTTGGTCTTCACCGCAGCTCCAACTCTTGGGCGCTCTTATGAGGACATGCTTTACATGCTGAAAAACGCGGAACATCTTCCCACCGCTTTTTTGGCCGCAAACGATATATTGGCCATCGGCACAATCCGAGCGCTCCAGGAATTGGGGATACGGGTTCCTGAAGATATATCTGTCGTCGGAATTGACGACATCCCCTACAGCGCCATTACCGTCCCACCCCTTACCACCATGCGGATTTCCAGAACCAGTCTTGGCTCGGCCGCATTTTCACTTCTATCTACGCTGATAGATGATCCGGAATTTCCAAATACCTGTATACAGATAGCCGGCAAGCTGGTCTTACGCTCCAGCACAGCTCCGCCGCGGTCTGCCGATGGAGGTGCACAATGAACGATATTATCAATTTTGGCTCAATCAATGTCGACCATGTTTACAGTGTCAATTCTCTTGTGCAGGAAGGCGAAACCATAACCGCCATAGAGAGGAATTTGTATTATGGCGGCAAAGGTCTGAATCAATCCATTGCCGCCGCAAGAGCGGGGGGACGGGTTCATCATGCGGGCCTGATTGGCGGCAACGGGGAAGGTTTAGCAGAATATCTTGCCAGCGCCGGCGTCGATACCTCCCTTATAAACCGAACCGCTGTGGAGCAGGGGCACGCCATTATCCAAGTGGATCGGAAAGGGAAAAACTCTATTATTGTATATCCCGGCTCTAACCACCAGATCGGGCGGGAGTACATAAATCATGTGCTCAGCCGGTTCCCATCCGGCGGGTTTCTCATCCTGCAAAACGAAATTTCCAATGTGAGCTATATTATATCGAAAGCACAGGAGCTTGGATTCCACGTGGTATTCAACGCCTCCCCTATTGATTCCAGCCTGCCGGAAATCCCCATCGGCAAGCTCACCTGGCTTATGATTAATCAAACGGAAGGACAGGCGCTGTCCGGGAAATACACTCCCGACGGCATCATGGCATTTCTGCACGAAAAACATCCCCATACCGGCATTGTTTTAACTCTAGGTGAGGACGGCGTCTTATGCCTCCAGGGGGATACCCTTCTGTCTTTTGGCGTGTACAAAACGGAAGTTGTCGACACAACAGCCGCCGGAGACACATTTACAGGATATTTTGTCTCCAGCCTCGCTAACGGCGATTCTCTGGAGACAGCGGTCAGACTGGCTAGCGCCGCCTCCGCCATGGCCATTTCATCTCCGGGGGCCTCCGCCTCCATCCCTTACATGCGCGATGTCTTGTCGATGCTAGCCTCAAATAATGTACCCTATGTTGAAAAACGCCTCTCTGCCGGACCATTCTGACCTGCCGTACAATCGGCTGAGGGTGAAAGATGTGCCGCAGAATGGAAACCCACATTACTCCGCTTTCACCTGTACACCGCACAAAGAAAACCACCGGCCAAGCCGGTGGTTTTCGCAGACTGCCAAAAAAGTATTTTTGACAGTCTGAACAAGTTTTCAGAACATTCAAACGTTCTGAAAACTTTTGGATTAAAACAGTGCAGGAAACCCTTCCCGGGTTTCCCGCACACACCCTTCCTTCCCGCCGGTGTAATCTTCCCCTTTTTCGACGGCTTAAGAAAACCACCGGCCAAGCCGGTGGTTTTCGTCTTATATCCGCTATTATCCGCTATCCGCGTTCGGCCGCAGATAAAATTCCAAAATCCACGTCCCGCGGACTTTCGCCGCAGGCAGGCTTACCTGTGCCGCCGCCGGTACTCCATAGGGCTGATGCCCTCCACCCGGCGGAAACACTGCGAAAAATAGCTAAGCGAGGAAAACCCCAATATCTGAGCAATCAGAGACAAGGTATGGTCTGTCTCCCGAAGCAGAAAGCGGCTCTCCTCAATACGGCGAAAAATCAAGTAATTGATGGGCGAAACCCCAAATTCCCGGCGGAAGGCATGAGCTAAGTAATACTTATTGAGATGAGCCAACTGGGCCAACTGGTCTAAATTCAGATTTTCTTTAAAGTGGTTATCAATATACCGCCGTACCAGGCCGCACTCCCGGCTGGTCCGGGCATCGAAAGGCTCGCCGGAGAGGACGGCGTCCCGCTGGCGGTTCAGCCGGACCAACACTACCTCCAAAAGGCTCCGGCAAACCCGTTCATAATCCGGAAGGGTCATTTCCGCCTCCTGAAGCATCAGCCGGAGGCAGCCCATCAGTTCCTCCCAGCCGATGTGAAGATGGAAAAGGGCATATCCCTCGGCCCCCGCCAGAGTTTCCAGGCCCTCCACCCCCAGGACGGTGTACTCCAGCGGACTTTCCACCTGGCTGACTTCTGTGTGGGGAACGTTGGCATTTATGATAACCGTATCATGGATTGCCACAGGAAATTCCTCCTGCCGGGTGCGAAAACGGCCATGACCGCCGGTAATAAAAAACAGCTCGGCACATCCATGGGTGTGAAGGCTGGAATTCCACTCGCTGCTGTACTGCGCTCTGGAAACATAGGCCAAACGCGGGAAACCGCCGTCTCCGGCAATCTCCCGCCGGAAATTGTACTGCTGACGGCTCATGGGTGTTTTCTCCTCTCCCTTCACAGCGCAATTTTTTGAAAATTCGTAATTCATAAGTTTGCTATCTATTATAA
>CAJTJA010000008.1:9784-59455 GCA_910576845.1 uncultured Oscillibacter sp.
TGGCATTGTCGACGGGCAGGGGGCCGTAACGGTTTATAACGCTTTTTCACAGCCTCCGCAACTTTCCACAATTTTTTTCCAAGCCGTTTTGAATTTTTCCGCTCGCAGTATAGAGTTGGAAAAGAGAACACGCAAAATTATAAATTATATCCAAATGCAATCGGAATAACCCTCAAAAATTGAGGCAAAAAGCAAAAAAAGCAAAATATCTAAAAAGTACCGCAAGATACGGATTGCTTTGCCAGCATAGAACCAGCTATACTAAGTTTATTAAGGCCGGAAAACGGCCTGTGGAAGCCCCTATATTATAAGGAGGTACAACCATGAAGAAGATTTTCAGTCTCTTGCTGACTCTGGCTCTGGTGCTGTCCCTGGCCGCCTGCGGCGGAAAGGACACCGGGACCACCCCGCCCCCCGCCGACTCCGGCAGCAGCTCCGACGGCACCACCGCTCCCCCTGCTGTCGAGGACGTAACCATTACCGTAGCCGCTCTGGCCTCCGGCTATGAGGAAGCTTATCCCGGCATGTGGCAGGAGGTCTGCGACGCCTTTACCGAAGCCACCGGCGTGAAGGTAAATCTGATCTGCGATAAGAACCTCGAAGACGTCATCGGCCCCTCTATGCAGGGCGGCGACTTCCCCGACGTGATTCACCTGGCCACAGGCCGTGATAAGGGCCTCACCGAGCAGTTCATCAAAGACCGCAACATCGCCGAACTCACCGATGTGCTGTCCATGACCGTTCCCGGTGAGAGCGTCAAGGTCTCCGACAAGATCGTCGGCGGCTTCACCGAGACCTCCGTCACCAATCCCTATGGCGATGGAAAAACCTATCTGGCCCCCATGTTCTACTCTCCCTGCGGCCTGTTCTACAACGCGGGTCTGTTCGAAGCAAAGGGCTGGACTGTTCCCACCACTTGGGACGAGATGTGGGAACTGGCCGAGAAGGCTCAGGCCGAGGACAGCTACCTCTTTACTTATCCCACTACCGGTTATTTTGATGCTTTCCTGTATGCCCTGATGTACTCCGTGGGCGGTGCCGACTTCTTCAACAAGGCCACCACCTATGCCGAGGGCATTTGGGACACCCCCGAGGCCCAGCAGTGCTTCGACATCATTGCCAAGCTGGCCTCCTACACCAACCCCATCACTCCCGCCCAGGCCAATGACCAGGATTTCACCCAGAATCAGCAGCTGGTTCTGGACAACAAAGCCCTGTTCATGCCCAACGGCACCTGGATCGTCGGCGAGATGGCCGAAGCTCCCCGAGCCGACGGCTTTAAGTGGGGTATGACCGCCCTGCCCGCCGCCAAGGCCGGCGGCGCCGGAGCCAGCTACTGCTGGCTTGAGCAGGCGTGGATTCCCGCCGCCGCTCCCAACTTGGACGCTGCCAAACAGTTCGTAGCTTTCCTGTACTCCGACGCGGCCTGCGCTATCTTTGCCAAGGGCGGCGCGGTGCAGCCCGTGCCCGGCCTGACGGACAATCTGGAAGGCGACAACAAGATGTTCTACTCCATCTATGACAACGGAGCCGACGCGGCCATGGGCAGCTTCGCGGCGTACAACGCCGTGGCGGGCCTGGGCACCGTCCGGGAGGTCTTCCTGGATCCCGTCAACGGCCTGGTGAACGGAAGCGTCACCGTGGACCAGTGGATCAGCGATGTGAAGACCGCCAGCGACCAAATGCGGGCCAACATCATGGGCTGAGAGCCCCGCAAAACCGCATAGTCCCTAATCCGTGGGCGGCGGCGAGTGTTACTGCTCGCCGCCGCCCCGTCTATCTTGCGCGGCTTTTTGAAAGGAGTGGTTCCATGCGCAGCAGCAAAACCCGGGGGCGCTTCCTGGCCCTGTGCGTCGCCCCGGCGGTAATCCTGTACTTCGTCTTCATGATTCTGCCCACCTTAAACGTCTTTCGCATGTCCCTCTTCGAACGGGGGGCCTATTCTCCTACGGAGACATTCGTCGGCATAGCGAACTTCCGGGCGCTGGTGAACGATGTGAAGTTTATCACCGCCATGCAGAACACCATCCTGCTGATTGTCACCGTCACCATCATCACGTTTTTCTTTGCTATCGTCTTTGCGGCGATTCTGACCCGGGAGAAAATCAAGGGCCAGAACTTCTTCCGCATCGTCTTCTATATCCCCAACATCCTCTCCGTGGTGGTCATCGCCGGCATCTTCTCCGCCATCTACAAGCCGGAGAACGGTATGCTCAACAGTATTCTCTCCTTCTTCCGGGGGGAGACGGTTATGGTCCTCTGGAAGGATCAGCCCATGGTCATCGTCAGCGTCATCATTGCCATGGTCTGGCAAGCCATCGGCTATTATATGGTTATGTACATGGCCTCTATGTCTGCTGTGCCCGAGAGTCTCTATGAGAGCGCCGGGCTGGACGGTGCGGGACGTCTGACCCAGTTCTTCCAGCTGACTTTGCCCCTGATTTGGACAAACATCCGCACCACTCTGACTTTCTTCATCATCTCCACGATCAACATGGCCTTCCTGTTTGTCAAAGCCATGGTGGCCAAAGGTATGGCCGACGTGGGCCTGAGCTTCATGTATGCTCAGAAAGACGCCGGGCTCTACGGCTACTCCATGGCGGCGGGCGTGGTGATCTTCCTGTTCTCCTTCCTGCTCTCCGCCCTGGTAAACTGGGTAACGAAGCGGGAAGTTCTGGAAATGTAAGGGGGCGAGGATATGGCGAATGAAAAGAAAGGTCTCTCCGGCGAGACCTTGTACAAAATTTTCATCTATGTGGTGCTGATTACCCTGGCAGTAATCATTATTGTGCCGGTGGCCTGGGTATTCCTGGCCTCCATCAAGCAGAACAGCGAGTTTTACGGCAATCCCTGGGCCCTGCCCGCCTCTTTTTACTGGCAGAACTTCGTGGAGGCGTGGAACTCCGCCAGCATGGGAAGCTATATGCTCAACTCCGTCCTGGTGACGGCGCTGTCCCTGGCGCTGCTTCTGGTGATTGCCCTGCCTGCGGCTTACTGCCTGGCCAGGTTCCGCTTCCGGGGGGGGCGGTTTTTGAACACCTGCTTTATGGCAGGGCTGTTTATCAACGTAAACTACATTGTGGTGCCCATCTTCCTGATGCTCCGGGACGGGGACTTATGGCTGAAAAACTTAGTAGGGAACGGGTTTTTGCTCAACAACCTGGTGGTGCTGGCGCTGGTATATGCCTCCACAGCCCTTCCCTTCACGATTTACCTCCTCTCCGGCTACTTCGCAACTCTCCCCCATGACTTTGAGGAGGCCGCCTATATTGACGGCGCAGGCTATGGACAGGCTATGATCCAAATCATTTTCCCTATGGCCCAGCCTTCCATCATAACGATTATCCTCTTCAACTTCCTTTCCTTCTGGAACGAATACATTATTTCCATGACGCTGATGAGCAGCGCCACCGGGCAGAAGACCCTGCCAGTGGGCCTGCTGAACCTGATGCAGGCCCAGCAGTCCTCCGCTCAGTACGGTATTTTGTATGCCGGATTGGTGCTGGTGATGCTGCCCACGCTGATTCTCTACATGTGTGTGCAAAAGAAGCTGACTCAGGGTATGACGGTTGGCGGACTGAAGGGATAGCCCTTTTTTTGAAAGCGGAAAAAGGCCAAACGAACATTCGCGCGCTCTGATTGACTGGTAATTTACCAGGCCGGAGCGGCAGCAACGCAGTGATTTCTTGAGAGGTGACGATTATGAAGTTTTGGAAAGAGCATACCGGACTCCGGGCGCTGTTTATCGCGGGCTTCTTCCTTATGGGGCTGGCATTGGTAATCTATGGCTGGACCCTGACAGGAAAACTAGGCGGCCTGTGCCTGATGGTTCTGGGTGTGATATTGCTGCTGGCAGCATTGATGGTATACAACAAACCCTTTGAGGGTGACAAAGGCCCTGGGCTTTGAGGGGGAAAAGCATGAGCAATCTGCATAACAAAGGGCGGGTAACCATTCCCACCGACGTGGACGTAGTCCCCGAGACCCTGGCTCTGCTGAATCGCTGGGGGGCCGATGCCATTCGGGACTGCGACGGCACAGACTATCCCGAAGAGTTGAAATCCGCTGGCGCCAAGGTTTACGCTACCTACTATACCACCCGGAAGGACAATGCCTGGGCCACAGCCAACCCTGACGAAGTACAGCAGTGCTACATACAAACATCCTTCTACACCGCCGCAGAAGAAGGAGCGCTGTCCATTCCGCTGCTGAAGGGAATCAGCAAGGAACTTTTGAGCGTCAATGACCGAGACGACATCAAACGCTGGTGGGAGGTTATGGACCGCTCTTCCGGTGAACCGCTGGCCCCGGAACGGTGGAGCTATGACGCCGGGAACGGCACGGTGCTTATCCCTGCTCCAGAGGCATTCCACGAGTACACCGTCAGCTTCCTGGCCTACCTCATTTGGGACCCGGTCCACATGTACAACGCCGTTACCAATGGCTGGAAAGACTTTGAACACCAAATTACTTTTGATGTCCGGCAGCCCAAAACCCGAAAATTTACCATGGAACGGCTGCGGAAATTTATTCAGGATCATCCCTATGTAAATGTCATCCGCTACACCACCTTCTTCCATCAGTTTACTTTGATCTTTGACGAGCTGAAACGGGAGAAATATGTGGACTGGTACGGCTACTCCGCCTCCGTGTCGCCCTATATTCTGGAACGGTTCGAGCAAGAGGCCGGCTACAAATTCCGGCCGGAATTTGTGATTGACCAGGGCTATTATAACAATCAGTATCGGGTTCCATCCAAAGAGTACCAGGATTTCATGGCCTTCCAGAGGCGGGAGGTGGCTGCCCTGGCCAAGGAAATGGTGGACATCACCCATGAGCTAGGCAAAGAAGCCATGATGTTCCTGGGAGATCATTGGATCGGCACGGAGCCCTACATGGAGGAATTCAGGACCATCGGCCTGGACGCGGTGGTAGGGAGCGTAGGCAACGGGTCCACACTTCGCCTGATCTCCGATATCCCTGGTGTGAAGTACACGGAAGGACGCTTCCTCCCCTATTTTTTCCCGGACACTTTTCATGAGGGGGGCGATCCGGTAAAGGAAGCCCGAGAGAACTGGGTCACTGCCCGGCGTGCCATTCTCCGCAAGCCCATTGACCGCATCGGATACGGCGGCTATTTGAAGCTAGCCTGCGCATTTCCAGAATTTATTTGCTATGTGGAGTCTGTCTGCAACGAGTTCCGGGAACTGTATAGCCACATTGGCGGAGCAAAGCCCTGCTGCATCAAGACGGTGGCGGTGCTGAACTGCTGGGGCAAAGCCCGCTCCTGGGGCTGTCACATGGTTCATCACGCTCTCTACCACAAGCAGAATTACTCTTATGCCGGGGTCATTGAAGCGCTGTCCGGCGCTCCTTTCGATGTGCGTTTTCTCAGCTTTGACGATATAAAATCCGATTTCCATGTCTTGGACGGCGTAGATGTACTGCTAAACATCGGCAGTGGGGACGCTGCCCACACCGGCGGGGCCGTCTGGGAGGACCCGGACATTTCCTCCGCTGTGAAGCGTTTTGTCTGGAATGGCGGCGGCTTTATCGGAGTGGGAGAGCCCTCCGGACACCAGTATCAGGGCCGTTATCTCCAATTGGCCCATGTGCTGGGCGTTGAAAAGGAAACCGGCTTTACACTGGGGTACGATAAATATAATTGGGAGGAGCACCCGGACCACTTCATCCTGGCAGACTGTTCCGCCCCTGTAAACTTCGGAGAAGGCCAGAAGGGCATTTACGCTCTGGAAGGCGCTGAAGTTCTCATTCAGCGGGACAGGGAGGTTCAGATGGCGGTAAACGATTTTGGTTCCGGCCGGGGGGTGTATATCTCCGGTCTGCCCTACTCTTTTGAAAACTGCCGTCTCCTCCATCGGGCCATTTTATGGGCCTCTCATGGGGAAGACTGCCTGAATAAGTGGTTTTCCTCCAACTGCCGTGTGGAGGTACACGCTTACACGGACAGCGGACGTTTCTGCGCGGTAAACAACGCTTATGATTCCCAGCATACGGTCATCTTCCGGGGAGACGGATCCAGCTTCCCACTGGAACTGGCAGCCGGAGAGCTCCGCTGGTTCGAGCTGTAGAGAAAGATTTCCGCCCACAGTCCCGGATCGTTTCGGAGCATTCTTCTCTCAGTGCCGGCAAAGAACAGCGCATAAACGCATATAAAAGCAGGCGGCCCTTTATAAAAGGACTGCCTGCTTTTTTATACAGCCGGTGAAACTGAAAAACAAAAATTCCGCTTTCATCTGGCGGGCCGCAGGCTTTCCAGCATGCTGCGCCTATATTCACAAAACTACCATGTCAAGCGCACAGCTCTTGCAGATGTCCCGGCGCCTCCGCCAATGAAAAGCATCTGAGATGCTTTTCAAGTAACGTTGATCTTGGCGAAAAACGGTGCGCTTCTCAAAAGACGCTATCTTTCACAGCAGGTGCAGCGCATACAGGATTCCGACCCACATGGTCAACGAAACAGCCACACACAAAGTTGTTACCGCCAGTATATTAATGGCCAGCTCCTCGTCGCATTTCAGCTCTCTTGCCATAACCGCGCTGGTGGTTGCCGTGGAAACACCGGACATAACCAGCAGGGAAAACAGCGTAACGCCCCGAAAACCAAACATATACCCCAAAATCAACGCGGCAGACGGCATCACCAGCAGCTTGGCGGCTGAAGCCGCGGCAATCAATCTTGCGTCGGCCCGAAAGCTCTCGACAGAAAATCCTCCTCCAGCGGCAAGCAGCGACACAACGGATGCCACTCCGCCAATATTCGTAAAGATTTTGTCAACTGCTGTAGGAAATCGAATCTGAGCCAGTGAGCATCCTATTCCCAAAAGGATGCCCCAAATAATCTGATTCGTGGCAATCTCCCTGCATACGCGAACCGCCTGTTCCCGCGGCGTCATGTCGGAGGTTCCATTGCATGTCAGAATCAACACCGACACCGCATTATACATAAACATGGCTACCGCAAGCATAAAGGGCATCGGGCCAAGATCCGCACCATAAATATTCTGCGCTACAGAAACGCCGATTACCGCCGTATTGCCCCGAAAGGCGCCCTGCGCAAAAGAGCCAAGTTTTTTTCGGTCCTTTATGAAACGGGAAGCAACCAGCCACACCGCAAGGGGATAAAGCAGCAGAAAGAAAAAGCAGAACAGCAGGAAGCCTAAACTGAATGTACTGTGGAAGTCACTGCCGCGCATGCTGTTGAACAGCATAACGGGCAGCAAAATCCGAAACGTGAGGCGGTTGGAACTCACAATATAAGCTTCATCGATGATCTTGCTCCTGCGAAGAAGATAGCCCAGTATCATTACAGCAAAGACGGGAACGGTCACGTTTATGCTGTAAAGCAAACTACTCATATCCACATGTCAAATACAGGGCTTCACATCCCGGTCACACCAAAGAATGCCGCCGTGAGCCAGCTGATCCTCTTTTACTTCATGAATGACGATGGAAATGCGGTCTTTGGAAATTCCGAGAGTATCCGCCATCGTATCGGTCAGATTTTTGACCAACGCTCTCTTTTTTTCCAGCGGCCGGCCTTCCACCATCTGAATGACAACCCTTGGCATCGTTCTCCACCGCCCTTTACTGTTCCAGCATTTCTTTTACCCAGCCCGGGGTCAGGTCCGGAAGGCTACTGCCCTCCTCTTTGCATCGGATATAGTTCCGAATGCTCTCCACACGCTTTTCTTCATAGGCGATCTTCTCCTCCGCCTTGTCCAGAACATCGGCAATCAGCGCACGGGGAACACATACAATCCCGTCGCAGTCCGCTACGATCAAGTCGCCAGGCTCCACAGAGACTTTTCCACACTCAACTTTCGTATTAATAGCGCCGGGACCAATTTTAGAAGGGCTGGAGGGTTTATAGCCGCGGCTGAACATTGGCATTCCGATCTCTGCCAGGCCAAGCTTGTCCCGGATATAGCCATCCACAATGATACCTTTAACGCCTATGGCATTGGCGGCGCTGCCCATTAGATCACCCATATATGCACGGTCCTCCGCAGCCCGGCCGGCAACAACAATGCAATAGCCGGGCTTGCAGGAATAAATCGCCACATGAATCGGAAGATTGTCCCCTTCCTTGGTATCCACAGTCGCAGCGGTAGCAACAATCTTCATGCTGTCAGCAATGGGCTTGATAGCGGCGTCCATGGTATACTGCGCGGGATTCAGCTTCAGCTTGGAGAAGCCGTCGCAGATATTAGGCGTGCTGAGCTTTTCGGCGCGGGCCATTAAATCGGGTGGAACCAGCTCTGGAAGAGGGCGGTAATCATATTCCATATCAATCAGCTCCTTTAGGTTTGATAAACGCTTTACGAGGATACTTTTCGGCTTTGCCAGACGATCACCAGAATGATCACGGCGGCAATCGCCAAGCCGATCAGGCTCACGATCAGGCTCACGGACATTACCAGCATAATCCCTGACATCAGGAAGGTCAAGCGGATGGGAATATTCAATCTACGGATCATCCAGCCGGACACAGACATCGCCAAAACGATACAGCCCAAGAAACCGGTGACGACGGCAGCCGCAATCTGGCCTCCTGAGCCAATCAGCAGCAAACTGTTGTCAAATGCAAAAATAAACGGAATGATAAAGCCTGTGGAGGCAAGCTTGACCGCTTCCCAGCCGGTCTCCCACACCCCCGCGCCGGATATGCCGGAGGCGGCGAAAACCGACAGGGCGACAGGAGGCGTAATCGTCGACAGGGCGCCGAAATAAAGCAGGAACAAGTGGGCGGCGATTTTGGAAACACCCATATTAATCAGGGCAGGCGCAACCAAAATAGCCAAAACCATATAAGCCGCAGAAGTGGGCAGGCCCATGCCCAGCAGAATGCTGGCAACCATCGCCAAAACAAGCGTGAAGAGCAGACTGCCTTCCGAGAGGTGCTCAATGAGGCTGCTGACCTTCAGGCCAAAGCCGGTCAGCGACATGGAACCCATGATAACGCCGGCTAAAATGCAGGCGGCGGCCACTGGCGCAATACTTTTTACCGTGCCTTCAAAAGCGGCGAGAAGATTCTTCACCGTAATCGCTTTGCGGTTCATAACGAAGCCCACAACCAGTGTTACCCAAATGCTGTAAAACGCGGACATCTGCACGCTGAAACCGGAAATAATCAAATAGACAAGCACAGCCAAGGGCACCGCATACAGCCAGCCGCTTTTCAGGACTTTCCAGAACGGCTGTATTTCATTGGGATCCGCTGCCGGAATATGATCCCGACGCGCAATCAAATAAACGGAAACCGACAGCGTGCCGTAATAGAGCAATGCGGGAACCAACGCCGCAATCGCAATATCCGCATATTCAATGCCGGTCATTTCAGCCATCAAAAAGGCAACCGCACCCATGACAGGAGGCATAATCTGACCACCGGAGGAAGCTACAGCCTCCACAGCGCCCGCCGTACCCGGTTTCAAGCCAATCTTTTTCATCAAGGGAATCGTAAAGGTGCCGGTGGTAACAACATTGGCGGCGCCTGAGCCGTTGATGGTACCCATGAGCATGCTGGAGTAGACGGCGGCCTGCGCAGGACCGCCGCGGGCTTTGCCGCAGGCAGAATAGGCAAGATCCACAAACCACTTTCCAGCGCCTGTCAACTCAAGTATGCTGCCAAACAGGATGAAAAGAAAAATGTACTTTGCACTTACATAGATGGTCTGCCCAAACAGGCCGTCGCTGGAGGTATAAATAAACACAGCGATACGCTTAATCGTAAATCTTGTGGTTTTAAGCAGCCCTGGCACCATATTTCCAAAATAGCAGTAAAGCAGGAAGAGAATACAAATGACCGGCAGCACCTTTCCCACTGAACGGCGGCCGATTTCCAGAACAAGCAGCAGTGCGGCAATGCCGACAATGATGTCCTGTGTCGTGTAGAACCCGGCGGACAGCACTAAGCGCTCTTGCATCTGAATCTGATAAAAGCAGACATAGGCGGTGCCCAGTATTATCAGCCAGTCAATCACTTTGCCGGCGTATTTGATCTTTGTGGGATTGCGCAGAATGATATAGCTGCCAATAGCGCCCCAGTGGACGGCAGAGAGGAGGAAAGAGGACCAGGTTCCGAAAGAAGCGGAGTACATCTGGAAAATACACAGCGCCGAAGCAATGCAGAGTGCAACGATATCGACAAAACGCTGGTATCTGTTCTTGACAGTGGATACTTCCATAAATAATCCCTTTCTGATATCATCGTCTTTCGTAAATCATGTGAAACCGCATGGACTTATTCTGCTGCCCCGACAGCTTTTTATCCACATGAAACCGCAGCCGCCCTTTTTCGCAGAGATTCCAAATACTTTTCTTATATTTCCTGAGGTGGAATTTCTATGACATCCTGCGGCATTTATAATGCCGCAGGATGTCTTTCATCTGCCTGAAGCGGCGCGAATGAAAATCAGCTGATCACACCAGCCTCCTGATAGTACTTCTGTGCGCCGGGATGAAGCTCGGCAGAAGCCTGAGACGCAGTTTCCGCATTGATTTCCTGGCAAGCCACATGAGCATCCACATACGTGTCGATATTCTCAATTGCACGCTTGACAAATCCATAGACGGCCTCCTCCGGAACATCGGCGCCGCAGACAATCTCCGTGTAAATCTTCAGCGTATTGACGCTGTTCAGCGCGGGATACGCTCCCTCTTTTGTGGTGGTAATGCTGTAATAAGGATACTTTTCACAGACCTTTTCCAGAACACTGGTATCCGCATCCACAAACTTGAGGTCTGTGGTGGCGGCCTGGCTGGTAAGGCCGGAGGCGGGGGCGCTGGCAACGAAGAACGTTGCGTCGATTACACCGTCAGCCAGCTTTTCCAGACCCTCGGCAATGGAATAATAGCTGGCTTCGATATCGGTCTGATAGTCAATTCCATATGCCTCAAGGATCGCAATCGACATCGCCGGAATCGTGCTGCTGGGAGGACCAAGGCAGACTTTCTTGCCAACCAGATCAGCATAAGATTCAATAGAGGAACCTGCCAGAGTAATCATATGGCCTTGGCTCTCATACAGCCGCATCACGCCGCGAACATCTCCCGGATTTTCATAAGCGGCATAAAAACCGGAACCGCCGCCATAGCAGGACCAATAGGCTGCGTCCGCATTGGTAAAGCCCATCTCCATATCACCAGAGAGAATCAGGTTGATATTTTCAACGCCGCCGTTAGTGGCCTGCGCAACCACCGTCAAATCACTGCCGGTGGTGGTGACGGCATTGGCCATCGCGGCGCCGACAACGTAATATGTGCCGGTTGTGCCCGCGGTGCCCAAGGTAATGTCATAATGGCTGCCGGAGCTGCCGGCAGTCGTTCCGGCGCCGGCATTTGTATTGGGCGTATCCGCAGGAGCGTTGGGAGAACCGCAGGCCACAAGGGAGACGGCCAAAACAAGGGACAGGACAGCCATGGCGAGCTTCTTCATCTTCTTCATTTTTTCATCCTTCTTTCTTCATTCATTTTGTTAATACAATTTCTCTCCTACAATCGGAAAGAAATTGGAAAAACACTCCGCATAGCGATAGGACTGGTTCCCGGAAATACGCCGGGCATGGTTGCCGCGCAGAAAAGCCCGGTCTGTATAGTACTGAATTAAATGGCTCTGCGCTTTGAAGCATTTCATGGCGGCGACCTTTTGCTCATAGGTCCCGGTAATATCCACAAAGGAACCGGGGACAAACCCGGACAGCTCCGTCTGGTGCGGTTCAAATCCAAACAGGCGCATCTGCCTGGTGCTTGGCAGCCCTTCCATACGCACTCCGGCGGAGTTGGCCATAATACTGCAGCGGAACACCCATTGGCTCACATAATTATGATCGGGATTCAGTACATCCTTCCCATTGTGGTCATGCGTCAAAATAATATCCGGACAGACGGTACGGATTTTTCTCACCATACGCTCATCCATAGCCTCATCCGTCTGAATGGGGTAGTCCTGCAAATCCCAGAACTCAATATTCCGCAATCCAAGAATTTCAGCTGCCGCCTGCGTCTCGGCTCTGCGGACTGCCTTGACGGAATCCGCCGTCGCTCCAGGCTGCTTCCAAAGATCGTTGGACTCCCCGCGCCCGCCAAAGCTCAAAACCACCAGGTGTACCTCCGCGCCGTTTTTGATATACTTGGCAATGGTTCCGCCGGCACGCCAGACATAGTCGGCCGCATGCGCGCTGACCACCAGCATTTTCTTTCCTTCCATCCTAATGTCAATCCTTTCCCAGCAGTTTTCTGGCATTGTATACGGTCATCTGGCGAACCTGCTCAACCGTAAAACCATCCTCATGCAGTCTGGTGGCAAAGGCCTCCAATCCTTCATCCGGGAAAATACCGGCAGGCTGTCCAAGATCGGTAGAAAGCACCACATGCTCAGGACCCATGGCCCGAATCATCTCCAAGGTGACGGCGTAATCTACCTTTTTTGTCGCATAAGTGGTGTAGCAGTGTTCCATGTATGCGCCATATCCTGCCAGCTTCTTTTGATCTTCAATCTCATAGTAGGTCGTGGGAAAATCGACGTGCGTAATGATGATATTCTTTACATGGTGCTCCTCAGCAGCAGACCGAACCAGCGCGAAGGTCTCCTCATGTGAAATATGGCCGGTGGTCACAACCATGTTATATTTGGCGGCCACGTCCAGCACCTTATGCGTCTCCTCAGTCAGCCCGCCGTCTTGGTCCAAAATGCTGATGGGAGGAGCGCTGATTCCCTCTTCCTTCATGGCCATCACAATACCTGCCCAGAACGGCAGCTTTTTATTGGGATCGCCCGTAAAAGTATGCGCCTGCTCATAAGCGCCGTCACAGGTGGGAAACCAAATCAGCCGGGCGCCGGCTCTTGCGGCCATCTCAACCGCCATGGGATTGATTCCTCCCACAGAGCCGTTCAGCGTAATCGTGCCGACAGAATCGCAGTCCGGATAAAGCTGCTTTGACAGGGCGGCCCTTTCCGCTGTGCAGAAATAGTGGGACTTCATTGCATAACCCGCCATCCCGGAGGCAATGACACGCCGCGCCATCTCCAAATCGTCCAACTTGCGCGGCATAACGTCAGGGGCAGAGTGCACATGCAGGTCATACGCTCCTTGAATCAGTTCTCTCATGCTGGTGACTCCTTTGCTTTCATTTCCGGCTTCAATTACTGCGCAGTCTCCCATTCGCAGCTTCCTTTGCGGATTTCCATGCAGCAGTTGGGACGCATGGACACCACCCGGAAACCGCTGGCACGCATACTGCCGATTTTAATAAATGTCGCCAATACAGAAGTGCTGCCTCCAAGACCAATAGGCCCGATACCAGCGGCATTCACCGCATCCGTTATCCTCTTTTCCATCTCGTTCTGCACGTCGTAACGTCCGTCCTTCATGGCTTCCAGAGAGAGCGAAGAGGCCTCGCAGGCCGTGCGTCCAAGGCCGAAAGACAGCGTGCAGGGCTGGCAGCCCAGCGCCGCCACCTGGGGAATGGCCCATTGAATCATTTCCTCGACTACGTGCTCCACAGAATGCATGTGAAAAATAGGCTGCGTTTTGCTGCGAATCTCCGGTCCACCCCCCAGCATGAGAATCGTGAAGCGAATCCTGGAACCGGGAACGCGGCGAATCTGAGCGGGGGCCGGCAGGAGCATGCCGGGCTCGTCATACATGCCCAGACACTGATCAATCCGCTGCAAATCATTGCCCTTCACTCCCATGGGGCGGGTAGGAACCCGATTCATGCCTTGGCGGATGCCGGCTTCCATCGCCTTTAAAAATCCCGCGGGAACCACCGCTTCGTCACCGATTTCCAAAAAGGGGTGCGGGGTGCCGGTATCGTCGCACAATGCCGAGCGGTGCTCATCAGCGGCTTCCGCATTGCGCAGAAAATTTTCCATCGCCCATTTTGCGCTCTCCTTTGTCTCCCCGGCAGTGGCACGCTTCCAGCATGCAAGCTGATCCTCTCTCCAATGAGAGCTTGCCTTCACAACAGCCTCCGCAACATCTTCTATAATCCGTTCATTGGTAATCATCCGCATTTTCCTCACTTTGCAAAGATAGTCTCTCCATCTGCCACAGCCACAATGGCGGGAAAGTCCTTTACCTCAATAGCATAAAACCCTTCCATGCCGAACTCGGGATGGATCACACACCTGCATTCGGACATCTGCGCGGTAAGAAGCGCCGCTACGGGCGGCGTAATGAGAAAATAAGACCCCTCTCTCTTCATCGCCTCAATAGTCTCCTGAGAAATCAGCCCTTTTCCCAGATGAAATTTTGCCCCATGCCTGGACAGCGGGACAATGGAGCCTTCAATTTCCGGTTTGCTGCTGGTAGTGGGCGCAATCCCGGCGCAGCTGACAGCTGTGTGAAAAATGACAGCGCCCTCTAAATTCACACCGTAATCCTGTAATGTGCCCTTCTCCGCATACTCCACAACATGGGGCAAAACCATGTCACGGCCGCAGTATATGGTGCCGGTCAATTCAACCAAGTCACCCGCTTTTAAATGCAGGTCCGGATCTTTATAAGGAATCTTGAGTTTTATCATGTTTACCTCTCCTCTGCCTTACAGCTCCCACCCGGCCAAAATCCCGTGGAAGTCCCTAGGCACACCGCCTTCAAACAAATCCTTCACATGGTTGTCATTGATCCACTTAAGCTTTTCACGGGCAGCGTCCGCCATGCCGTAAGGGAGTTCTTCGCTTTTGAGAAAATCAACCACATTTTCCATTTCGTGTTCTCTTCTGGCGGCGTGCAAAACCGCTCCGGAAATGTAGCCATCCATAATTTTTTGGAAGCCCGGCCCGAAGGAATCCAGAAAAGATTCCTGTATCGTATCCACTACGCCGAATTTTTTGGCGGCCTGAAAAGATTCAATCAGCAGGCAGCTAAGGCCTTTCGCAGTAATACTGCGGATGAACTTGATGCTGGTAGCGGTGCCGGGCTCCCCATCCACCAAGGTAAGACGCATATGGTAGGGCTCCAGCAGCTCTTTCGCTCTCGCAGCGCCGCTGCCGCAAAGCAGCATAGGAACCTGATGCCGGTCCTTCAGTAAAGTACCCATCATGGCGCCATCTACAAACAAGGCCCCTTTGGATTCCATTAAATAATGAATACGTTTTTTAACTGTGGGGGTGGCTGTGGAGACGTCCATATAAATCATACCCGCGTGAGCGCCTTCCGCGGCGCCCTCTGCGGCTCCATAGGCATAATTGGACGGCGTTGCGGAAATCACGATGTCCGCTTGGCGGCATACTTCAGCCGCACTGGCGGCCTTCTCGGCGCCGCAGGCCGCCATTTTCTCTTCGAAGCGGTCTTTCACACGGGGATCATCCTGCATTGCGTCAAAGCAGACAATATCCTTCATTCCCTCCAAAGAAAGTCCCAGCGCAATAGAAGAATCCGCTTCTCCAAATCCTACAAATCCAATTTTCATTTTTCCAACCCCCATAGCTATTGTACAAAATTGAAGCGCAGCAATTGTGTTAAATTCATTGTATCATACAAAGCCAAAAAGAAAAGCATGTTTTTTCTTGTTGATTTATCAAGCATTTACTTGTATAATATAAATCAAATCTTTCTGCTGACCGTTCGGAGGGCTACCTTATGAACATGACGGATATCGCTTGCTTTATCAAAGTAGCAGAGTGCGGAAGCTTTACCAAAGCATCCGAAGAGCTCTATATTTCCCAGCAGGCGGTCAGCCTGCACATCAAGCACCTGGAAAACACGTACAAAACCATTCTTTTTGAGCGAAGGCCTTGTTTAAAGCTGACACAATCCGGCAAGCTTCTTTTAGATGCCGCCACGGAAATCATGCAGCGTGAGGCACTGCTTATGGACGAACTGAATGTGTCCCGGCAGGATTTTCGGGGGGAACTCACCATTGGCCTACCCGCCAATCGATCCACTGCCTTCGCCTGTGAATTTGTTCCGCATTTTTCTTCTTTGTATCCCAATATGTCCGTCAGACTGGAGGAGCAGTATTCGGCTACGCTGTCTGCCGATCTGGTGCGCAACCGGATAGACCTTGCGCTTCCTTTAATTTCCAGCACCTCCGCCCGCCTGGACCCCGCTTTTTTGGAGATCATACCGCTGGAAGCGGAAACACTGTATTTAATCATTTCAGACGATCTGCTGCAAAAAACCTTTCCAGACCGCTTTCCCGCCTGCAAAAAGCAATTCCGTTCCGGTGTTTCCCTCTATCAATTCGCGCACCTGCCCCTGTTTCTCCATCCGTCCAACAGCCTCTTCCATCGGGAAATACTTAACGCAATCGCGGCCCATGGTATTACGCCTTTTATCCGCATCAAAACCTCTCTGACCAGCCTTCTGGCCGATCTGTGCGCAAAGGGCTACGGCATTTTCTTCAGTCCCTCTATGATGCTCAAGTATATGTATGAGACACAGCATGACTATTTTAATACGCTGAATACCTTCCCCGTGATAGAATATCAGGGCGCCCGCCAGACATTTCTGGCGCACCACCGGCAAAAACAGCTCACAAAACCTGCTCAGGATGCTATTGAGATTATTAAGAAAATTTACTCGGAACATCAGCTATTTGATCAGAACATACAGCGGCACTAAACTCTGATCCACATCGGACCAGCAGCAAAAACCCCCGACGCTCCTTATAATCAGGAGCGTCGGGGGTTTGCCGCACTATTAAAAATCACCTTACACTCTGGCGCAATCCGGTGCAAATCACCTTACAGCCGCCAAAAGTCCAGTAACCGTAAAAATCTCAGCGATTTATCAATACATACCGCCCATGTCGGGAGCAGCGGGGGCGGGAGCGGGAGGCTCAGGCTTGTCAGCAACCAAAGACTCGGTAGTCAGCACCATGCCGGCCACGGAAGCGGCGTTCTCCAAAGCGCTGCGGGTCACCTTGGCAGGGTCGACAATGCCGGAAGCAACCATATCACAGTATACTTCCTTATAAGCGTCAAAGCCATAACCCTTCTCACCGGAGCGAACCTTCTCCAGGATGACAGATCCGTCCAGGCCCGCATTAGCGGCAATCTGGCGGATTGGGGCCTCTAGAGCCTTGGCAACAATACGGACGCCGGTCTTTTCATCGCCCTCCACACCGTCCAGCAGAGCCTCCACAGCGGGAATGATATTGACGAAGATGGTGCCGCCGCCAGCGACAATGCCCTCTTCCACTGCGGCACGGGTAGAATTCAGCGCGTCCTCGATGCGGAGCTTCTTCTCCTTCATCTCGGTCTCAGTAGCAGCACCCACCTTGATAACCGCCACGCCGCCGGCCAGCTTGGCCAGGCGCTCCTGGAGCTTTTCCTTGTCATAATCGCTGGTGGTGTTGGCAATCTGAGAACGAATCTGGGCAACCCGGTCACGGATGGCCTGAGAGTCGCCTGCACCGTCCACGATGGTGGTGTTTTCCTTGGTGACCTTCACCTGACGGGCACGGCCCAGCAGAGAGATGTCGGCAGTCTTGAGCTCCAGTCCCACTTCCTCGCTGACCACAGTGCCGCCAGTAAGGACGGCAATGTCCTGAAGCATCTCCTTGCGGCGGTCACCGAAGCCAGGGGCCTTGACGCAGACCACATTGAGAGTGCCCCGGAGACGGTTCACAATCAAGGTGCTCAGGGCCTCGCCCTCCACGTCCTCGGCAATGATCAGCAGCTTCTTGCCGGACTGGACCAGCTGCTCCAGCAGGGGCAGAATATCAGAGATCACGGAAATCTTCTTGTCGGTGATGAGAATATAAGCGTCCTCCACCACAGCTTCCATCTTTTCCATGTCGGTAGCCATATAGGGAGTGATATAGCCACGGTCAAACTGCATGCCCTCAACAACCTCGCTGTAGGTTTCGGCGGTCTTGGACTCCTCAATAGTGATGACGCCGTCGGCGGAGACTTTCTCCATGGCGTCGGCAATCAGCTTGCCAATCTCCTCGTCGCCGGAGGAAACAGCGCCGACCCGGGCAATGTCCTTCGAGCCGTCCACCGTCTTAGCCTCGGCCTTAACCTCTGCCACCGCGGCCTCCACAGCCTTGGCCATGCCCTTCTTGACCACAATGGGGTTCGCGCCGGCAGCCAGGTTCTTCAGGCCCTCGCCAATCATGGCCTGGGCCAGAAGAGTGGCGGTGGTGGTGCCGTCACCGGCCACATCGTTGGTCTTGGTGGAAACTTCCTTCACCAACTGGGCACCCATATTTTCAAAGGGATCATCCAGTTCAATTTCCTTGGCGATGGTCACGCCGTCGTTGGTGATCAGAGGAGCGCCGTACTTCTTGTCCAGAACCACATTCCGGCCCTTGGGACCCAGAGTGATCTTGACAGTATCGGCCAGGGTATTGACGCCGGTTTCCAGTGCCTTGCGGGCATCCTCTCCGCGCTTGATAAGCTTAGACATAATAGCAGTTCCTCCTATTTCAAAGAAAAATTTACGATAGGTCCTTGAACACAGCCAGCAGAGCGCTGCTATGTTCATCAGAAGTCAGGGGATTCTCAAGAGGGAGCAGGCTTCCCCTTGAATCATTCGACAATGGCCAGAATATCGTTCTGCCGTACGACAACGTACTCGACTTCTTCCAAGGTGACCTTGGTTCCGGCGTATTGGCTGGTGATGACCTTGTCGCCAGGCTTCACGGTCATGGTGACTTCCTTGCCATCCACGGTGCCGCCGGGGCCCACAGAGATGACTTCGGCCACAGAGGGCTTCTCCTTAGCGGAGCCGGTGAGGATGATGCCGCCCTTGGTGGTTTCCTCGGTCTCCACCATCTTCAGGATGACGCGGTCTGCAAGCGGGGTGAGTTTCATTTGGAATTCCTCCTTAAAATATAAAAATTTGAAAAAACATAATCACCGTTAGCACTCAAATACCAGGAGTGCTAACAGTGATTATCATAGTACAGCTGCGCCGGTTTGTAAAGGGGAATTTTCTCAAAAGTTATGAAGAAATTGTAAATGTTGCCGGGACCGCCGCTGTTTGGAAAATTCCCTGCCGGAACACCTACTCCAGCAACCAGTCATCCACCACGTCCCGCAGAGCGACAGGCGTGACGCCTCCCTGTACAAGCGCTGCCGCCAATTCCTGAACCCGCCGGAGGGAGGGGCTGATATTCGAGACTGCTGCCGCCTCATTCCCCAACTCTATTTGAACTCCGTAAGATATGCCGTCCTCAAACTCCTCCTCCAGCAGATAGTAACGCACCTGTGCCGCACGGCACTGAGATTCTCCCATCAACCGCTTCCGCAATCCGCCGCCTCCTCTTATTCCACCTGCTTTCAGCAAAGACCGCAGGCACTTCTATTCACAGTATACCATGCCTTATTCTGCGAAACTTGCCGAATGATGTTGAAACAGCGCACATTCCCCTGAAAAATTTGTCCTCTCCGGCCAGAGAAGAAAGATGTCAAAAAATATTCCGGCAGCCTATGCTACTGCTCCTCTCGTTCCCCCAAATCTGCCTCTTCCTCTCTCAGCAGAACTGCCAGCTCCTCCCGGTTAAAAAGGAGATTCAATGCTTCCAGCATACCATTAGCGGTGAGATGCTCCGGCATATTCAGGCGTTTCAAGAGACGGCGGCGGCGCTCCGCACTGCCCTCTCCCCCGCTGAGACCCAATTCAAAGAGATCCGCCTTGGTCAGTGCATTCTTCTCCGCCGGAACCTCCTTTTCAAACGTTGCGCCCGCACGCCGGAGAGCCTCCAGCAGCACGGCGGGAGGCATTCCTTCCACACCCAGCTTGCCTTCTTTTCCGCCCCGGCGTTTCCGGCGCTCTTTTCCTTTTACATCAGGGATATAGGCCTGTTTAACCCACTCCTTGGGCAAAGCTCCCTTCAGGTAATTGCGCAGCAGGAAACCGGCCCCGTCACTGTCCGTCAGGAGAATAAGGCCCTGCTTTTCCGCCAAACGGCGTAGAAAAGCCAGCTTCTCTTTATCGTTAAATACCGCAAATCCTCCCAATGTGACCACCGTGGCATCTACTACCTGGGAAACCGTATTTTTATCGTAGCGTCCTTCTACAACGATGACTTCCTTAATCCGCTCCACATTCTCTCACTCTTCCATCTTTTTTCGTCACTGCTGCTCCGGCCGGATCCGTAGAGAACGCTCACACATTCTGCGTACCGGCAAACAGCTGCGTTGACTGGGCCTTGCTTGAAAATTGGCGGAATGCTCAACAGCGAGAGATTTTTCGCCAATCAAGACAAACTCTCGCGGGCGGGCTGCCGCCCGGCAAGAAAGTTTAACGCAGAGCAGCAGAAAAAGAGCCGTTGTTTGGGTATTTTGTCATTTTTCAAACATGACCTATAGCATCGAACCGCCTTGCGGCTGTTTAAAAACCGTCGGAATACCGGATAGATGCAAATTTTTTCGTCAGGCAGGGCGATTTGGTGCAGAAACCATGACGGATTTCAAGTCAAATCAGCTTCGTCCCGGCGAGAAAAAAGCTCCAAGACGGCGTTCTAACAATTTTAAAACAGACACTAAGCCGCTGAAGCTCTCTGATTACTCTTTTCCACCGGAAAAAGCAGCCAACTGCACCAGCAGCAGCTTCAGCTCCCCCGCGCTGTCCACTCCCCGTTCGCTCTTCATCCGGCGATCCAGAGCCTGGCAACGGCGCACCGCTTGAGCGCACCAGTCCCCTGTTGTCTTCTGAGCAGCAGAGAGAAGGAGCTTCGCAGGATAATCGCTCTTCATTCCCCACAGTTCCATCAGCCAATAACGGTCCTTTCCACTGTCTAAAGCCAGCCGGGCAGTCCATATCCGGCGAATTTGGCTCCCTAAAGCGGCCAAAATCATAATAGGCTCCGTTTGCAGCTTCAGTAAGTCTCCCAATATGGAAGCCGCCTGGTCATATTCTCCCCGAAGCACCGCATCAGAGAGTTTGAATACCTCCGCCGAGAGCACTGGGTCTGCTACAGCATCAATGTCCCCCCGTGTGACAGACACTCCCTTGGCGTAAGCCGCAATCTTTTCGATCTCGGGAACCAGTCCCGTCATCAGTCCGCCGCAGGTAAAAATCAAATATTCCGACGTCTGTCGGTCAATCTCCTTTCCAAGCGCTTTGAAACGCCTGGAAATCCACGGCAGCAGATCACGGCTCTCCGCCGCCTGAAATTCTACGGCCTCCACATAGGTATCCAAAGCCCTGCAAAGCCTTTTCTGTGTTTTGTTTGGCTTATAGTCTATGGTGTCATAAACAAAAACGGCACAGCAGTAAGGGGGCAGATCCTCCAGCAGGCCGATGAGCTTTTCCCTCTGGTCCTCTCCCAGCCTGAACATATCCCAATCCGTAACCACCGTCAATGTCCGCTCCGCCATCATAGGCATAGCTTCTATCATTTCCGCCAGGGTCTGAACCGTCAAATCTTTCCCCTCCAGGGAATGATAATTGAATGTTTCAAAGCCCTCCGGAATCAGTTTTTTCCGCAGCTCCCCCAGGTAATACTCCCGGAGATAGCTCTCTTCCCCGAAAAAAATATAGGCGGCGCCGGGGGTCCCGCCGGCCAAGTCCGCTTTCAGCTTCTGCAGGGCTTCCCCGCGCCGGGAAGCCTTTTTCTTGTCAGCCATAGCCTTCCTCCTGATTCCAGGCGAGATGAATGGTCCCGTGCATGTCTGTCCGGTAAATCCCGCACCCCTGCCGCGCCAGCCGGACCAGGGTTTCGCCGGCAGGATGCCCATAACTGTTTGAGCCTACGCTAACACAAACAGTCTCCGGCATCAGCGTTTCCAGCAGCTCCTGAGAGGTGGAGTATTTCGAGCCATGATGTCCCGCTACCAAGCCCTCGATATCCGGTATGTCATAGACTTCCAAAAGTTTTTTCTCTGTGGCGCTGTTCATGTCGCCGGTAATGAGAAAATCCTGATCCTCTACAGAGGCCAGAACGGTCAAGCCGCGCTCATTATCTCCAGCATCTCCCAGCGGTGGAAAAACTGTCAGCGTCCCTTGTCCAAAGTCCATACGCTCTTCCGCCGTAACAAAATGAACCGTAACGCCGTTTTCCTTCGCAGCGGCAAAAACCGCATCCTGAAGTTCTTCACCATTCTCCGCCTCCGGGACCAGCAGCGTATCCACCTTCAGACGGGCTAAAAGGCCTGTCACACCGGAAATATGGTCCTTGTCGTAATGGGTAAGGAGCAGGCAGTCCAACCGGCGGCAGCCCATGCTCAAGAGCTGCCGGGCAGCCGTTTCTCCCGGATTCTTCCAGCTGTTGCTGCTGCCGCAGTCCACCAAGGCAAACTGTCCGCCGGAAGCCAGAATAACGCTCTGCCCCTGACCTACATCCAGTACCAAGGCATCCAGGGCGCTTTGATACCGTGCCTCTCCCAAACGGATAACCACTGCCAGAGTCAGTATCATAAGAGCAGCTGCCACAGCATACCTCCGGCGTCCCGCCTTTTTTAGCAAATATGCAGCAGCGAAAAGAATATAGACATAGCACAGCCAATATTTCAAATAGGGATTCACAAAATAAACCGCATGATATGGAATCCTTGACAGCATCCCGGAAATGCCCAAAATATATTCTGCCAGCCATTCGGCCGGAAAAGCCAGCACCACGCCCACAGGCGGAATTAAGAAGCTGGCAAACACCGCCGCCATCCCCAGGGCAAAGATTCCGCCAGCAGCCCAAAGGCAGAGCAGACTGCTCAGCGGCGCAAGCAAAACCAGAGCGCCAAAATAAACGGCGGACAGCGGAGCGGTAAACACCAGCGCACCTATGGAAACAGAAAAGGAAGCGGCCGCAAAACGGAATATACTTCCGCGCTGCTTTCCACGCTCCAGCCATTTGCAGAGCCCCGGTGTCAGCCAGAAGATGCCTGCCATTGCGGCAAAGGAGAGCTGAAGGCTGACAGAGGCCGCGGCAAAGGGGTTGACAAGCAGAATCAAAAACAGAGCTGTCAGCAGTGACGTAGGTCCGTCACTCTCCCGATGGAGCAAAACCGCAATCATCGGCAGCGACAACATGACACAGGCCCGGAGTACAGAGGGACTTCCGCCGGTAAGCGCAGCGTAAAACGCCAACAGCGGAATCCCCAGCAGCGCCTGGAGCCTTCGGTTCCGCAGCAAAGTTCCCATTAGAGCCATGAGAAAGCCGCAATGCATGCCGGACACTGCCAGGATGTGGGATAATCCCGCCTCGGTAAGAGCTGTATAAGACTGCTCCGATAACACTGATCGCTCGCCAGTCAAAACAGCTGTCAAAAATCCGGCGGTATCCCCATGAAACAGCGTCTGAATACGTTGCCGCATAGCGTAGCCCAGCCGGGCAGGATACCAGCGAAGATTATTCCTGCTTCCCTCACCTGCCGTAATTCCGCCCCGGTCATAGGCCAGCAGAAAAATTCCTTTGGAAGTAAATGCTGTAATGTCCTCGTCCCGGACATGAGCGGCGCTCCGAAGCAATGCCCTGCCCGTAATGGTTTGTCCCGGAACCAGCTCCAGCAGCTCCTTCCCTCCATAAAACACCGCCTTGCCAGGAAGGCCTTCCAGCTTTACAGTCACTCTGGCTCCGAAGTCACTGGAAGAAGCATAACCGCAAAGGGTGGCCGTAACAGTCTCCGTCCGTCCTGCCAAGTCTTCATTCGGCTTTTGAACCTGCCGGACACAAAGCCAGTTCCACCCCAATCCCAAGGCGGCCGCCGCGCAGAATATTACGCACCGCCGTCTCCATTTCCAAGGCAGCGCCAGCGCAGCCCAACCCAGGCCCAGACTCAACAGCCCTCCAGCCAGAGACCAACTGTCCCCCAGGAGATATTGAGCCAAAAACACACCCAGGGAAAAGCCTCCGGCGAACAGCGCCAGCCGCCTCACAGCCTGTCCTCCGACGGAGGAGGAGCCGTCTTTTTCCTCTTTATTCCCATCGTCCGCAAACCGTCTCTTTCTCTATGCCAAAGACTCCCGGAGGGGGCCCTCCGGGAGTCTTTTCCTCAAAACAGGTTCTGTTATTCCGCCAAAATCAACCGGCTTCCCGTCAATGCGGGATTGTCCGCTGTCAGCTCCGGAACGAACTCTGTCTTCCCATCTTCTCCCGCGGCTTGGGTCACAAGCTCCGCAAGGGCTTCCACTCTCTCCGGCTCCACAGCGGCGTAAATCCGGTCTACCCGCCCAGCCAAGCGGGAAACATCCAGACCCGCCACAGTATCCGGCCCCTCAGCAATCACCGTTTCCGGCACTTCTATAGACAGCAGGATATCATAAGGCTCCAGAGCCGTGTTCAGTTCGACGAGGAGCAGATCCAAATTGTTGGCCAGGGGTACATCCGTATTGTAGTTGATTTTGTTGATTTTACCTACCGTAGGATAGCTGAAATCCGTGAGCAACAGCTCATCGAAGCCCAGTTCCGCAATCTCCTTCGCCAGGGCACACACATACTCCCGGGTGGAAGGCTTGGCAGGGTCCAGCCAAAGGCTGTTATTGCCGTCGTAAAAAATATAGCCGCCTGTATTTTTCAGGCCTCTGCCCTCTACATCTGCTTTGGCCGCCTTGAAATCCTGCAGACAGGAAACACTGGCAATCGTATGCAGTTCTTCCTGAGCCGTGACGGCCGTCAGCGCGGCAGCGGTATCTCCCGCTTCCTTCGATACCTGCACCGCACCGGAAACAGCATTTGCGGACTCGAAGAAAACTGTTCCGTTGGATGTTTTCAAACGCACTGCCACAGCATTCGCCCCTGTGGGCCTCGCTGCCAAAGCCTCCTGCCAAAGGGGCTCCGTCAGCGCTTGAGATGGGAGGGAAAATGCAACCGTCTCCTTCGGCTCCTCATCCTCCGGTGGCTGAACGACAACATCTATATTCGGTTCATCTGGCAGCATCTCTTCGTTTCCGGCAGACGGCGGGGCATCTCCCTCCGTCTGCCATGGCAGGACAATCTGGCGGCGGCCGTCCGCACTATAGACAATATACTGCTGCAAATAGATGACGCAGGCAGCGGTCAAAATCACCAGCACCAGTAAAAGCGCCATCAATATCTTCCATTTGGACCCACGCCCCCGGTAGCTGCTGTATCCCTTTGTCCCCACTACACGCGTCACCTCTTTTCAAGAGCATTGAGAAAGCTCCTGTTCTCTCAGCTGCGGAAAAATCAGCCCTCCAGGGCCATCATCTTCTCCACCCGGCGGGCATGACGTCCCCCTTCAAAATCAGTGGACAGGAATACCTCGACCATTCTCTCAGCCATATTGGGGCCGGTGAAGCCTGCGCCAATGGCCATCATGTTAGCGTCGTTATGGCGGCGGGTCATCTCCGCCTGTAGGCAGTCCGCACAGTGGGCGCAGCGGATTCCCTTCACTTTGTTAGCGGCGATGGAAATACCGATGCCGGTGGTGCAGATCACAATTCCCCGGTCACATTTTCCACCTGCCACAGCCTCAGCGGCGGCCGCGCCAAAATCGGGATAGTCACAGCTATCCAAAGAAAAGCAGCCAAAGTCCTCATACTCATGGCCCAGCCGCTCTAAAACCTTCATTACATGCTGTTTCAGCGCGTAGCCGCCGTGATCGCAGCCCAAAGCGATTTTCATGGCGCCATTCCCCCTGTTCTAAATTTCGTGCCTTACATTGTACCCTATATTTTTTGAAAAATCAATATATTTCCGGAATTACAAATTTGATATTCAGTGCAGAAAGAGCGCTACAGACTGTGCCAAATATGCCTTCTCTTTTCAAAGGTGCAAAAGCGGGTAAAACCGCATTCCCGCAGCAGCTCCTGCCGTTCCCGGACAGCACAGCCCACAAATCCCGTGTCATGCGCATCGGTTCCCAGAGTGATAACAGGCTCCGGCGCCATGCTCTCATAAAGCCGCAGCCACATAGCATCCGGCAAGGGCGTGCCTCCCCGGTTTGTATTCAGCTCAATGCCAATACCTTTGCGGTTCAGGATGCTGAAAATGTCTGCAATCTCTTCGCCGAAGCGGTCCATGCTCAGGTTCCACCCCCGGTTCTCATTGAGATAGCGCAGAGGCAGAGTCAGGTGGCCCAGCACGTCGAACCTGCCCCATTCCGCCAGCTCCTTCACCTGCCCTAAGTAGTCGGCGATGCCGGCGCAGGCCTCCTCTTCCGTCTGGGGGTCGAAGTAATAGAGGTCCAGGCCCTTATACCGCTCCGAAAGCATGTGAACAGAGCCGATAATAAAGTCAAAGGGCGGCGCGTCCGCCAGCAGCTTCTCCGTGTGAGCAAAGTCCCAGCAGGCGTCCCCCAGCTCGATGCCCAAACGCAGCTGAATCCGGTCCCCCACAGCGGTCTGAGCAGCTTCGAACTCCGCTTTCAGGGCGGACCAGTCATAGGGGCCCCGCAGATCCGTGCTGGCCCAAACAATAGGCTCCACATGATCGGTAAAGCAGATTTCATCCATTCCAGCCGCCAGCGCTGCCTCCGCCAAAGCGGTCATGGAGTCACGGGCATCGGGCGAAATTCTGGAATGCGTATGATAATCCGCCAGATACATGGAATTCACCTCTTTTTCTTTCCCTTTCCGAAAAAGCCTTTACGTTCTTCATAGTTGTCGTCGCCCATCGTGTCGGCAAACTTTTTCAGGGCCTCCTTTTGCTCCTTGTTCAGATTACGGGGAGTCTCAATATAAACGGTAACATATTGGTCTCCCCGGCCCCTGCCATTGATGGAAGGAATGCCCTTGCCCTTCAGCCGGAACGTCGCGCCGCTCTGAGTGCCCTCCGGCAGGTCATATTTCACCTTGCCGTCAATGGTGGGAATCTCCAGCTCCGCGCCTAAAACCGCCTGAGCAAAGGTGATGGGAGCCTCGCACAAAACGGAAGTCCCCTCCCGGCGGAAAAGTTCATGAGGCCGGACGGTAATGGTAATCAGCAAGTCGCCCGCCGGACCGCCGTTCTTCCCGGCATTGCCCTGCCCCCGGATAGAAATCGTCTGTCCGTTGTCGATGCCCGCGGGAATGCTGGCCTGAATCGTCTTCCGCTTCCGCACCACACCCGCACCCCGGCACTCCCTGCAGGGCTGAGAGATAATCTTGCCCTTACCCCCGCAGCGTGAACAGGGGGAAGAAGTGGCGAAAACTCCCATGGGCGTCTGCCGCCGCACCTGTACCACGCCGCTTCCCCGGCAGTCCGGGCACACTTCAGGGGTGGTTCCCTCCGCGCAGCCGCTGCCATGGCAGACGCCGCATGTCTCTGCCCTGTCTACGGTAACGGTCTTCTCACAGCCAAACGCCGCCTCTTCAAAGCTGAGCGTCAGAGACGTGCGAATACTCTCCCCCCTCTGAGGGGCATTGGGATTCGTTCTCCGCCCGCCGCCAAAGCCGCCGCCAAAGAAGCTGCCGAAAATATCCCCCAGATCACCGAAGTCGAAGCCGCCGTCAAATCCTCCGCCCGCGCCGAAATTAGGGTCTACGCCGGCATGTCCGAACTGATCATACCGGTTTCGCTTTTCTTGATCTGAGAGGACTTCATAAGCCTCGTTCACTTCTTTAAACCGTGCCTCGGCCTCTTTGTCTCCCGGATTCAGGTCCGGGTGATTGGCCTTGGCCAGCTTCCGATAAGCTTTCTTGATCTCATCGTCCGAAGCGCCCTTGCCGACACCCAAAACCTCGTAATAGTCGCGCTTTTGATTCGCCATATCGAAACCGCAAAGTCCGGCAGGCACCGCCCTTTCCTTGCGGAAAGACCGCGCCCGCTTCTTCGCTCCTCCTCCCCATCGTCTCCGCAAAAGTCTCTTCACAGTTCTCCCCTGCCCCAAAAACCTGCCGTCAAACTTTATTCCAGGAAATTAACAGGGGGATGCGGAGCCGCTTTTCAGCGGCTCCGCATAATCTCAATCTTATTTTTTCTGGTCGTCATCGTCCACAACCTTGTAATCGGCGTCGTAGTACTGCCCCTCCTGGGTTCCGCCGGCCTCGCCGCCGGGCTGAGCGCCCTGGGGATTGGCCTGCTGATACAGCTTCTCGCTGACAGCGTAAAACGCCTGCTGGAGCGCTTCCGTATCCGCCTTGATAGCGGCGGTATCCTGTCCCTTCAGCGTCTCCTTCAGCTTATCAAGAGCGCCCTGAACCTTGCCCTTATCATCGGCAGGAATCTTATCGCCCATATCCGCCAGCGTCTTTTCACACTGATAGACCATTTGATCCGCCTGGTTCCGGGTTTCAACCTCTTCTTTCAGTTTCTTGTCCTGGGCGGCATACTGCTCCGCTTCCTTTACAGCCTTTTCAATGTCCTCCTTGCTCATATTGGAAGAAGAGGTAATCGTAATATGCTGTTCTGTGCCGGTGCCTAAATCCTTGGCGGAAACATTGACGATGCCGTTGGCATCAATGTCAAATGTGACCTCAATCTGAGGCACACCCCGGCGGGCCGGCGCAATGCCATCCAGGTGGAAGCGGCCAAGAGACTTGTTTGCCGCGGCCATTTCCCGTTCGCCCTGCAGAACATTGACCTCCACGCTGGTCTGATTGTCGGCGGCAGTGGAGAAAACCTGGCTTTTCTTCACAGGAATGGTGGTATTGCGGTCAATGAGCTTGGTGCACACGCCGCCGTATGTCTCAATGCCCAGAGACAGCGGAGTAACGTCCAGCAGCAGCAGGCCCTTCACGTCGCCGGTAAGCACACCAGCCTGAAGCGCCGCGCCCATGGCCACGCACTCATCGGGGTTGATGCCCTTGAAGGGATCACTGCCGGTAAAGCTCTTCACAGCGTCCTGCACTGCGGGGATGCGGCTGGAACCGCCTACAAGCAGCACCTTGGAAAGATCGGAGGGCTTCAGCCCCGCATCGCTCATCGCCTGACGGACAGGCCCCATGGTAGCATCCACCAAATGAGCGGTAAGCTCGTTGAACTTGGCCCGGGTCAACGTCATGTCCAAATGCTTGGGGCCGCTGGCATCAGCGGTGATATAAGGCAGATTGATGTTGCTGGTGGTAACTCCGGAAAGCTCGATCTTGGCTTTCTCGGCAGCTTCCTTCAGGCGCTGCATAGCCACCTTGTCGCTGGAGAGATCCACACCGTCGCTGCGCTTGAATTCGCTGACCAGCCACTTCATAACGCACTCGTCAAAATCGTCGCCGCCCAGACGGTTATTGCCGGCGGTGGCCAACACCTCAATCACACCGTCGTCAATGTCCAGGATGGACACATCGAAAGTGCCGCCGCCCAAATCGTAAACCATGATTTTCTGGGTTTGCTCCTTGTCCACACCGTAGGCCAGGGCCGCAGCGGTAGGTTCATTGATGATACGCTTGACATCCAAGCCCGCAATCTTGCCCGCGTCCTTTGTGGCCTGACGCTGAGAGTCGGTAAAATACGCGGGAACGGTGATGACCGCTTCCGTAACCGTGCCGCCCAAATAGGCCTCGGCATCGGACTTCAGCTTTTGGAGAATCATGGCGCTGATTTCCTGGGGCGTATAGTTCTTCCCGTCAATATTTACTCTATGGTCGCTGCCCATCTCACGCTTAATGGAAGAAATCGTCCGGTCCGGGTTGGTAATGGCCTGGCGTTTTGCCACCTGACCTACCATACGCTCGCCGGTCTTGGAAAACGCGACAACGGATGGAGTGGTGCGGTTGCCCTCGGCATTGGCAATAACGACCGCCTCGCCGCCCTCCATCACCGCCACGCAGGAGTTCGTGGTTCCCAAATCGATACCGATCACTTTAGACATAACAAAAGCCTCCTAAATATATGAAAATGTTTATTAAATGCCGCCTTAGTTTGCCACTTGAACAACCGCGTGGCGAATCACCCGATCCCCCAGGATAAAGCCTGCCTGGAAAACCTGAGCCACCTGATTCTCGCCAAGCTCCTCGCTCTCAATGTGCATGACCGCTTCATGCCGCTCCGGGTCAAAGGGCTGGCCCTGGGCTTCAATCTCCGCAACACCCAGCTTTTTCAAAAGTTCCTTATACTGTGCAAAAATCATCTCCAGCCCCTTTTTATGGGGGTCCTCTTCTCCGCCTGGAGCATTGGCAGCCCGCTCCAAATTGTCATACACCACCAGAAATTCTTTAATAGTATCCGCTTTGGCATCCTGATAGAGGGTTTCTTTTTCTTTTGCGGTACGCTTGCGGTAGTTATCGTACTCGGCGGCAAGACGGGCAAACTGGTCCTTGGTGGCCTCCAGCTGTTTTACCGCCAGCTCCATCTGCTCCACCTGTTCCCGGGTAAAAGTAATCCCCTTTTCCTTCTTTTTCTTTCCCTTGCCCTTCTCCGCAGGCTCCTCCGCCTGGGGGGTCTCCACTTCCTGAGCCTCTTCTTCCAAAGGCTGCTTGCTCTCCTCGGTCATTTTTGCTCCTCCTTCGGGGGTAATTCCTGTTTTCCGAATAATCTTGTCAGCCCCTCGGCAAAACCGGAGAGCCGTGCGGCCACCGCCGCGTAATCCATTCTTGTGGGGCCCACCACACCGATCAGCCCACGCAGACCATCTCCTATATCATAGCTGGCCACTACCACACTGGTATCCTTCAGCGCTTCCTTGATGTTTTCCGGTCCGATCAAAATCTCTATGGGCCGGTGCTCCGGCATCGGAAGCTCTTCCTTGCTGTCAGACAGAAAGCTCATCAGCTCATGGGCCTTATCCGCATCCCGAAACTCCGGCAGCTTCAAAAGCTGGCTGGCCCCGGCAGTCACAACCTCCCGCTGGCCCGCCTCCTCCAAAACATCCGACGCATAAGAAACCGCCTGAGACAGCAGCAGGAAAAGCTGAGGGCTCACCTGGTCCGCAACACTCATCAGACGCTGGCTCATATCATCGGGAGAGGCCTTCACAAAATGGCTGTTCAGCAGGTTCGCCGCGGCGGGAAGCTGCTCCGGTTCTATTTTCAGCTGCGTCCGCAGCAGCTGGCTTTTCACCCGCTTGTCACTGGTCATCATCACCAGGATACAATTCCGCTCGTCCACCGCAAGCAGCTCAAATCTCCTCGCGGTGACGCCGGTTCTCCGGGCGGCGGTGACATAGGCCGGATAGCGCACCAAGGAGGATACCGCCCGGCCCGCCTGGACCAGCAGACGGTCCAGCTCCTCCATTTTCATCTGAAGCGACTGATTGATCCGCTCCGTTTCCGCCAGAGAAAGCCTCTGCTCCTCCATCAGCTCGTTCACATACAGACGGTATCCCTTTGGCGAGGGCATCCGTCCGGCAGAGGTATGGGGCTGCTCCAAATAGCCCATCTCTGTCAGGTCAGAGAGCTCGTTGCGGATGGTGGCGGAACTGACGCTGCCCCCCATCTCAGCGGCTATCGCCTTAGACCCCACCGGCTCGGCAGTGCGGATATAGTCCTCCACTACCACCTTCAATATCTGCTGTTTTCGGTCCGAGAGTTCCACAATTGCCTCCGCATATCTGTTTCCCTAGTGTTCACATTTTCCGATGCTTTAGCACTCCTTTTCCCGGAGTGCTAAAGCGAGTTTACCACCAGAGGCATTTCTTGTCAATGGATGGATATAAACAAATTGTAAACAAACGGAGGCGGAATTATAAACAGTTACGGTTAGGAGGGCCTTTTACGGAACCTTCTGCCCCCGCAGGCATTTCAGGCCGCGCTGGTCCGCAGCTATTACTCCCCATTTCTTGCGCCGATTCAAAGCATCCCCGCAAAAAGTACCGAAAGTTTCCAAAAGAGACCCGAGAGTAAAAAATAGTACTTTACATTTTAAGCAAAAGCTGGTATGATATTCTTGTTGTGTGGGATATGCCACAGAAAGGAATGAGCACATGCTTAGTGAGCAGGAGTTGGAAAAGAGTCCGCTTTTTCACGGAATCAGCTATCAGGACTACCTGGAAATCTTAAACTGTTTTCAGGCAGTTCCACGGTCCTTTCGCGCCGATGAACTGATTTATGATTTTTCCTCAGAGGCCGTAGGCGTGGTGGAGCGCGGTCAGGCCTCTCTGGTCCGCATTGACGAGGAGGGCGTATCCACTGTGCTGGAGGATCTGGGTATCGGTGGGGTCTTTGGCAAAACCCTGGCCTTTGCCGGCTCTACCGGAGACAGCCTGGAGGTGGTCTGCCGCCACCCCTGCGACGTAGTTTTCATTGATTACTCCCATATCCTCAGCCGCTGCGGCCATGCCTGCCAGCGGCACAGCATTCTGGTTCAGAATATGCTGAAGCTGATGGCGGACAAAGCGCAGGCTCTCTCCTGCCGGGTAGATGTGCTCTCCCGCCGGTCCATCCGTGAAAAGCTGCTGTGCTGTTTCCGCCAGCTCGCCCACCAGTCCGGGGGCAGCACCTTCACTCTCCCTTTTTCCCTCAGCACTCTGGCGGATTATATCGCCACAGACCGCAGCGCCATGATGCGGGAGCTGAAGCATCTCCGGGAAGAGGGCAGAGTCCGCTCCGAAGGGCGGCAGTTCACACTGAGACAGTAGCCGAACACCTCAGCCCTGTTTCTGCAATTCCCCATCTACCGAAAAGGAGGCGCCGTATATGGACTGTGAACAGCTCCGCGCCTATCGAAACGCCAAAAATCCCTTCGGCAAAAAGCTGGGCATTTACATAGAAGAACTCCGCCCCGGATATGCCAAGGCTGTCAAAACCGTGACGGAAGAGGACCTGAATCCCGTCCAGGTTCCCCACGGGGGCATTTACTTCTCTATGGCGGACACCGCTTGCGGCTCCGCCATGGTAGCCTATGGAACCGTTGCCGTCACCATCAACTGTTCTTTCAGCTTTCTCAAAAGCGCCCGTGTCGGCGAGAGGCTGATGGCGGAGGCACGAGAACTCCAGAGCGGCAGGAGCGTCTGTGTACTGGAGGCCCGGGTCACCGGGGAACAGGAAGAGCTGTTTGCTTTGGGGACCTTTACCTTCCGCCGGACAGATAAGAGCGTCGAACCCTATCTCTGAGTTCTTCTCCGCCTGTTTTTCCAGCCGGCCCGATGAAAAGCCGCCCGGCTTATAGCTGGGAAAGTTCTGAAAACTTCTGATTAAAAGCAAAAGGAACCCTCCCTGAGTTCCTCTCGTAGCTCTCTTTTTCCCGTCGGCATAGTCTTCTTCACTTTTGACAAGCTGAAGCCGCCCGGCTATAAGCCGGGCGGCTTTTCGCATGATTCATTTTCTATTCCATGGCAAAAAAGATGTATCCCATTATCCTGTCACGCCGCAGAGCTTCGTGCCGTCCATGAACTTTCTGAAAGTCGAGATCCACTCGGTGTCCAGCGGCTCATTCGCACTACCAGGGAACTCGTCCGCCCGTCCAGTCACCCACAGGCTGCCGTCCCGCTTCTGGAATACGGTAGAGGTATAATTGCAGTACACTGCGGAGACGCTATCAATATCCACTTTCCGGGGCTTCGTCTGATAATAAAACGTCACTCCAAAATCAGCGGTCTCCTTTTTGTCGCCGCCCTCATACCCCAGATTCCCGTTGTTGTAGCCCCAGCTGTACAAAGCGCCGTCTTTCGTCAGGGCAAAGCGATTCTCTCCCCTCAAGTTCCATGCGCCCACAACATTATCCATAATCTTTACAGGCGTATAGCTCTCCTTTGCGCCGTTGCCGGGGTACTCGCCCCAGGACCACAGGGAACCGTCGGTCTTAATCGCCATGCCTCCCGTGACATAGGCTACGTTGTCCATGACCTTGCCAAGATTGCCTGGGTCCCTGCCGTTCGCCCGTCCCAAAAACACGTTGGGAAGACCGTTATATTCTCCACACCAGGACCACAAAGAGCCGTCTTCCTTCAAAGCGTAGTAACAGCGGTCTTCAAAATAGCTGGCGCCGCACACCTGCTTTACACCATTGGTAATATAATAGAGGTTTTCCCAATCAAATTCTTTATCCTTGTCCTTATTCAAGGGAGCCGTACACCAGACGGTCCCGTCGTTTTTCAGGTACACGTCGTAGCTGATCTGTTTGACATTATCGGCAATTTTCATCAGAGAGTCAAATTCCCCCGGGTTATCCTGAAGATAGAGCGTGCCGTCTGTTTTTAAAACAAACTCGGAATTAATAGCCCTAACGCCGGAATCAACTTTTTTCAAAGTGTAATCGAAATCGTAGCCCTTCCCTTCGATATAGCGGCTGGCAGCCCAGGCCTTCAAAGTACCGTCCGGCATTATGGCCGCTTCACATGAAAAAGTGGGATTAGCATCCGTCATAACGCTCAGCATTCCGCCGGGCTGTGCCGGAGTCTCCGGTTTAGTGGGAACCGTAGGGTTCTCTGGCTTGGGGGCGGCGGAGCCGGTTCCGCCCTTGCCCAGGATTGTCACGCCGGAGGCGTCCAGGCCGTAGAACGTGGGAGCGGAGTTATTCGTTACGTACCAGACCACCTTGCCGCCGTGGTAAACCGGCTGGCAGTCAGACAGGGGAGCCTTCGCCGTCTTCGTCTCGCCGGGAGCGCCGTTGGCCCCATACGCCATATAATACAGCGTGTCATTAGGCGTGGAGCCGCTCTTGCCGTTCCACATCACATAGCCGCCGGTAAGCCCAGCGGGAGCCAGGACGGGAGTCGTAACGCCGGGTGTGCCGCTGGTCAGCTTCACACTCCAGCTCTTGCCGCTGGCCTTGTCCATATAATGGTAATAGGCGTCCCGGGGGCCTGTTCCACCCTTGCCGTCGTAATTATATGCCATAACATAGCAGTCTGTGGTCTCCGCCAGACCGCCGATGGAACCTCCGGTAGTGTTATTGCCCACGCTCCCTGCAAATCTCAGCATCTCACCGCAGGAGCACCAGTTTCCGTAGCGCTGTCCGGTGAACTTTCCGCTCCCTGCGTCGGCGTAATATTTACAGAACACTACGCCCCGGGGATAGGCGTCGCCGTGATCCAGCGTGACGATCTTCCCGTCCTCGTCCACAATCAGGAACTGGTTAAAGGAGTGGCTGATATAGCCGTAGCTGCTGTTCATCACATCGTAATAAGAGTCAGTGACGGTCATATCGCTCTGGCGTACCGCCATAGTCAGATTGGACTGGTGATTGTAGCCGTCCTTGGACTTATACATCTCGTGGCAGGTGCGGATATACAGGTATCCGCCGTACTCGTCGCAGCGGAGAGAACCTGCGTCAAAGGGAACGGTGGTGTTGGCCCCCTTCAGGCTGGCCTGCCCCTGGCGCTGCCAGTCCTTGGAGTACTTCACAACCCGGATTACCTCAGCGCTGTCGCTCTGGCCGGGATTTTTCTGCCCGAAAATCAGAAAGTTGGCGTCCTTTCCGGCAAAAAAACCACCCCAAATAGGAAGCTCCGCCTGAACGCTGCGGCTGCCGGTCAGGTTATAGGAGCCGTCATAGTCCTCCACAATAACGGTCCCGCCGGTGTACTCCACACGGGTCACGCCGCCCTGTCCGTTTTCATAGAGGTAGGATGTGACTGTGCTTCCGTAGGTCGTGTAATCCTGTTTGTTGATATTCTTGGTCGATACGGAAGTCCCCGCCGCCAACGCTCCCGGCTGCAGGGTCAGAGACAGCGTCAGCGCACAGGCGGCGGCTGTCAGTTTTTTGAAAAAACCTTGTCTCATGATATCCTCCTTTTCTTTTTGCGGGACAGTTTTAACTATCCCTACTTTCTTTATATCGGTCTCTTTTTTCCATATATAAGCATTTATAAAGAAGTTCTCCAAATTTTCACCAAAAGCCCCAATACCGCTTTACACCTGCTTCAGCACCGTTCGGACAAAAAAACCGCCGAGGAGGCACGGTACGGAGAAGCCGATCAGCAGCAGATAAATTCCACTGATGGGAAGTTCCAGCACCGCAAACAGCAGCGTTCCGTATACCGCCAGCGCCGCCAGCGCCGCCCGGAGGGGCTTTGCCGCCCCCAAAACCAGCGCGGGACGCAGACATTCCCGAACACTTCTTTCCATCGTCAAAAGGCCGTAAAAATAGGTGGACGCCAGCAGCGTCAAAAGAAACACCGTTGAGCAAAGCATAAAGGGCAGGAACATCACCCACTGCTCCGCCGCATGCCCAAGATAAAACCACACGCCGCATAGTGAGAGGACCAGCGGGAGCGCAGTGGCGAAGAAAGCAGCATACGCCCGCTTCCAATATTTTCGAAACGCGGTACGGTAGTGGTAAAGCAGGGTCACCGGCTGATCCAAAATCATCATCCAAACTACATGGTTCATGGCAAAGACAGCTACAGGAATCGTCACGATGGGAATACAGCTTAAAAGAAACAGCAGATTCAGCTTCACCAGTGTCGCGCACTCCAGGGACAAAATCTCTGCAAAACGGGCGACGCCGGTTTTTTCCGGCTCATCGGGGCTTATTCCGGGCCCTGGCGCGGCATAATCTTTTCGGAAAAACATACCCAGTCCCTCCTGCTCTGTTTTTAAAGCAATAATATATCACAGTCCCTTTTCCGGCGCAAGGGCAAAAAGCTGACCTGCCGGGTAATTTTTCCGCCTTTTCTCCAAGTGTCGCTTTTTTACCGCCGCTATCAGAAAATCACCCTTGTGCTCTCAAAAGGCCCGTGCTATGCTGATGCCAAAATTACTGAGGAGGAGTTCCATCATGGCCAGTATTACTTTTAAGCATGTCGAAAAAACCTACCCCGGCAACGTAACCGTTGTCCCCGATTTGAACCTGGAAATTCAGGACAAAGAATTTGTGATTCTGGTGGGGCCCTCCGGCTGCGGCAAGTCCACTACCCTGCGGATGATCGCCGGCCTGGAGGATATCACCAGCGGCGAGCTGTATATCGGCGACCGGGTGGTCAACGACGTGGCCCCCAAGGATCGGGATATCGCCATGGTGTTCCAGAATTACGCCCTGTATCCCCACATGACTGTTTATAAAAATATCGCTTTCGGCCTGACTCTCCAGAAGATTCCCCAGGACGAGATCGACCGCCGGGTCCACGAGGCCGCCCGGGCTTTGGACCTGGAACATCTGCTCAACCGCAAGCCCAAAGCTCTCTCCGGCGGACAGCGCCAGCGTGTAGCCCTGGGACGGGCCATGGTACGCAATCCCGCCGTGTTCCTGCTGGACGAACCGCTTTCCAACCTCGACGCCAAGCTTCGCACTGCTATGCGGGCAGAGATCAGCCGTCTCCACAAGCGCCTTCAGACCACTTTTGTCTATGTTACCCACGACCAGACTGAGGCCATGACCATGGGCGACCGGATCGTGGTCATGAAGAATGGCATTATCCAGCAGAATGACACTCCGCAGAACCTTTACGACTATCCCTGCAATCTCTTTGTAGCGGGCTTCATCGGCTCTCCCCAGATGAACTTCATGGACGCCGTCATCGCTGAGGAAAACGGTCACTATGTGGCCAAGACCTGCGGCAGCACCATAACCCTGCCTGATCGGATGGACAAGAAGGCCCTGGGGACCTATGCGGGCAAAACCGTGGTTCTGGGCGTCCGGCCTGAGGACCTGGACCCTGTGACGGACGGCGGCTCCCACGACCTGGAAGCCACCATCGAGATCGCTGAGCTGATGGGCGCAGAAACGCATCTCCACCTGGACTGCCAGGGCAGCAAGCTGGTCGTAAAGGCTCCCTCCACTTATCCCGGCCGGGTAGGCGACGCCGCCGCCCTCACCCTGGACAAAAACAAAATTCATCTCTTTGACAAAGAAACCGAATTGGCCATTGCCCATTGACGTCCTTTGAAAAATAGCAGTATTAAAATTTTACATGGCGAAGACCGGCAATAAGGCCGGCCGAAGCGGCGGCGTGCATGTTTCTGCTGCCCCGTAAACATACACCGTCCCGTTCAAGCAGCCGCTGCTCCCGGCTTTATCAAGACGGGGGCAGCGAAGACCAATCAACCATGGAGGTTTCCTATGCCCCCACGCGCCAATGAAAAACGAGATATTCGGCCCGCAGCCCCGGACCCCACCGTCCAGGAGCTGTTAACTCTGCCCTTGGTCCGATTCCTCCCTCTCTCCGCTGGAGACCGGCTCACTGGCTACGGCCAAACGGGAGATTATGTTCTGGCCGCAGCCGTAAAGGGAAACCTGACCGTCTCCGCCTATGACCATTATGCCCTGCTGGACACAGGGCAGGCCTTTCTTTTGAAGGAGCCTGGAAATTATACAATCCAGGCTGTCTCCGACGGTGTATACCTGCTCCTTCTGCTCCGGGGCGGGCTGGTTTCCCAACTGCTGTCGGTCTGTCTGAACAGAGGAAGCGCCCTCTTCCACGCCGGAGCGGCAGCAGTCCGTGAGGCCGCGCTGTCCCTGGCAGTGCTGGAGGATGAACGCGGCCCGGCTCCCGGTGAAACGGCCTCCGCCCTGGCCTACACCATGCTGCTCAAGCTTCGGGCTCTGCCTGAGCGGCCGCGGACAGATGCCGCCTCTCCTTTGGTAGAAGCGGCCGCCGCCATCATCCAGGAAGAGTTCCCCTTTTTGGAAGGGGTCGACGAACTGGCGGAACGCCTGGAGGTCTCCGCCGCTCACCTGGGCCGGGTGTTCACCAAAAAAATCGGCATCTCTCCGGGGAAATACATCACCCGGGTACGGATCGAATACGCCAAACTGCTTCTCCGAGACCCGGATACCACTATCAGCTATGTGGCCGAAGCCTCCGGTTTCGCCAATGCCAACTATTTCGCCAAGGTTTTCCGGCGGGAAACCGGCATGTCTCCCAGCGAATACCTGGAGGGCTCCCCCGGGCCTACGTCAGGGAACATCCCGCATTTTGGCATATAATGTAAAATGATGGAAGCGCCGAGGCGTTTCCTGTTTACCATACAGGCCAAAACCCTCCATTTTGCACAAACAAAAAATACTTAAACTGTAAAAAACTAATGAATTTTTCAAAAATATGCCAAGATGCCATGTGACTTGCGCAAAAAGCGCTATTTCTAACATTTTGGTATATTTTATAAAATCCAGTCCATTTACAGAACCCCATGGGTAGTATTATGATTCCATTAGTTGAAACGACCCGGCTAATTTGAAGCAGAGGAGTGGAGTTATGAAAAGAATCCCCCGCGCCGCCGCCATCGCTCTGGCCCTCACGCTGCTGCTGAGCCTTTGCGGCTGCGGCGCCGCCGACGGCAAAACCCACCTGACATTCCAAATTTGGGATGTCTACCAGAGGGACAGCATGGTAGCCATCTGCGACGCCTACACGGCAAAGAACCCGGATATTGTCATTGATGTGCAGGTCACAAGCTGGAACGAGTACTGGACCAAGCTGGAGGCTGCCGCCGAGAGCAACACTATGCCGGACATTTTCTGGATGCACACCAACCAGATCTTGTACTACACAGAGTTCGGCATGCTGGCGGATGTGACAAATCTTTATGACGATGTGGACCCTGATTATTATGCAAAGCATTTCTCCGAAATCTCCATCGGCAACGCTCAGGGTTCTGACGGAAAGCTGTATGGTGTACCCAAGGATAAGGACAATATTGTTCTGGCGTACAACAAAGAAATGTTTGATGCCGCCGGTGTGGCTTATCCCGATGAGAATTGGACCTGGGATGACATGATGGATGCCTCTCAGAAAGTCTACGATGCCACAGGCAAATACGGCTACATGGCCTATAACGACGATCAGTGCGGCTACTGGAACTTTGTCTACCAGGCCGGCGGATGCATCCTCACGGAAGACAAGACCCAAGGCGGCTTCGACCAGGAGGGTACCCGAAAGGCCATGGATTTCTACATTGGCATTCAGGATCAGCCCTGGTGTCCCGACCAAACTTACTTTGCCGAGACCACGCCCCAGACAGCGTTCTTCTCTGAGGGCGGCTGCATGTACTTAGAGGGCAACTGGAACCTGTGGGCTATGCAGGAGAACTTCCCTGAGATGCGGGGCAAATGGAATATCGCGCCCCTGCCTAAGTGCCCTGATCCCGTTCAGGGAGACGGCCGGGCCACCATCTCCAACGGCCTGTGCTATTCTACCGCCGCCCACGGCAAAACCCGGGACATTGCCCTGGATGTCATCAAGTTTTTCGGCACTGAGGAAGCCCAGCTGATCGCCAGCGGATACGGCGCCGCGGTCTCCGCATACAATGGCACGGAACAGCCCTACTTTGACGCTTTCGCGAATGCAGGCTACGATCTGGACCTGGAGATTATCAACGACCAGTTCGAATACGGCGTTCAGAGCGTCAACAACTCTGCCCGCCCCAAGTGGAAAGCCCCCTTGCTGGATGAATTGAATAAAATCTATAACGGTCAGCAGAGCTTTGACGCCGGTATGGACAATATCCAGAACATCATCAACACCGAGACCGCCAAAAAATTGGCGAATGAGTGAAAGGAGGCTTTTCTGTGAATAAGGGAGTGAAAATGTCCGCTGCCGCCAAGCGGGAGCAGAACTGGGCTTATATCATGGTGGCCCCCACCATTATCGGCTTGATTGTACTGAACCTGTGGCCCTTCGTCCAGACACTGTACACCAGCTTCTGCGAACATCTGGGCTTCGGCAATTACAAGTTTGTCGGCCTCCAAAACTACATCGACATCTTCCAGCGCCCGGAATTCTGGCGGGCCACTTGGAATACCATTTACTTCTGCATTCTCACCGTGCCCCTGGGCCTGTTCCTGTCTCTGCTGGTAGCTATGCTGCTCAACGCCAAGATTAAGGGCAAGGGCGCCTTCCGTACCATTTTCTTCCTGCCCATGGTCTGTGCCCCCGCCGCTGTCACCATGGTGTGGCGCTGGATTTTTAACGGCGAGTACGGCATTTTGAATCAGGTTATGGGAACTCACATCGGCTGGATCACCGATCCCAACGTGGTCATGATTGCCTGCGCTGTAGTGGCCATCTGGAGCAACATTGGTTATGACGCAGTCCTTCTGCTGGCAGGCCTCCAGAATATTTCCAAATCCTATTATGAGGCGGCCAGCATCGACGGCGCCAACAAGATCACCCAATTCTTCCACATCACTCTGCCCATGGTCTCTCCCACACTGTTCGTGGTCATGATCATGCGGCTGATGGCCTCCGTGAAGGTATATGACCTCATTTACATGATGGTGGAGGACACAAATCCCGCCGTTACCAGCGTACAGAGCCTGATGTACCTGTTCTACCGCGAGTCCTTCGTGGCGGGCAGCCGCGGCAGCGGCAGCGCCATCGTGATCTGGACCGTGCTTCTCATTGGCCTTGTAACCGTCATTCAGTTCCTCGGCCAGAAGAAGTGGGTCAACTACGACGTGTAAGGAGGAGACGAAATGAAAAGCAGCGCTTCTCTGACCCGGAGCAAACGGATCACCACCTTTTTGACCTATGCGGCGCTGATCCTGGGCTCTATTATCATGATCTTCCCCTTTGTGTGGATGATTCTCACCAGCTCCAAAACCATTCCCGAGAGTCTGGCAATTCCGCCCTCCATCTTCCCCAAGGAACTGATTCTGGACAACTTCACAGACGCCATGAAGAGCCTTCCATTCGTGAACCTGTACTGGAACACGGCGCTGATGATCGTCTTTCGGGTACTGTGCGCCATCGTGTTCAGCTCCATGGCGGGCTATGCCTTTGCCAAGCTGAACTTCAAGGGCAAAAACCTGCTCTTTGGCATCGTGCTGGTCCAGATGTCCCTGCCCAGCCAGATCTTCATTATCCCCCAGTATCAGATGATCGCCCACATGGGCCTGGCCAATACAATCTTCGCTTTGGTCTTCCCCGGCATTGTCAGCGCCTTCGGCGTATTCTTCCTGCGGCAGACCTATATGGGCATTCCCAATGAAATTGGTGAGGCCGCGTACTTAGACGGCTGCAACCAGTGGCAGACATTTACAAAGGTGATGTTTCCTCTGACGGGCACCTCCGTGGCGGCCCTGACCATCTTCACTGCGGTTTTCGCTTACAGCGACCTGATGTGGCCTCTGGTGGTCAACTCCGATTTGAAGATGATGACCCTTTCTTCCGGTCTCGCCACCCTCCGCGGCCAGTTCACCACGAACTTCCCGGTACTGATGGCAGGCTCCCTGCTGGCTATGCTGCCCATGGTGATCTTATATCTGATTTTCCAGCGCCAGTTTATCGAGGGCATTGCCTCCACCGGCGGCAAATAATCTGCTTTTCCCGAAACGCCATATGAGCAAAATTCCGGTAAAGCACGTTCCTGAAAAGAGGGAACAGCCAAAGAACGTTCGCTTCGCTCTGGCGGTCTCGTAATGTTTCAAGCCGGAGCGGCGGCCTTACAGGCTCAGTGAATCGAAACCTTTTCCAACAAGTCATCCACCTTTCTTCCACACAGCCCCGGCCCGGCGCTTCGCCCCGCCGGGGCTGTCTGTATTCCACAGGTTCTGCAAGAGGCGGTACAAAAAATTTGTGTATTTTTCCGTTCTTGTTTCTGCGCGAAAAAAAGCCTACAATTGCCGCAGTTCTATTCCTCAAAAAACCTCAAAACTCATGACACTGCGAGGGAATTCTTATGATACTTTGCGACAAGGGTCTTTTCACCCTGCACACAAAAAACACCACTTATCAGATGAAGGCCAACAGCTACGGCGTTCTGCTGCACACCTACTACGGTCCCCGTGTCAGCGGCTGCGACCTTTCCTACCGTATTCAATACACTGACCGCAGCTTTGCCCCCAATCCTGATGAGGATGGAGGAAGCCGCCTCTTTTCCTTGGACGCCATGCCGCAGGAATACTCCACCTGTGGTGTGGGCGACTACCGTCTCCCCTCTCTTGAGCTGGAGCTGCCATGTGGAAGCCGCAGCGCTGACCTGCGGTATAAATCATTTCGGTTGGAGCCTGGAAAGTACGCCCTGGAAGGCCTCCCTGCCTTTCGCGGGCCCGAAGGCGAAACTCTGGTGGTCGTTTTGGAGGATGCGGCCGCACAAGTGGATGTAGAGCTTTGGTATGGCGTGCTGGAGGACTATGACATCATCACCCGGGCCGTCAAGATCATCAACCGGGGCGGCAAAACCGTCAAAATTCGCCAGGCCGCTTCCCTCTGTCTGGACTTTCAGAGAGGCGATCTGGACCTGATCACCTTCGACGGAAAGCATGTCCTGGAACGCTGTCCCAACCGGGCCCCTCTGGTTCCCGGCACCCGGAGCGTGGGCAGCGTCCGGGGTACTTCCAGCCATCAGCACAACCCCTTTGTCATTCTCTGCGAGCATGACGCCGGGGAGGATCACGGCCTCTGCTTTGCCGCCTGCCTTCTCTACAGCGGCAATTTTGAAGCGGCTGTGGAGCGCGCTCAATTTGAGGATACCAGGCTGGTCATGGGCGTTCACCCCTATCATTTCTGCTGGCCTCTGGCCCCCGGCGAATCCTTTACTGCCCCGGAGGCGGCGCTGTGCTGTTCCAAAGAGGGCTTCTCCACCCTGAGTCACCGTCTCCACCGCTGCATTCGGGAGCGCCTGATCCAAAATCCCTGGGCAGGACAGCCTCAGCGGGTGCTTATCAACAACTGGGAAGCCACCATGTTTGATTTTGATGCGGAGCGCCTAATCAAAATTGCCGAGAGCGCTGCCCCTATGGGTATTGGGCTCTTTGTAATGGACGACGGCTGGTTCGGAGCCCGGGACACCGACACAGCGGGGCTGGGTGACTGGACTGTCAACGGCAGGAAGCTTCCCGGCGGCCTGGAAGCCCTGGTGCCCCGGATTAAAGCCCTGGGTATGGACTTTGGCATCTGGATTGAACCGGAGATGGTCAATGAGGACAGCGAACTCTATCGGGAACATCCGGACTGGGCTCTGCACATTCCCGGCCGTTCTAAAGTCCGGGGCCGTCAGCAGCTGGTGCTGGATTTTTCCCGGAAAGACGTCCGGGACCGGGTCTACGGCGACTTGAAAAAGGTGCTCTCCAGCGCTGATATCTCCTATGTCAAATGGGATATGAACCGAAGCTTGGCTACTGCATGGTCCGCCGCTCTTCCGGCAGAACGGCAGGGAGAGGTTTACCACCGCTATGTTCTGGGTGTTTATGATATGCTGGAGCAGATGCGCCGGGATTTTCCCAGCGTCCTCATTGAGGGATGCAGCGGCGGCGGCGGGCGCTTTGACGCCGGAATGCTGTACTATACTCCTCAAATCTGGTGCAGCGACAATACCGACGCCATCGACCGGCTCCGCATTCAATACGGCACCTCCTTCTGCTATCCCGTCGGCACAATGGGCGCTCATGTCTCCGCTGTCCCCAACGCTCAGACAGGACGCTCCGTTCCCATTGAGACCAGGGGCTTAGTTGCCATGAGCGGCACCTTCGGCTATGAAATGGACCTTGGACAGACCACGGAAGAAGAAAAGGAAATCATCCGCCGGCAGATATCTTTCTTTAAGGAACACTGCAAGCTGATTCAGGAGGGCGATTATTACCGTCTCAGCGATCCCTTCCAGAATGGTCCTTATACTGCCTGGCAGCAGGTTTCCCCCGATAAGCGGGAGGCCCTGGTCTCCATTGTCACCGGCACGGCCCATGGCGCTCCTCCCTTCCTCAACCTGCGGCTGAAGGGCCTGGACCCGGCTCTCTGCTACCATGTCAACGATGAGGGCAGCTATCCCGGCGACGTATTGATGGAAGCCGGATGGCCCCTCCCCATGCCCTGGGATGATTATCAGTCTGCACAGCTCTATCTCTCTGCGGTCTGAGTTAAAAGCGCCCTCTTCCGGCAGCGGCGCTATAGGTTACAAAATCAGAGGAGCAGGCCGGCGGCCCGCTCCCCTGATTTTTGTAAAGGTACTGAAGCAGCTATCTGCCAGTGAAGGTCTCTCCAAACCACCGCTGAAAGCCTGTCAAATGTCCATTTCACGCAGCGGTTTTCTCTTCCGATAAAGAGTTAATGGCTTCACTCCTCTTTCAAGCGGATGATGCACTCTCCCAGATTATAAAGCGGCTCTGTCGCCGTGGGGGTAATTCCTTCCACCACGTCTGCCTGTGTCAGCACAGAAATGGATTTAAAACACACTGGCAGGATGGGCATCTGCTCTTTAAGATGGGCGCAGAGGGCCTGCATGGCCGCCTCCCGGCTCTCCGCTGCGGCAAACTCCTCCAGAAGACGGCTTGTATCCGGGTTGGACCAGTTCCCATAATTCAACGCCCCGCCGGGAATTAAGAGACTGCTTAAATCCCAATCGGCAGTAAGGCGGGCCTCACCATAATAAATATCGAATTCTCCTCTCTCCAAAGCAGCGGCATACTCCTCCCAAGGCAAAGCCTGCACCTCCACCGGCAATCCCCCGGATGTCCAAGTCTCCGCCAAATAATCCGCAATGGCGCACTTAAAACTGTTCTCCCGGTTGACCAGCAGTATCAGCGGACGTTCCGGGACATAGCCGCTGTCTGCCAGGGCGGCGGTAAAAGCATCCAGAGCATAGCGTTCCTCCAGGGCGCCGGGATAGAGAGAGGAATTCGGGGACACCGGAAAACAGGCAGGACTTCCGTGGCCGGAGAGGAAAGCGCCGGTCACATTGGAACGGTTTATTCCCGCCGAGAGGGCCCTCCGGAGAGACGGGCTGTCCAGCGGCGCCCGGGAGGTATTGCAGCCGACATACTGCATCAATGTGGTCTCCGCATCAACACAGTCCACGCTGCCGGTGGTACTCACTGCCAGTATGCCGGTGAGGTCCACCGTCATAAGCTGCACCTCATGAGATGCAAAGCGGTAGAGCATGGCATCCGGGTCCGAAGCCTCTACCAGCGCAATCCGCTCCACCGGCTGCTCCTCCCCCCGCCACCAGGACTGGTTTGCTATCAGATAGGCGCCGGTATCTTCCTCTGTGTAAAAATAAGGACCCGTACCAATAGGAGCCACCGCATCCTGCGTACCGGACTTCACAATAGGGACATCCAGGAGCGCCGGAAAACCGGTATTCGGGCTGCTTAAGGCGATGGTCACAGTGTCCTCACCTGCGCTGATGGAAACAATCCCGGCAAGGCGGCTTCGATAGCGCTCGGATTCCCGGGCCCGGTCCAAGGCAGCCTTCACATCCCGGCCTGTCAGCGGCGTCCCGTCAGAGAAATGCACCCCCTTTCGGAGGGTGAACACATAGCGGCTGGCACTGCCGTCATGGGTGTAACTGATACAAAGGCAGAGCTGGGGCTCAAAGCTGTGGTCCAGCCGAAACAGTCCCTCATACAGCAGCGATGCCGCCACTTGCTGCATCCCATCGGCACAGTTGATCGGGTCGAGGCTCTGCCCCGGCATGTAAGGCAGTGCAAAGCACTCTGGAAAAATCGTTTTACGCTCCTCCGGCTTTTCCTCCTCAACCACAGGCAATACATCCTCTATTTCTTCCGGCGGCTCCTCCTGCCAGCAACCGGTAAGCAGCAGAACAGGCAAAAGCAGCGCCATCCATATGCGAAGACATTTTTTCATACATCACCTCAACGGGAAAGGAATCAGGGACGCAGCGCCCCTGACTCCTGATCATGCTTTATTTTCCGGCCGCGATGGCCGCACACTGAACGCCCCTGGCCTCCCCCATTTTCCGGTGAGACCAGAATAGATCCCGGCGGCAGGCGGTACAGAGTCCAGATACTTCGATGCGCTCCGGCAGCACTCCTGCCCGGAGCAGCCATTGACGGTTCAGGCCCTCCAGGTCCACGTGCCACTTGGAACCCCGGCACTCCAAATACGGCTCCGCCTCCTGGCCCAAGGCCGCCTGCATGGCAGCAGGGACGTCATCGTCACTCTCGAAGCAGCACTGCCCAATGCAGGGCCCCAGGGCAGCCCACAGGCGCTCCGGCCGGGCACCATAGAGACGCCTCATCTCCTGGACAGTTTTTTCCACAATACCTCCGGCGCAGCCCCGCCAACCCGCATGGACCGCCCCCACGGCCCCGGTGTCCGGGTCGTGGAGCAGCACCGTGCCGCAGTCGGCTGAGAAGACGAAAAGCGTCAGCCCCGGCACATTGGTAACCAAGGCATCCGCACTGTCGTAATCCCGCTCTCGGAAGAGGCCTTTTCCGGCGTCTGCTTCGACACAAGCCCGAACTTTGGCCTCGTGAACCTGCCGGGAAAGGACGGTCCGCTCCGTGTCCACACCGATAGAAACACAGAAGCGGCGGTAGTTTGTAAGCAAAGCCTCCTGCCCGTCGCCCATGCCGGGACGAAGATTCAAGCTGTCCCAGGGGGCAGGGGATACGCCGCCCAGACGGGTGGAAAAGCCGTGGCGGACGCCGCTCAGGTTCGAAGCGGTGAACCAGACCAGTCCGTTTTGTTCGTGGGTTTCAAAGGACATGGATGTCTCCTTCCTTGGGGGAATCATTCGTTATGATCAGCACATGACTTCCCCCGCCGTTCCGGATACGGAACGCACCATAAACCAGCACCGGGAAGCTCAAGATCAAAAACAGCTCATCCGCATCCCAGTCCAGGGGGGAGGCACACAGCAGAATCCCGCCCAATAGACTCAGCGCAATACCAAATGCAAGTTCTTTGATATCCTGGAGCAAAAAGAGAACGCTGTCGCTATTCTTGTTCATATGAGGTACTTCTTCCCTATCGAAAGCCCGCAGGGAAGGGCGGACACACAAGTCCGCCCCTACAAGCGCCGGACAAACGGCAGAGGAAAGAGACGAACAGTCCCTGCATGAACCACCCCCCGCTTGCACCACGCCGCGGGCAGAAGACTTGCGTAACAAACCGTCCGCACCCTGCCGTGCCCCCCCGTTTTCTCTCTTCCACCGTGCACAGCGCATTCTCTCTTTTCGCAAAAGAGAGAATGGGGGGTGCATTGGACCAACCTTCAAAAGGCTGAAATCCTTCCCACCCAAAGGGCGGGCCCATCAGTTCTGGTGGTATTCCGGGCACGTGCACTTCTTCCACTTCAGGCCGCTTCCGCAGGGGCAGGGGTCGTTTCGGCCGATTTTCACGACCCGGGCAGGCTGTTTCTTCGGCTTGGTGCCGTCGCCGCCTACATTCTCCACCATACCTTTGGCCACCCGCTCCCGCTTGACCTCCTCGTCCTTCCGCAGACGCACGGAGTACAGCCGCCGGACCGTCTCGTCCTGAATGGCGGAAATCATCTCCGCAAACATGTCCAGGGACTCCCGCTTGTACACATCCACAGGGTTATTGTTGCCGTAAGCCTGAAGACGGATGCCCTGCTTCAGATCGTCCATGGCGTCGATATGGTCCATCCAATACTCGTCAACAACCCGGAGCATAATGACCCGCTCCAGCTCCCGCATAATGGGACTGGTGATTTCTGTTTCCTTCGCCTCGTAAAACGCCTCGGCAGCCGCAATAAACGCCTGGTCAAAGTCTTCCTGGCTCTTCTGAGAAACTTCCGCTTCAGGAATGCTGACGGCGTCCTTGGCGAAATACATGCCCTCCAGTCCCCGAAGCATTTCACGGTATCCGGCGGCATCCAGATGCTGGTGCTCGCCGAAGGCCAAACTGACATGATTGCCGATGGAGGTGTGCATCATGTTCAGCACGGTATCTTTAATATCCATGCCGTCCAGCACCTGCCGCCGCTGATCGTAAATCAGCTCCCGCTGCTTGTTCATTACATCATCATATTCCAGCACAGATTTCCGGGACTGGAAGTTCCGGGATTCCACGGTGGTTTGGGCGTTTTCAATGGCTTTGGTCAGCATCCGGTTCTCAATGGGAGTATCCTCATCCAAATCGAAGCGCTCCATCATATTGGTAATCCGGTCCCCGCCAAAGAGGCGCATCAAATCATCCTCCAGGGAAATATAAAACCGGGTCTCGCCGGGGTCGCCCTGGCGGCCCGCGCGGCCTCTTAACTGGTTATCGATCCGCCGGGACTCGTGGCGCTCTGTGCCGATGATAAAAAGGCCGCCGGCCTCCCGGACCTGATCCGCCTCATCGGCAATCTCCGCTTTGTGCTGAGCCAGCTTCTCGGCAAACAGCGCCCTCGCGTCCAAAATCTCCTGGCTGTCCGTGTCCGCATAGCCAGTGGCGTCGGTGATGACCTCATCCGAGTAACCGGCACGGGCCAGGTCCGCCCGAGCCATATACTCAGCGTTGCCGCCCAGCATAATGTCCGTTCCGCGGCCAGCCATGTTGGTTGCGACGGTGACGGCTCCCAGCTTGCCCGCCTGGGCGACAATCTCCGCTTCTTTCTCATGGTTTTTGGCGTTGAGGAGGTTATGCCTGATGCCCTCCCGAGCCAGAAGCTTGGAGAGCAGCTCGTTCTTCTCAATGGACACCGTACCCACCAGCACCGGCTGGCCCTTGGCGTGGCACTCCTTAATCTGTGAGATGACCGCCCGGAATTTTCCGGCCTCGGTCTTGTATACCACGTCGTGATGGTCATCCCGCTGGTTGGGGCGGTTGGTAGGAATTTCAATAATGTCCAGATTATAGATCGTGCCGAACTCCTCCTGCTCGGTCATGGCCGTTCCGGTCATACCGGAGAGCTTGTCATAGAGGCGGAAGTAATTCTGGAACGTAATCGTAGCCAGTGTCCGGTTTTCGCTGTTGACGCTGACATGCTCCTTGGCCTCAATGGCCTGATGGAGGCCGTTGGAGTAGCGCCGGCCAAACATCAGACGGCCGGTGAACTCGTCTACAATAATGACCTCGCCGTCTTTCACCACATAATCAATATCCCGCTTCATGGTGCCGTGGGCTTTCAAAGCCTGATTGATGTGGTGGCTGATGGTGGAATTGGAGGGATCGGAGAGGTTCTCCACATGGAAATATTCCTCCGCCTTGGCAATGCCCCGGGCGGTGAGGGTAGCGGTCTTGGCTTTCTCGTCCACCACATAATCCGCGTCAATATCAGCGGCTTCCTCCTCCTTATTGTCCACCTGGACAACCACCTGTTTCCTCAGGCGGGCGACAAACATCTCCGTCATGTCATAGAGTTGGGTGGACTTCTCTCCTTGGCCGGAAATAATCAAGGGGGTACGGGCCTCGTCGATGAGGATGGAGTC
>CAJTJA010000009.1 GCA_910576845.1 uncultured Oscillibacter sp.
AGATGGTGGAGGTCTCCGAGGGCTACGCCCGGAACTTCCTCCTGCCCCGGAAGATTGCGGTCCCCGCCACGGCGGACGCCATCAATACCATGAATCTCAAAGAGAAGGCCAAAAAAGCCGAAGAAGCCCGCCAGAAGGCCCTGGCGGAGGAGACCGCCGGGAAGCTCAAAGAGTGCATGGTGAAGCTGACCGCCCGGGCGGGTAGCGGCGGCAAGCTCTTCGGCGCGGTTACGACGAAGGAGATTTCCGAGGGGCTCCAGAAGCAGTTCGGGATTGACATTCCCAAGCAGAAGCTGGTGCTGGAGGAGCCCATCAAGGCTTTTGGCAACTACGAGGTGAAAGCCCGGCTGGGCTTCGAGGTAACGGCCACGGTTTACGTATCCGTATTCGAGGAAAAATAAACGTTTCCTCTGCGGGCGTGTTCGGAAAGGGGTGTGTTCATCATGGCAAACGAAGATTTGCTGCTGCGGCAGATGCCGCACAGTCTGGAGGGAGAGCAGGCCGTTTTGGGCTCTATGCTCATTGACCCGGACTGTGTGAAGGATGTGATGGACAAGCTGCGGCCGGACGATTTCTATCTCCGGCAGAACCGGGAAATATTTGAGACCATTTACACCATGTTTTCCTATGCCCGCCCCATTGACGGCATCACCGTCTTTGAGGAAATGCAGAAGGCCGGACTCACCGACGGCAATACCCGTTCCTATCTTGCGCAGCTGATGGAGATTACGCCCACCAGCGCCAACGTCATGGAGTATGCCGCCATTGTTCGAGACAAGGGACTGCTGCGTCAGGTTGCCCAGGCGGCTGGAGAGATTACCGCTCTGGTACAGGAGGGCATGGGCGAGGCCGGGGACATTCTGGAGGCGTCCGAGCAGAAAATCTATGCTATCCGCCGGGGCCGGAGCGCTCAGGAGATGGTTTCCCTGCGGAATGTTCTTCCCGACGTACTGGACCGGCTGGGAGAGATGAGCGAGCATGAAAACCACCTTCCCGGCCTGTCCACAGGCTTATCCGCCGTTGACCAGAAAATCACCGGGCTAAACCGTTCGGACCTGATTCTCTTGGCCGCGCGGCCTGGTATGGGGAAGACGTCTTTTGCGCTGAATGTGGCGTTAAACGTGGCGAAAGGAGAGAGGAAGACGGTGGCGGTATTCTCTCTGGAGATGTCCAGAGAGCAGCTGGCCACCCGGCTGCTCTCCTCCGAGGCACTGGTGGAGAATAACCGCCTGCGCACAGGACTGCTTCGGGAGACGGATTGGGAGAAAATCGCCGGTGCGGCCACTGTGCTGAACGGACTGGATATCCGCATTGACGACAATCCTCTGCTGTCCGTAGCGGATATGAACGCCAAGTGCCGGAGGCTGGATCATCTGGCCCTGGTGGTGGTGGATTATTTGCAGCTGATGAGCTCTGCCGGCGGGAGCAGCCGGGGCGGGGAGAACCGCCAGCAGGTAGTGTCCGATATGTCCCGGATGCTGAAAATCATGGCAAAGGAGCTGAACGTTCCGGTGATTTGCCTGAGCCAGCTCAGCCGCGCCAACGAGAAGCGGGATGACAAGCGGCCTATGCTCTCGGACCTTCGGGAGTCGGGCGCCATTGAGCAGGATGCGGATATTGTTCTGTTTTTGTACCGGGATGACTATTACAATGAGGATTCAGAGAAGCATAATATTGCAGAGTGTATTGTTGCTAAAAACCGCCATGGCGAAACTGGAAAGGTAGAGCTCCGCTGGATGCCGGAGTATACGCAGTTCTCCACCCTGGATAAGCGCTATGACGACGAAAACTGAGCTTTTAAAACGCCTCCCCCGGGCGGTTTTGCCCCGGGCGGGACAGCGGGTGCTGTGCGCCGTCTCCGGGGGACTGGACTCCATGTGCCTGCTGTTCCTGCTGGACATGTGGTGCCGGGAGCGGGGCAGTACGGTGCTGGCCGCCCATTTCAATCACCAGCTCCGAGATGAAGCGGCGGACCGGGACGAGATATTTGTCCGAGAGACCTGCGGAGCGTGGGGGATCTCCCTGACTGTGGGCCGGCGGGACGTGCGGAAATATGCCGGGCAGAAAGCGCTTTCCATTGAGGAGGCCGCCCGGAACCTGCGCTACGGATTTCTGCGCCGGACGGCGGCGGAGAAGGATTGTGAACGGATTTACACTGCCCACCACGCCGATGACAATGCGGAGACCATCCTCCTGAATTTGGCCCGGGGAACCGGACTTGCAGGTTTGACGGGAATGGGCTGGGAGCAGGACGGAATCTGCCGCCCTCTGCTGGGCGTGACCCGGGCGGAGCTGGAGGAGTATGCCGCTCAGCGGAACATCCCCCATGTTGAGGACGAAACCAATGCCGACCCGGAGGCCGCCAGCCGGAATTTCCTGCGGCTTCAGGTGATGCCGCTTTTGAAAGAGCTGAATCCCCGGGCAGTAGAGCACATTTGCCAGGCCGCCGGGCGGCTCCGCAGTGTGGAGCGCTCTTTGGAGGCGGATGCCGCCGCCCGCACAGCCCATGTAGAGGTTCAGGAGGGCCGTGTGACGCTCTCCATGGATGCGTTAGCCCAAGCTCCGGAGGCGGTCCAGCCCCGGATGCTGCTGCGGCTGTTCGATCTGCTGGGCGTGGGACGGAAGGATATCGGCTCTGCTCATCTGGGAGCCCTGATGGACTTGACCCGCCGCACGGCCTGGGGAAAGGAGGGGCGGCTGAGCCTGCCCCACGGCGTCACCGCCCGTTACTGCCGCCGGTGGCTGATTCTGGAGACCCGCCCTCAGACATTGACGGAGGTCCAGCTGGTTCCGGGACGGCCCCTGCGGTGGGGGGATTGCACCGTCACCCTGCTGGACCGGCCGGAGGGAGAGGGGATCGTCTTTTTCTGGCGGGGAAGGCCGGGGCAGAGCCCGTTGGTCACGGTGGCTCCCTGCCCGCCGGGAGAACGGCTGACTCTGCCGGGAGCCAAGGGAAGCCGGAGTGTAAAACGCCTCTGCCTGGACCGCCGTATTTCTCTGGCGGAGCGGGACCGGCTGCCTGCCGTGTACGTGGAGGGGCAGCTGGCTGCTGTGTGGGGGCTGGGTGTGGACGAGGCCTTTGCGCCGGTGACGGGAATGCCCTGCCGGTTCATAAAAATCGAGGAAACAGAAAAACATATTGGGGAGGATAAATGAAATGCGCAGTGAAATGGAGAATGATATTCTGAAGGTACTGGTGACGGAAGAAGAGCTGAAGACCCGGGTGGCAGAACTTGGTGAGGCGCTCTACGAGAAGTTCCAGGGGAAAAAGCCTCTGTTTCTGGGCGTGCTGAGGGGCAGCTTTGTGTTTATGACGGACCTGGTCCGGGCCTGCCAGCTCAAGAGCGATGTGGAGTTTATCGCTGTCAGCTCTTATGGAAATTCCACGGCTTCTTCGGGCCGGGTGCAGATTGACCACGATCTCAGGCAGGACATCACCGGACGTCATCTGATTATCGTGGAGGATATTCTGGATTCCGGGAATACCCTGGCTTTTTTGAAAGAGTATTTTCTGACGAAAGGCGCGGCCTCGATTACCATTGTCACCCTGCTGGATAAGCCCGCCCGCCGGACCAAGGCCATTACCGCAGACTACTCCGGCTTTACGGTTCCTGACGAGTTTGTGGTGGGCTATGGATTGGACTACGCCCAGATGTATCGGAATATCCCCTATATCGGCGTATTGAAGCCGGAAGTCTACGCCCGAAAATAAAGGCCGCTGTTCTCTGGATGGCGAAAAGGAGGAATGCCGTTGTGTCCAAGCAAAACCGTACGTCGAACCTCAGCTTTTTGATGCTGGGGCTGGTGATTCTGCTGTGTCTGAGCTGGATATGGCAATTGAACGGCCAGAGCGAGAGAATGGGGTTTTCCCAGGTGGAACAGCTTTTCCGGCAGGAGAAAGTGGAGTCCTTTGTGATTCGGGACAATACGCTGCTGATGACTCTGCGCGGGGAGCCGGAGGGCCGGAATACCCTGAGCTATGAGCTCTATGACTTCGACCTGTTCTACGACAGTCTAGGACCGTTGGTGGAGGAGCAAAGCGCCAGAGGCGTTATCACCTCCTATGACTATCAGCAGGACCATTCTACCAACTGGCTGGAGATTCTTCTGCCTTGGGTATTGACGGCGGTGCTGATTGGCGGCATGTGGTATTTCTTTACGCTTCGGAATCAAGGCGGCATGGGTGCTGACCGAATGGCGAAGTTTGGCTCCGCCCGTACCCGAACTCTCTCGGAGAAGGACAAAAAGGTCCGTTTTGAAGACGTGGCCGGAGCTGACGAGGAGAAAGAGGAGCTGCGGGAAATTGTGGAGTTTCTCCGGGATCCCCGGCGGTTCATTGACATGGGGGCCCGGATTCCCAAAGGAGTGCTGCTGGTGGGCCCTCCGGGCACCGGAAAGACCCTGCTTGCCAAGGCTGTGGCCGGAGAAGCAGGAGTGGGCTTCCTCTCTATTTCCGGCTCCGACTTTGTGGAGCTGTATGTAGGCGTGGGTGCCAGCCGGGTCCGGGATCTCTTTGACCAGGCCAAAAAAACCGCCCCCGCCATTGTCTTTATCGATGAAATCGACGCTGTGGGCCGCCAGCGGGGCGCCGGTGTGGGCGGTGGACATGACGAGCGGGAACAGACGCTGAACCAGCTTTTGGTGGAGATGGACGGGTTTGCCGCCAACGAGGGCGTAGTGGTTCTGGCCGCTACCAACCGGGCGGATGTGCTGGACCCGGCGCTGCTGCGGCCCGGAAGATTTGACCGGCAGATCTATGTGGGGCTTCCCGACATCAAGGGGCGTGAGGATATCCTGAAAATTCATGCCAAGGGTAAGCCCTTGGCTGAGGATGTGGATCTGCGGCAGCTTGCGCGGGGCACGGCGGGGTTTACTGGGGCGGACTTGGAAAACCTGGTAAATGAGGGAGCTCTGCTGGCTGCCCGGAGGAACCAGAATTATATTACGATGAAAGACCTTCGGGAGGCGGAGATCAAGGTCATTGCGGGCCCTGAAAAACGGAGCCGGGTCATCTCTCAGCATGAGCGGGAGCTGACCGCATGGCATGAGGCGGGCCACGCGGTAGTGATGGAGACGTTGCCGGAACATGACGCGGTGAATCAGATTACCATCGTTCCCCGAGGGCAGGCGGGAGGCATGACCATTGCTCTGCCGGAGGAGGATCGCTCCTACCTCTCCAAGCGCTATATGGAAGATCAGATTGTGGCGCTGCTGGGAGGACGGGTGGCGGAGAAGCTGTGCCTGGGGGACATTTCCACTGGGGCCAGCAACGACATTCAGAGGGCTACCTCCATTGCCAGGAAGATGGTGGCGGTTTACGGAATGAGCGAGACGATTGGCTCGGTTGCCTTTGAGAGCGGACATGACGAGGTGTTCATCGGAAGGACTATGAGCCAGGGACGGAGCTATTCCGAGGCTGTGGCCGCTCAGATTGACGAGGAGATTCGCCGGGTGGTGGACGAGGCCTACAGGCGCTGTGAGGATATCCTCCTGGAAAAAAGAGAGATACTGGATACTGTGGCGAATTATCTCCTGGAGAATGAAACCATGGAACGGGAGGCGTTTCTGGAGGTGTATTCTGGGAAGGAGACGAAGGCAGTAGAACTCTCCAAGGAGCAACCGGAATGAAGGAAAATAAAAGAGGCCGGGAGCGCTGTGCTCCCGGCCTCTTTTACCGGTTGGACCCATTCCGGCTTTGAGACATGTAAACCCGCAGCTCCCTCTGCGCGCGGTGATACTGCTCTGCATGAAAAGCAGCCTTGCCCCGCTGAATGGAGAGGATGCCATCCCTGACAAATTGAGTCAGAGTGCGGTTAATGGTTTTCTCCGTCAGGCCCACCTCTTCGCTGATTTGGCGGCGGGTTTTATTCAAAACTACATATCCGGCGGTTCTGATGCTCTGCTCCTCCGCCTGGCGAACCAGGTATTTCAGCAGTACATACTTGGCGGAATGGAACAGCCGCTCCCCCCGGTTATAGCTGGAGCAATACAGCTTGGCGGCCACGTGGCGGCTGATGGCCCGGAGAAGCCGGATATCCTGCCGGAGCCAACGGTCAAAGGTTTCTGCCGGCAAGTAAGCAACCAGGCAGTCCGATACTGCCTCAATAGTCACGGAAGTGGCGGCGGCTCCGGCCAACAGCGTTACCTCGCCGATAAAGGATATCGCCTCATTCATTTCAATCATGAACACATTTCCGTTTTCAAATTCATTGACCACCCGAAATGTTCCCTGGAGCAGAATGCCGATCCGTTCCAGGGGGCTGTCTTTCTGGTGGATGAGCGTATGAGCGGGGTGGTTCCTAAGCTGAAACTGATCGTCCAGAGTCTCGGGAATTTGAGCGGTAAAATCCCGCAGTTCCGGCGCCAGCTCCAGCAGCTCTGCGTAACGCATAAGGCGGCCTCCGTTTCTGTTCGCTTTCGGGCGCTTTTGAGAACACCCCTTGGAACCATGATAGCATGGTTCCAAGGGGCGTACAAGCAAATTTTATTTACTTCCAGTTCTGGAGCCAGGGCTGCTTTTCAAAGAGCAGCTCCGCCTCCCGGCGGACCCGCTGGGCGTCGATGGTCAGCAGCTCCCGGTTCTTCATCAGCAGCTTCCCGTTTACGATGGAGTGGCGCACGTCGCTTCCGCTGGCGCTCTCCACCAGGGTGTGGACCAGATTCTGGGTGGGCCAGAGGTGAGGCGCACCAGCGTCTACGGCAATAAGGTCCGCAGGAGCGCCGTTTTGAAGAAGGCCCAGTCCTGGCTCCATCAGTGCCGCCGCCCCGCCCTTCGTGGCCATGGACAGCAGGGTTTCGGCGGGCATTATGTGGGAATCAGCGGAGGCCACACCCTGGGTGGCGTTTATTACGCACCGGAAGAGACGCATCTCCCGGAACAGGTCCAGCCCGCCGTGGGCGGAGCCATCGGTGCCAAGGCCTACGGGAATCCTGGCATGGAGCAGCTGGGGGGTGGGAGGAACACCCTTGCCGCAGTTGGAGAAGGGGCAGTGAATAACCCGCACCTGACGCCGGGCCAGGATTTCGATTTCCTCCTGGCTGAGGAAGATGCAGTGTGGGGCGGTCATGGGGGCGGAGAGCAGACCCTCCTCTTCCAGCCAGAGGAAGGGGCGCTTGCCGCAGCGCTCGATGAAGTCCGTTACCTCGCTGGCGTACTCGTTCATATGGGTCTCCACAGGCACACGGTCCTCTGCCGCTGCCTCAAACACCGCCCGGAGCAACTCTTCACTGACGGCGGTGGGGGTGGTAACAGAATAAATGGGCTTTAAAAGGCCGGTAAGGGTGCGCTTCATGGCACGCAGACGCTCCACCGCCTCTGGGACAGAGGAGGCTCGAAGACTCTCGGGGCAGAAGGGATTGTCGTTGGTCATGACGCTGAGGCGTCCCCGGAGCCCAGCAGCCTGGTAGACCTCGGCATAAATCTCCGGATACTTTCCTCCCGCGTCTACGAAGCCTGTGGTACCGCAGGAGATCATTTCTATGGCTGCCAGTTGGGCGCTGAGACGGGAGCTCTCCTCGTCCAGGCGGCTCTCAAAGGGAACGTTCACCCGCTTCCAGATAACGGGCTTTTCATCCAGCAGGCGTCCCCGGAGAAGCTGCTGGCTGGTATGGAGGTGCCCGTCTACCAAGCCCGGCATCCAGAGAAGGTCCGGGCTGTCCAGGACCGTATCCGCCTGGTAGGGACAGGCATCCCGGTCCACGATATCCAGGATGCGTCCATCCCGGATGGCGATGGACTTCCCGCTAGCGATAGTCATATCCGGGGTGAGATAGCGGCCATTTGTGAGAAGCAGATCACAGTGAAGATCGGCAGGCATTGAATAAAAACCTCCTATTTCAGCAGCATGAACAGGGAAAAGCAGATGGAGAACGCCGCCACGCCCCGCTTCAGCAGGGACTGGGGCACATGGGCAGCGGTGACGCTGCCGGCAAAGACTCCCAAGGCATGACCCAGCACCGCCGCCAGAAGGACAGGCGCCAGGGAGGCAAGGGATGCGCAGCGGCTGCCGTACACCATAACGGCGGGCAGGGCAATGAAGACGGAATCCAGCAAGGCCGTGCCCACGGCCAGCTTGGCGGGCACACCCATAGCCACTAAAAGGGGCATCACCAGCACCGGCCCCCCCGCCCCCGAAAGGGCGCAGAGAAGGGCGGTGGCAAAGCCAAGGGCTGCGAGCGGCAGAGGCTTAGGGAAGGAGTCCCCCTGTTGCTTCTTTTGGGGGCGGAGTTCCCGGACAGCAATGGCGAGCCCCGAGAGCAGCACCACCACATAGAGCACAACCTTGACGGTGTCCGCTGCCAGAAGCCCGCCCAGGGCCGCCCCAAGAAGTCCTCCTGCCAGACTTCCGGCGGAGAGAATCAGGGCGGGCCGGAGGGGCAGCTCTCCCCGGCGGCGGTAGCCCCAGGAGCCGATGATTCCGGAGACAGCGAAGCAGAGGAAGCTTAGAAGCAGACTTTCCGTCACCGGGAGGCCGCAGGCGCTGGTGAAGAGGATGGGCAGCAGGAAGCCCGCCACGCCGCACCAGCCGATGAACAGTCCCACCACGCAGCTTCCCAGGGCGGCGAAGAGAAGCTCAAATGGCATGGGTCAGCCTCAATACCGTCTGGGCCACCACCAGGGACCCGAAGAAGGTGCCGGTCATGACCAGAACGGTGATAATTACCAGCTTCCAGCCCTGCTTGAAGAACATCTTCAGTTGGTTGCTGATGGACATACCGGCGAAAGCGCCCACCATGGTCAGCGGCGCGGTGAAGTTGATCTTCCCGGCGGACTCGATGACGAATTGGGACACGGGAGACAGGGGGCAGGCGCACAGCAGCCCCAGGATCGAGCAGTAGGCCACGGTGGGCAGCTTCAAGGGAATCACATGGGCCAACCCGGCGGCGCACAGGGCAATCAAGAGCAGCACCAGCACGCCGGGCAGGGACTCGGAAAAGGCTACGTCAAAGCCAATAAAGTTAGCGGTCATCATGCCCAAACCGGAGATGGCAAGGACGAAAATCCAATCCTTAATCGTCATAGCAGACGCTCCTCCTCAGTTCTTATTGGCCAGTTCCCGGCCGGATTTCGTCAAGCGGCCCAGGGTGGGTTCCAGCTTGCGGTACAGGAAGTTGCACAGGGGTACGCCCAGGAAAATCGCCATGTAAATGCCGTCAATGCCGGAGATCGTTTCACTGGCGGAGGCCATGGCGGCGATCTGGTCGGCGTAGGCGGGCATGACCTCGGACAGGGCCGCCACGGCGGAGCTCATGAGAATGCCTGCACCCACACCGGAGGCCATGCCCAGGGCGTAGGGGTGGAAGAGGCCGGTGGCCGCCGCCATAGAGGCCATAAAGCCGAAGTAAATAGTACCCACCATGCCGCCGACAATGTACACGGAAAGGCTGCCCTGGGCTTCCGGGGAGTCCGCGCCGAACATGTCCTGCATCAGCGCCAGATTTGTCTCCCGGTTGATGGAATGGGTGGCCCCGATAGCCTCCCGTTTGAGCCCCAGCATCAGGGCGATGGGCATGGCCAGAAAGATGGTGCAGAGATTTCCAAATTCCTGGAGCAGCAGGGCGGGTCCCGCGGAGATGACGATGGAGATGTTAGCCCCGGCATTGATGCCCAGTTTGGCCACAAAGGGAAGAATTGCCACACCGACGAGGCCGGAGGCGGCCTTGACTTTCTTGTCGTCCAGGATTTTCAGAACGTTGGGTCCGGTGAGAATGCCCATAAACAGGGCGTAGAAGATGGGAAAAATAATGAAGGTGCCCTTCCAGACGGGAATCTTGATCTGCCCAATGAAGTCTGCAATGAGAATGAAGACGAAGGCCAGGATATATAAAATCCACTCCGTCCGGATTCGCTCTCTCAGGGAGGCGTAAGCGCGCTCAACTTGTTTCATGGGACCCACTCCTTTTCAGTTGATATCCTCACTATAGCGGATAATAGGCCTGGGGAAAAGGACATATGGGCAGTTTCCCAAAATCCCGCTGTTTTTTTCCTTTTTTACGAAAAAGCCGCTTGTTTCATAGCGATTCTGCACAGAGAAACGGCGTTGTTTTTCATTCCAGTGTGTTCCGGCGGCTTTAGCGGCGCTTTTCCGGCAGCTTGTAAAGGGGGAGTTGAAGGATGATGAATCAGGAGGCAGGCGAACAGCGATAGGGGCATCGGTTTGGAAGTCCCGCCTTTTGCCGTGCCCAGGCTGTCAAGAAGGGAGAACAGTGTCAGCCTTCAGCGGTTTCAAAAATATATCCAAATGATGACGAAGCTTGGCGTTTTGAGAACAGAGATTAAGCCATGCTTGGTAAAGAATTTTCTGCTGGAAGGTGCGCCTTGGTTTTTCAAGCAAAATAAAAAATACCGGTCAGATAATCTGACCGGTATTCTGCATATGCTGCGTATCAATACTTAAAAAAATTCAAGGATTCTGGCCCTGTTTGAACTTGCTGCCGGAGAGTAGCCTGTATAAGAGATTTATTGTTTGGCAGCTGTGTGCCTTGCGTACAAAGGACTGGATGGCAGCTGACGGAAAACAATATGATTGGCTGTTTTCACTGCTGCTGAATGTTTGGCTGATATTCCGCATGAAAAGCGCCTTCTTCTTCAATGGTAAAGACCAGCGCCTGGTGGGGCGGAAGCTCCAGGCCGGGAACCTGTGGGCAGTCGGAGAAATACAGCGCCGCGCCGCTCTCAGACAGCTGCCGGAGCAGTTCCGGGTGGGCGCTGTGATAGCGCCGGTCGCTGGAGGCACAGCAGACAACGGCGGCGGGCTGGACAGCGGCAATCAAAGAGGCGTCCGCACCGTCTTTCTGCCCATGATGGCCGACTTTAAAAATGTGGGCCGCCAAGCTTTCAGGATCAATTCCGACATAGCCCAGGCGGTTGGTGTCTCCTGGCAGCAAAATGCGGGTGCCGCGGTATTCCAGCAGCAGGATTGCGCTGTAATTGTTCATGGCCCCATCCAGAGCTGTGAGCTTGTGCCGGAGGCTGCTTGGTTCGGTTTCATGGTTCATATCTGCATAGAGCTTTGCAAGTTCCTGGGTCCTGGCCTGGGAAGGCCCCAGGCAGCGGACGGTGAGGCCGGGGCAGGGCCGGGCTTCCCACCCGGCGGAGAGAGGCCGCAAGACGCAGCCCTGAGCCTCCAGCTGACCGCAGAGAGTGAGGTGGTCGTTGATGGAACGAAGAAACTTCTGCTGGGAAACACCTGCATCCGGAAGGGAAGGCAGGGGACGCAGAGAGTGGTGCAATTCTGCGGGAAGGGTCTGCCAGAATTCTTTTGGAGGCCATTTTTCCGGCAGAGATGTCAGACCGCAGAGATGATCCTCGTGGATGTGACTGCTGACCACGACGTCGATGTGGTCCAATCCTATAGAGGACAGATATTCCGCCATAGGAATACGGCCAGTGGAACGGTCCCGGTACTCTTCCGCTTCGCCGCTGCCTCCGTCAATGACCATGACAAAGGCGCCGCCGGGGCGGGAGGGATCCGGGCACTCCAGCAGAATGGCCTCGCCATAGCCTACGTTTATAAAAGTTAATTTCATACTTTCCATAGGCGCTTACTGAATGGCCCGTTTGATATAAAAGCTGGAGAGGATTAAGACCAGCAGGGTCATGACGATGGCTCCGGCGCTGCCGAAACCGAAGTCCAGGGATTTGATGCCGTAGTTATAGAGATACTGGGTGATTGTGGAGGTGGTGTTTGCCGGGCCGCCGCCGGTGAGGACGTTGACCTTCTCGAAGAGGCGGAAGGTGTCGATGGTGCGCAGCAGGGCGCAGAGAGCCAGGCTGTTTTTGATATTGGGAACGGTGACATACCAAAATTGGTGAAGAGCTCCCGCACCGTCGATCCGGGCGGCCTCATACTGCCCCTCCGGGACGGACTGGAGAGAGGCATAGAGCAGCAGGAAAACAAAAGGCACATTCTGCCACACGTCGATCAGCAGGATCATGCCAAAGGCCGTCTTGGTGTCCATGAACCAGTTAAACACCGGCAGGCCCAGGCTTGTAAGAAATTGATTAATGATGCCGTAATTGGAGGAGAGCATCATCCTCCAGCTCAGGGCTACAGTGACGGCCGGAAGCAGGTAGGGCAGCAGCAGCAGGGTGCGCATAGCCTTCTGCCCCCGTTTCAGACTGTGGATAAACACCGCTATCAGCAGTCCGAATACCATCTCCAGCGCCACTGCCAGAATAGTGAACTTGATGGTGTTCAGCACTGCTTGGCGGAAATAGGTGTGCTTGAACAGCTTGGCATAATTGGCCAGGGCAATGAAGGAGGATTTGTTCGCTCCTTTGAGGTAGTTATAATCAGTAAAGCTGTAAATCAGCGTGGAAATCAGGGGATAGGCGGTCATAACCAGCAGGATCAGCATCGTTGGGGTCAGCATCCTGAGTCCAAACCGGTTTGTGGCATGCTGGGCGGTATTCAGTTTTTCAGTTTGATTTCTCTTCATAGCTATATCCTCGCCAGTTTGAAGGATGTGACAGGCTGGTGCATCTTCTGGTAGGGCGGCCGGGGTCCCTGTCCCGGCCGCCCGGTCACTTTATGAAGTCAGGGGGGAAATTTCCCGTACTCCGGATCAGCCAAGCAGCAGGTCCAGTTCAGCCTGCGCGTCGGCCAAACCCTGATCAATGGTTTTTACACCCTGGATAATATTGTCCATCTCGGTGCCCAGGATGTTGGTGAACTGCGTCCACTCGGCGATGACGGGGCGGTACACACCGCTTTCCAGAGCCGCGCAGACAGTTTCATACTGAGGATAGGTTTTCAGCACGTCCTCATTCAGCAGGCAGGAATACCGGCAGGGCACGCCGCCAATCTCGATGGACGCAAGCTGAACCTCGGGACTCATCACGTATTCCAGCAGGGCTTTGGCCAGGTCCTTGTGGGGGGCGTTGGCAGGGATGCCAATGCACCAGACGCCATACATGGAAGTGCTCTTGGCGGAATCGCTGTCATTCAGTTTGGTGGGGATAACGGTATAGCTGGCATTGGTATCGGCGGAGGGAACGTACCAGCCGGGCCAGGCCTGGCCCAGAGCGGCGGTGCCGCCGTCGATGGCCGCTACGATGTCATCCTTGTCCATAGTACCGCCCAGGGCATACAGGTCCAGATACTCCTGCATAGCGGCCTTGAACTCGGGAGTGTTCACGGTGGGTTTGTTGCTGTCATCCACTACCCAGCCTCCATGAACCAGCAGGTGGGGAATGAAGTCGGAGACAATGTTGTCCGGGCTGCCGCCGCGGATCAGGAAGCCGGTTTTTCCGGCGGCGTTGGTTTTTTGGGCGATATCCATCAGATCGGCGAAGGTATCAATATCCTCCGGCTTGTAACCGGCGTCAGCGATGAGCTGCTTGTTGTACATCATAACGGTGACGTTCCCGAAGAAGGGCGCCAGATAGATGTTCCCATCCACCATGCAGATGTCGGTGGTGCCGGGGATTACGTCGTCGTCAAAGCTGTAGCCCATGTCGCTGAGGTTCGCGAGGACGTTGCTCTCCGTAAACTCCGCCATCCAGGAGCCGTCTACCATGCACAGGTCGTAGGCGCCCTCGGGGTTCACAGAATCCAGGGCGATGCCGGTATGGAGATCGTCAAAGGACAGCTCCTGCACCTCAATGGTGACATTATTGTCCTTCTCAAAGGCGGGAAGAGCGGCCTTCAGGGCATCGGCATAGGTGCCTCCCCGCAGGATAAGGGTCATTTTGGTGGCTCCGCCGCCGGAGCTTCCGGAATCGCCGCCAGAGGCAGTGCCGGAATTACCGCTGGGAGTACCGGAGCCGCCGGAGCTGTTGCCGCAGGCGGACAGGGACAGGACCATAACCAAGGTCAGGATCAGCGCGAATAGCTTTTTCATTTCTTTTCCTCCTAATCTTGTCTTGCGTTTTTGGTGTATTTTGTTACTCTTTGACAGCGCCGCTTGAAAGTCCGGAGATCAAGTAGTTCTGCGCAAAGATCACAAACAGGGTAATGGGGATGACGGAGATTACGCCGCCTGCGGCAACTAAACCGAAGTTGGTGAGATTATCCTCTGTATTCAGCAGGGACAGAGCCAGGGGCACTGTGTTGTTGGAGGGTGTTCGGGTAAAAATAACGGTATAGGTGTATTCATTCCAGGCGTACATAAAGGACAGCATGGCTACCGCCGCGATGCCGGGCGCCACCAAAGGCAGTACGATCCGCAGAAAAAGCTGCCATTCTGTAGCGCCATCCACCTTGGCGCTTTCTTCTACCTCCTCAGGGAGGTCCTGGAAAAAGCTGATGAGAAACCAAATAATCAGCGGCACGTTGATCAGCACGCAGGCCAGCGTGACGGGGAGCTTGGTGTTCAGAATGCCGACCTTGCTGAACATGGTGTACAGCGGGATGGTGAAGGCCACCGGCGGCAGAACCCGGACCAGCAGAATCCAATAGGTCATGGGTTTTTTGATCCGAAAATGGAAGCGGCGGCGGGCGATAGCATAAGCCGCACAGATGCCGACAGCCAGAGAGAGCACCAGAGAACTCAGCGTGGTCTGAAGACTGTTGACGATGGCCTGACCGAACCCGCGGCTGACAAACAGCGCTTTGAAATGCTCAATCGTCAAGGAGTGGGGGATAATGGAAATATGGCCGGTCATCTCGCTGGTAGGCCGGATGGCCATGGCTATCAGCCAGTAAATGGGGAACAGGGCGATCAGCAGCAAAAAGGCGCAGATTACCGCTTTGAGAGCGGCAATTGCTTTCTTCTTCGTTTTCATGGCGTTCCTCCTTGTCATAGCTGGTATGCTTCTGTAATTTATAACATATGCGGCTTCCTGCGGGAACAGTGGACATTTCTATAATTCTTAGAGTCTATCTGCACGCCATCCAAACGCAGTTTGCCTGCATAGTTTATGTTCACTTTCCTATGTTTTTCTGCCGGGGGTGAAACTGCCTGCGGAAAATCGTCTTGTGCGGGGAGAGAAATTCTTTGTGGCTGGCATTCCGCCGGTTCTTAAAGAGAGCTTAGCTGGAAGATCGGACCCGCAGTTCGGCGGGAACAACGGTGACAGGAGGGCACTCTTCTCCGTTCAAAAGGGCATGGAGACAGTCCACTCCCAATTCTCCGATGCGGCGGCAGTTGATGTGAACGGATGTCAGCTCCGGCTCCACCATGCCGCAGACGGTAGAATCATCAAAGCCTACTACCGCCAGATCCTCGGGAACCTTCAGCCCCAGACGGCGGGCGGCCTTCAGAACGCCGGCGGCAATGACATCATTGGCGCCAAAGACAGCCGAAGGACGGTTTTTCTGCTTTAAAAGGTCCAGCGCGGTTTGAGTGGCGCTCTCAATGTTGGGATCACACATGCCCACATGGCAGGCGCCGGTTTTAATGCCATGGGCTTCCATAACCCGAAGAAAAGCGTTGTACCGTTCCCCCACGATATAGGGAGAAAAACGCCCGGCAATCATCGCAATGTTCTGGTGCCCCCGTTCCAGCAGATGCTCTGCCGCCAGACGGACACCGCCATATTCGTCGGATACCACACAAGGGATATCAAAGCCGGGCATTCGGTTGTTTACCAGCACTACGGCAATGTTTTTGTTCTGAAATTCGGATACCATATCGGCCTGTGCGCTGCCCCCCAGGATAACGCCCTCCACCTGCTTGTTTTGGGCGGTGCCTGCTGCCTGTGCCCAGTCCGCCGCTGTGGAAATTACAAGCTGCCGGTCCGATTGGATGGTCCGGCGCATAATGCTCTCACAGATTCGGGCATAGAACTCATCCAGAATGGTGGCGTCTTTTTTGCAGATCAGGAAGGCAATTTTGTCCGTCCGCTGGCGGGCCATTGCCCTGGCAATGGCGTTGGGGGAGTAGTGCAGGATTTCCGCCGCCTCGAAGACCTTCCGGCGGGTGGCTTCCCTGACCCGGTCGGGCTCGGAAAAGGTGCGGGATACTGTGGCAATGGAGACTCCGGAGAGTCTGGAAACATCATAAATTGTGGCGTTAATGTCAGGCTCTCCTCCTTTGCAGCAAAATGTAAGCTCTTACATTTTTGGGAAAAAATATAAAGTTTTTTCAGAAATTTCCAAAAAATAGTTTTATTCTGTTTTAAGCTTACCATCTTAACTGAAAAACCGCAAGTAGAAAAATGGATTTTCGGTTATAATGCCATTTATTTTTAAAATTTATGTGCAAAATGCTTCAAAATGTAATCGCTTTCATAAAAAACCGGCATTTTCAAGCGAAATGCTGAAAAATTTGCCGGAAAAGAGTGAAAGCGCTTTCTTTTTGAGACAAAAGATAATAGATGAGTTATTTCGGATAGCAAAAATTCGGAAAGCGAAGGGTTTCCCGGTCTGAAGTCAAAAAAGCGGGGAGCCTTGAGAGACTCCCCACTTTCTGAATGCTTGGCGGATGCTTCCCTTTTTAAATCAGTCCCTGGGAGAGCATTACGTCGGCTACCTTCATAAAACCGGCAATATTCGCTCCCAGCACCAGGTCGCCGGGCTTGCCGCACTCTTCGGCAGCCGTGTAGATGTTGTGGAAGATATTGGTCATAATATTCTTTAGACGCCGGTCCACTTCTTCAAAGCTCCAGGCGTAGCGCATGCTGTTCTGGCTCATCTCCAGGCCGCTGGTGGCTACGCCGCCGGCATTGGCAGCCTTAGCGGGGGCGAAAAGAACTCCGGCACTCTGGAAAACCTGAATGGCTTCCGGGCGGCAGGGCATGTTGGCTCCCTCCGCCACGGCCATGGTTCCATTTTTTACGATGGTTCTGGCGATGTCACCATCAATTTCATTTTGGGTAGCGCAGGGCAAAGCAATGTCACAGGGAATGCTCCAGATGCCCCGGAAACCATCGGCATAGGTGCTGCCGGGAACCCGGCCGGCATATTCCTTGATACGGCCTCGATGACCCAGCTTGATGTCTTTCACCACGTCCAGGTCGATGCCGTTGGGATCGTAAATATAGCCGTTGGAGTCGCTGAGGGCCACAACCTTTGCCCCCAGCTCCGCAGCTTTTTGAGTGGCAAAGATCGCCACGTTGCCGCTCCCGGAAATGACCACGGTTTTACCCTGGAAGCTGTCATTTTTCATTTTTGACAGCATTTCCTGGGTCAGGTAACACAGTCCATAGCCCGTCGCCTCGGTGCGGACCAGGGAACCGCCAAAGGACAGACCCTTGCCTGTCAGCACACCTGCGGCGTAGGTTCCCCGGACCCGGCGGTACTGGCCAAAAAGATATCCGATTTCCCGGGCGCCCACGCCGATGTCGCCGGCAGGCACGTCTACAAACTGACCAATATGCCTCTGGAGCTCCGTCATGAAGCTCTGGCAGAAGCGCATGACTTCCTCGTCGCTCTTTCCCTTTGGGTCGAAATCGCTGCCGCCCTTGGCACCGCCCATGGGCAGCGTAGTAAGGCTGTTTTTGAGAATCTGCTCGAAACCCAGGAATTTCAGAATGGAGAGATTGACGGTGGGATGGAACCGGAGACCGCCCTTGTATGGGCCAATGGCGGAACTGAACTGGACCCGGTAGCCCCGGTTTACATGAATGCTGCCCTGGTCATCCACCCAGGGTACCCGAAAGCTGATGACCCGTTCCGGCTCTACGAAGGTCTCGACGATTCCCTTCTTTTCATATTCGGGATGCTGGTCAATGATCTGGTCCAGACTCTCCAAAAATTCCAGAACGGCCTGGTGAAATTCCCGCTGGTCCGGGTCCCGTGTAACTACTTGCGTATAAACGCGCTGCAAATATTCGCTTTTTAACATAAGATCGCCCCTTTGTCCGGCCCTGCCGCCGCTGCCCATAAATTACCCCGAAGCGGAATAAATATTCCATTTTTAGGTTATTTCGGCGCTGAAGCGGGCCGGGAATTTTCCTGCTTACAGAATATCGGAAAACAGGGGGGGCGCACAAGAAATAAATTTCCTAAAATGCAAAGAAAAATCACATCTTTTTTCACGCATATATCACAAAAATGATGGGTGTTTCCGGTTAGTGCCGCCCAAAGACGGACTTTCCTGAAAAAAATCCCCGACGGGAGATTTCCGCCGGGGAAATGCATTTACAGATAAAAACGGTGACAGCCGATGGTCTGCCGGTAAATCCGGCTGGAATCAATCCAGGTTCCCTCGGAAAGAGCGGGAGCAAAAAAATAGAGAGAATCGCCTGCGGTGTTCTCTCCGCTCAGAACCCGCCGGGCTGCCTCCTGAGAGAGTTCGGTAGGCTCTTTGACGAGAGTGCCGTTGGCTGCCGGCTCAAACTGCACGCCGTTCTCAGTGTCAAAAATAACATCGGGGATGCTGTCAGGGAAGTCTTCGCTGGATACCCGGTTCAGCACGACGTTGCCAACAGCAATCTGTCCTTCCAAAGCCTCCCCGCCGCTTTCGGCGTGAATGATGCGGGAGAGCCAGTAGTAATCCATGGCGTTATATTCTGCCGCAGAGGTTGTCACTGCGGCGCCGTCCAGCCAGGGGTCCCACTCCACATGGCCGCCTAGTGCTTCAACGGTCAGACGAAGGGGAACATAAGTCCGGCCCCGTGCCACATACACCCGGCAGGGGTGAGCCCGGCCGTTTACGGTTAAGGTGCTGCCGCCGGGATCCGCCGAAAGACAGGCTTCCTCGGAGGCGGCCTGCGCGGTACCGGTGGAGCCGTCCCACCAGATTTCCCAGTTCCCCATTGCCTCCAGCAGATTTCGAAGAGGCACATAGGAGGTTCCCCTCTCCAGGTAGGCCCCGCTTTCAAGGGATGTGCCGTCCACCTGCACAGCAACTGGCCGGGCCGCTTTTGCCGGGAGGCAGAGGGCAGCGGCGGTAAGGAGTCCGCATAAGAGCTTGCGTTTTATCATATTTCCTCCAGTCTTGTGTGGATTTCCGTGTTCTATGCCGGATTTCATAGTTAAGGATACCGAAAAAAGGCCTTGTACCGCAACCCTCAAAATCTGCCGGAGCTGGAAGCGGATTCCTCCAAAGGAGCAAAGCAGGGGAGGGACAGGCAAAAAATACTGTTTTTGAAAGAATTTCACAGGAAATTTTCCTGTTGCGGAGGGACTTTTCCAATGCGGACAAAATAAGGCCGTCCCTGATGGGGACGGCCTTGGACGATTATAGCCGGCGCAGTAAAAAAGCCTGCAAATTTTCCGCACAGTGCTGCTATTCGGCGGCAAAAGCCGCGAATGCAATTCAGCCGCGCCTGCCTTCATAAGAAACGCCTGCGTACATAGTGCGCCGGCTGGAAAAGGGCGGTTGCCCTTCTCCAACTGTGCTGACTATCATAAAATGCCGCGGGTTTTGGCGGGAGGAGAAAAGGGTGAACGCCTATTTCCCCTGGCTCCGGAGACGGAGCTGCTCCTCTGTAACGGCGTAGGCTTTTTCCGCCCACTCATCTTTGGGCCGGTCCACCGGCAGCGGTTCTCCCCGGCGGGCGTAAATGGCGGCGGCGGCGGTTTCCAGCAGCTTGGGGTTTTTTAGCAGCAGGGGACCGGTAAGCTGGGAGGCAAAGACGTTTTTCCAGTGGTAGCCCTCGGGCCCCCGTTCCTTTTCGTTGCCAAAGCCCAGTTCCAGGAGCGTCAGCAGGGGTGTTTCCACTCCGGTGACGATGCCGCATTTATTGATAAAACCTACCACCGCTTCCGGGTAAAGGTCCGTATGGCCATAGACATCCTCCACGATGCGGCGTTTACCGTGTTCCACGGAAAAGGAGGCGAGGCCTATGCCGTCATAAGCGCTGCCGTCGGCCACCCTTACGGTTTGGCCCAGAAGGTCCATGGCTGTCCCGGCGAAGAGCATGGCAGCGCCGTCCAAAGCGGCGGCTTTCAAGGCTTTGCCAAAACGGGCAAAGTCTTCCATAGCCGCGCGGGCGTTCCTCTCAGTGCCTGCGCCCATATAGAAGAAATCCCCTCGGGTGATGTCCGCTTTGCCGCCGGGGACAACGGATTCCACAATAACGTCACAGGCCAGGCCTTTTAAGTAGCGTTCCAAGGCCAGCACATTAGCCCGGCTGCCGTAAAGGTTCATCAGGTCCGGGTAAAAGTGAATTATCCGTACCTCCATACTTCACGCCTCCTTTTCCACACGGCTGAGCAGCTTGTCCCGGTCAGAGAAGCAGGTGACTACGAACAGTTCCTCGTCTCCGCTGTTTTTCAATTCGGACACTGCCGCGGCAATATCCGGTTCTGTGGACCAGTTTTTCAGACTGGTGTAAGAAAAACGTTCCGCCAGATCGCCGCAGTACTGTCCTGCCAGCACCACCCGCCTTACGTGTGGGGTGCTGAGCTGGTCAAAATCAATGTCCCAGAGCCAGCTGGTTTCGCTGGTGAAGTATTTCCGGCTGACCGCGTCTACGATAACCAGTACCACGCAGTCCCTGCTCTGAGAGGCGATGTAGCGGAGGTTTGTGTCGTAGGCAATGGAGTTTTCGTGTTTGCTGGTCAGGAGCGTTCCATGGCGGGCTCCCAGGCGGAAGGACTGCATCCGGCCGTTTTTCAGCAGATAGTTGTTGAGAACGGCAGCGGCAGTGTCGCGGCTCACGCCGCATTCCCGGCAGGCAGCATAGGCCGCCAGGATATTGTAAATATTGTAGATGCTTGGAAAGGCCAGGGCGATATGAACCTCTCCGTCAATGACCGCCTCGGGTTTTTCCAGATTCACCGCTGTGACGGCGTAGTCAGCTAAGGGCTTACGGTGGCTGCACTTAGTGCAGCGGTAAGCGCCGATATGGTTATAGTGGACGTAATCATAGTCCATAGGGGCGTGGCACAGGGGGCAGTAAGCCCCATCGTGATAGACCCCGGTTGGAGCGCCGGCAGAGATGGAGCACTTATCTAAACCAAACCATTTTGTTTTTTCGTGCCCGCGGGCAAAGCAGGAGGATAGGGGATCGTCGGCGTTGAGGATCAGCTCCGTCTCGGGATGAATGGCGGGGAGAATCGAGTCGTATACCCATTCCGGGTGTCCGTTTCGGGTGAGCTGGTCCCGATAGAGATTGGTAACGACAAACTCCGTGGGGTGGAAATACCGAAAAGTGTGAGCGGCATAGCGCTCGTCGGATTCGATCAGGAGCACATCGGCTTTGACCTGCCCGCTCAGGGTAGCGTGGGTCAGTACCAGCGTGGCCACACCCTCGATCTGGTTAGAGCCCTCTTCGTTGTAAACCACGGTTTTTCCATCCGTCCGCAGAATGGCGGCGATCATCTCCACCGTAGAGGTTTTGCCGTTAGAGCCGGTGACGGCGATAATGTGTTCCGGCAGTTTTACCCTTCGGAGGATGTCCGGACAGATTTTCAGGGCAAATTTACCGGGCATGGAGCTGCCCTTTCCGATGAGCCTGCCCACAAAGCGGCCAAGCTTACAGACCGCGATGGCCAAAATTTTCCTCATACAAAATCTCCCATCAGAATATTTCTTCCGCTGATGAGCGGGAGGTCTGGGTTGATGCCAGGGCGCGGGGCATGTCCGGAATTTTTACCGTCTTCGACGCTCTGCCTCATAGTTCTCCCGCAGCTCCGCGAAGGCGCGGATAGGAGCGCCGTCCGTGTCCTGGAATTTCAAAGGTATGGCGAAGAATAAAAAGTCTTTCCGCCCACGGACCTTTTTCAGACACAGATTTTCCAGAGACAGCACACTGTTTTTTAGAAGAATATTGTGTACAGGAAGAGGGCTTCCCAGCCGGTCTATGCTAATGGCGTCGGTTCCCACGCCTTTGAGGCCCATAGAGACGAGATAACGGGCGGCCGCCTCGTCGGGAACGGGAAAGCTGTCCTCTAGAAAGCTCTCTGTTCCCCAGCGCTCCTCCCAGCCGGTGTAAAACAAAACGTAATCCGTACAGTGAATATCGTCGTAGTTAGAACGGAGGAAAGCCTCTGTGATGACCGGCCCTTCTCCGGATACGTCCAGCACTGTGGCCCGGCCGGAAAACTGGGACATAGGCATCTGGTCCAGGTTCCGCCCGTCCCGCAGCAGGTGAGAGGGGGCGTCCATGTGAGTACCAGTGTGGGAAGAGAATGTCAAGAGGGTTTCCCGAAAACCGTCCTTAGTGAGGGAGCAGGCGGGAGAGAGGGCGGGAGCCGGTGTGCCGGGGTAGACAGGAATCTCAGGTGTGATGGTGTGAGTCATGTCGATTAGCATAGAGCGGTACTTCCTTTCCAATCAGTATAAACAAAATCGCGGAGGGTTAGACGCGGCCTGACCAATAGCGCGTCCTCCTGAGTGCCGCTGGGCAATGAGCTTTTCAGGAGGTTTGCCTGTGGACTCAAGAGCGGCCTCCGCTTTTTGCAAAAGAGCGGTTTTCCAGATAAATCATCAGAGCGGCGACGTCTGCGGGAGATACCCCGGAAATGCGGGACGCCTGCCCCAGGTCCAGAGGCCGGACTGCCGCCAGTTTTTCCCTGGCTTCCAGCCGGAGGCCCTGAACGCCGGCATAATCAATATCCGGCGGCAGACGGTGGGAGGCCATTTTTTTGAAGTCCTCCACCTGCTTTTCCTGCCGGCGGATATAGCCTTCGTATTTGACGGAGATTTCCACCTGCTCCCGGACGTCCGGCGGCAAATCCGGCCTTTCGGGATCGAAGGGGGACAACTCGTCATAATGAATATGGGGCCGCCGCAGCAGAGCGTCCAGGGGGCAGCCTCCGGGGGCGTCTGCCGTGCCTTTAGAGGCGAGAAGTTCCGTCAATGCGGGAGAGGGGGATGCCCCGGTATGGGCCAGGCGCTTTATTTCCCGATTGACGGCGGCATATTTTTCCTCCACGGCCTGGAGCCGCTCCCTGGAGACCAATCCGATTTCGCAGCCGCGTTTGGTCAGCCGCAGATCGGCGTTGTCCTGACGGAGCAGCAGCCGGTATTCGCTCCGGGAAGTCATGATGCGGTAGGGCTCGTTGGTGCCCTTGGTTACCAGGTCGTCGATCAGCGTTCCAATGTAGCTCTCCGACCGGGAGAGGATGAAATTTCCCTGCCCCCGGATTTTCCGCGCGGCGTTGATTCCGGCTACAAGGCCCTGAACCGCCGCCTCCTCATAGCCGGAGGAGCCGTTGAACTGCCCTGCGCCGTACAGACCGGAAATGGCCTTTGTCTCCAGCGTGGGTTTTAGAGCGAGGGGATCGATGCAGTCGTATTCGATGGCGTACGCGGGCCGGGTCATAACAGAGCGGCGGAGCCCCGGCACGCTGTGAAGCATCTGAATCTGCACATCCTCCGGCAGGGAGGAGGAGAAGCCCTGGATATAGACCTCTTCGGTCTCCAGCCCCATAGGCTCCACAAAGAGCTGGTGGCGGAGCTTGTCCGGGAAACGAACGATCTTGGTCTCGAAGGACGGACAGTAACGAGGGCCCACGCCCTCAATCAGGCCGGAGTACATGGGAGCCCGGGCCAGATTTTCCTGGACGATGCGCCTGGTTTCCTCCGTGGTCCAGGTGAGCCAGCAGACGGCCTGGTTTTCCGGGGTCTCCCGGGTGGAGTAAGAGAATGGTACCGGCAGGGCGTCCCCGGGCTGAATTTCCATCTCGCCGAAATCCACAGTCCGGGCATTGACTCTCGGCGGCGTGCCGGTTTTGAAACGGCGGAGGGGAAGACCTAGCTTCCTCAGGCAGTCCGTCAGCCTTACGGCAGCATGCATGCCGTCGGGACCGGAATCCTCCACCCATTCGCCTACGATGGTTCGGCCGGTGAGATAGGTTCCGGTAGCCAAAATCACGGCCTTTGCCTCAAATACCGCTCCGGTGGCCAGGACGACGGCGGAGACGGCGCCGCCCTTTGCCCGAATCTCCACGGCTTCGCCCTGGCGGACGGTGAGATTCTCCTGACGTTCAAGGGCGTACTTCATGCGGCCTTGGTATTTCCTCCGGTCTGCCTGGGCCCGGAGGGACCAGACGGCGGGGCCCTTGCCCTTGTTCAATAAGCGGTACTGAATGCAGCATGCATCGGCGGCTTTCGCCATTTCACCTCCCAGAGCGTCCAGCTCCCGGACCAGGTGGCCCTTCCCGGTGCCTCCGATGGCGGGATTACAGGGCATGTTGCCTACTGCGTCCAGATTGATGGTGAAAACGATGGTTTTCATCCCCAGGCGGGCAGCGGCCAAGGCGGCCTCAATGCCGGCGTGGCCCGCGCCGATAACAGCGATGTCATAGCTTCCGGCCTGAAATTCCTGCATAGCGTTCAACTCCGGTGGGCATAGCGGTTCTCCGTTCTACCCATCAGCCAGTCGACGGAGACATCATAGAACTCGGCAATACGCAGAAGGGAGTTGTAACGCGGCTCTGACCCCAGTTCGATGTTCTGGTATCCCCGCATTGTTAATCCCATTTCTTTTGCTACAGCGGGCTGAGACATGCTGAGTTCTGTCCGGAGCATCCGGATTTTTTCACTTAATTTCATAGTTCCCCCTTAATAAAATACATAGCAGTGTGGCGTTGAGAGTACACATAAAATAAATGAATCGAGACTGCTGTTGATCGAAATTCCTGGTGCTGCCGGAGGACCATACCGCTGTCGGGTTGCTGCTCCGGACCAGGAGCGCCGGTTAAAATATCTTTGAGAGATACCGCTGGAGGGCACAGGCTCCATTCTTTCTGTCAGGGATTAACGTTGGACTCCGGCTCTCCGCGATATGCGGAAATCTTATAATGCTTTAAAATCATTAGAACGCGGTCCCGGGACATCCTTTCCTGCCGGGACTGCGTTGAGCTGATTTAAAATCCGTCAGGATTCCTGCGCCAAACCGCCTCGGCTGACAAAAATCTGCGCCTGCCCGGCATTCCGCCGGTTCCTAGGCTTTTCGCAGTATCAGAACCGCCACTTCCGGACGGTTGAACAACCGGAAAGTGGGACCGGTGTTGCCCAGCCCTCGGGTGACAAACAGCATGGAACCGTTTTCCTCATACAGCCCCGCTGTGTAGGAGGGGAAGAATGTCCGGTCTGTGGACACCAGTCCATCGGTGAAGGGCAGGCGGACCAAGCCACCGTGCCCGTGGCCGGAGATCACCAGGTCTGCACCCAAGAGGCTGTATTGCTCTGGAAAATGGTCGTTCCGGTGGGCCAGAAGCATCCAGAACCTGTTTCCCTGAGCGGCGTAAACCTCCGCCGCTACGCTTTCCGGGGATTTTTGATCGGCGTAACCGTTGGGATCGTCAATGCCTGCCAGAACGATGGCATCTCCGCCCCGCTCCAGGGTTACGGATTGATTGGACAGCACGGTTACCCCCTGGGCCTCCAGCGTCTTTTTCAGTTCCGGGACATTTCCGGCGGCCCATTCGTGATTTCCGGTAACATAGTAGGTAGGGGCGATAGCTGCGAGGCCTGCCGCCGTTTGAGCGGCGTAGCCCTGAGGAATGTCCCGGAAGGCGTCCAGCAGGTCTCCCACCAGAAAAATATACTCCGGTTCCTGAGCCTGAACGGTCTCAAAGAGCCGCTTATTGTTCTCTCCGAAAAAGGTGGAGTGCAGGTCCCCCAGAACCACAATCCGGCAGCCGTCGAAGCCTCCGGGCAGATCTTGCAAGGATGGGGAGAAGTGCTCTGTCTGAAGGGAGCTATTGCTCCAGTGGATGAAAAGTGCCGCCAGGGCTGCCAGTGTCAGCAGAACCAGTGCTGTTCGCCCGCCCCGGCGCTGTTTGGACCGATTGGAATGCTTTGTCATAGAATACCTCCAGGCCGGGAAACGGCAGAGTTCCATGCTTTTTTTATAGTATAGCACAGGGAGCATTTGTCTGGCGAGGGGAAAAATACACAAAGAAAATAAATGGGATACAGAAAACTTCGTGCGTGCCGCATATGGAATATAAAGGCTAACCTTAGGGCGGGGTGACGAATCTTGCCGGATAGAGGCAAGAGAAATTTATGGAAAACGGAAAATTTCTCTTGCATTATGTGAACCGGTGTGATATACTCTCCATAATGCAGCCATAGAAAGGAGATTAGCGGCATGAAAGTGTTTGTAAAAGCTTTACCCGATGATTTGGACGACATGATCTTTCTGGATGAGCCTTGGACTCGCAGCGATCGCTGAAAACCGGAAGCCACGCCGTCGGCGTGGATTTTTTTTCTGCGGATCGGGCCTGCTGCCCGTTGAAGATATGACGGCCCACCGGATACCGGTGGCCGGAAGTCCATGTTGCCTCGCTGAATGTTGAGGCCGAAAGGTAAAGGCAAGAGAGCCCGCCCCTTCATAAAGGGGCGGGCTTTTTCTATGTATGGCGGGCTTTTGCAGGTTTCCACCGCATCGTATATAAACACGCCAAAAAGGAGGCTGAAAAATCGTGGTTTTTCTGTAAGGTTTTGGTGGCATTCTGACAGCGTTTATGCTATGCTGAAAATAGAAAAAGTCTCAAAGGAGACAGCCCGATTTCCGGGAGACATGGGACATTCGAACTGCGGAAGAGGAGGTGCCGTTATGCGAAAGAGCGCTGCTGTGCTGCTGGCTGCCCTGCTTTTGACAGGCTGTGCCGCGCCTTCTGAAGAAGCGGCCTCCGGAGCCATGTCCGTCTCTGCTGCGCGTGCCCAGGCGGCGCCTGTAAAGGATATGCGTTCTTCCTTGGTTGAGTCGGCTGCCCGGCCCCTGCTGGAAGCGGAAATCTTTGACGCCTATGAGCGTGCCCAGCGGGTTTACGGTTGGTTTGACATGGCCCCTCTTCCGGCGGGAGATGAGACAGTCTTGGTTGAAGAGAAGGTTTACCAGCGTGTGGAGATGGAGGGCATCTATGAGTTGGAGGACCTGCGGACATACCTGCGCAGTGTTTTTTCTCGGGAATTGACGGACCGTCTGCTTGACGGGGAGACCGCCCGGATTCAATACCGGGACGTGGAAGGCGCTCTTTACGTCTCCGGCCTTGCGCGGGCCCGGAACGCTGGAAAAGGTGAGGAGAGGGTGGAAGCGGAGCAGTTGGATGAGGTATCATACTCTGTCAACGTAATGGTAGATCTGCTGGGCGAGGATGGAGAAACCATTGTGGGCCTGGAGAGCTGGTCGTTTCCTTACGCCTTTGTGGACGACCGCTGGGTGTTCACGGATTTCCGGCTGATTTACTGAAAAGCATTGTGAAAACTCCCCCCCCTTGGACGGAATTTTCCTCCAGGGGGGGAGTTTTTCGCAAAAAGTGCGTTGAAAAAATAGATGCTTGGAAATATGCTACGCAAAAAAACACGCAAAAAAGCATTGCTTTTGCGTGTTTTTTTGAAAGCCCCGAAAAAACAACAAGCAAAGTGGCATGAGCCGGGAGGATTGTTATGAAAATGTCAAAATAGGTGCCGACAAACTGGCAGATTTACGAAAATTTTCCTGAATACTAAAGCAATATGCCCATATTTAGCAATACATTTTTGTTCAAATATAAGAAATACAACGTTTGCGTAATAAAAATAGGAATCTTCTCTTGAAAAAATGTTCGCATATGATACAATAAACCTACACAACCAAGCGGCGTTAAACCAAAAGAAGGAGAGATCGCTATGGAAAACTTGTTTTGGATCGGTTTCATCGGTGCCCTAGTGGCAGGACTTTTTGCTGCAATACAGGCGAAAAAAGTGCTTTCTTACTCAGAAGGAAGCGAGAAAATGCGCAAAATTGCAGCAAATATACGTTCTGGCGCAAACGCTTACTTAAAACAGCAGTACACGACGGTTTTTAAGGTGTTCATTGTTGTTTTCTTGATTCTGCTGGTTATCGCCTTTGCCACGGGCGGAAAGATGCTTTCCAAGTTTACTCCGTTTGCTTTCGTCACTGGCGGCATCTTCTCCATGCTGGCTGGCTTTATCGGCATGAAGATTGCCACGAATTCCAATGCCCGTACCGCGCAGGCTGCCTCCGAAAGCCTGAACAAGGGCCTGCGGGTGGCGTTTTCCTCCGGCTCCGTTATGGGCTTCACCGTAGTAGGCTTAGGCATGCTGGATATTACCATGTGGTTCTTCCTCCTGCGGTATGCCTTTGGCGTCAATGATCCTGTGGCCCTGGGCAACATCATGGTTATGAACGGCATGGGCGCTTCCTTTATGGCCCTCTTTGCCCGTGTAGGCGGCGGTATTTACACCAAGGCTGCCGACGTGGGAGCAGACCTGGTGGGTAAGGTGGAAGCCGGTATTCCTGAGGATGATCCCCGAAACCCCGCTACCATCGCCGACAACGTGGGCGATAACGTGGGTGACGTGGCCGGCATGGGCGCGGACCTCTATGAATCCTATGTGGGGTCCATTTTGGCTACCTTTGCTCTTGGCGCCGTGGGCGGCTACGGCTGGAAGGGCATGCTGCTTCCGGTAGCCTTGGCGGTTTGCGGCATTATCTGCTCTATTTTCGGTTCCTTCCTGGTGAAGACCAAGGAGAACGCTACCCAGGAGTCCCTGCTGAAGAGTCTCCGTACCGGCACTTACACCGCTGCGATTCTGGCGGCTGCGCTGGCGGCTCCCCTGACATACTTCATTCTGGGAAGCTGGGGCGTGTATGTTGCCATTCTCTGCGGCCTGATCGGCGGCTGCGCTATAGGCTACTTCACAGAGTACTATACATCCGACACCTATAAGCCCACCCAGGAGCTGGCGGCGGCCTCCGAGACCGGTTCCGCCACCATCATCATCGGCGGCGTTTCTCTGGGTTTGAAGTCTACCATGACATCGATTATTATTGTAGCCGTGGCTGTACTGGTAAGCTACTTTGCTGCCGGCGGCTCCATCCAGATTGTGGATGGTTCCGGTGCGTTTACCGCGGCTTTTAACCAGGGCCTGTACGGCATCGGCATCGCCGGCGTAGGCATGCTCTCCACCTTGGGTATCACCTTGGCGACGGACGCTTATGGCCCTGTAGCCGACAATGCCGGCGGCATTGCCGAAATGAGCGGCCTGCCTGAGACCGTCCGCCAGCGGACTGACGCGCTGGATTCCCTGGGCAACACCACAGCCGCTACCGGCAAGGGCTTCGCCATCGGTTCCGCATCCCTGACCGCCCTGGCGCTGCTGGTCAGCTATGTCAATATTGTTCAGGAGAACACCGACGAAGTTCTCAACTTTACCCTCACCAGCCCCACGGTTCTGGTCGGCTTGTTCATCGGCGCCATGCTGACATTCGTCTTCACTGCTGAGACGATGAACGCCGTGCAGAAAGCGGCGCAGTCCATCGTAGTGGAAGTCCGCCGTCAGTTCAAAGAGATTCCCGGCATCATGGAATACAAGGATGAGCCGGACTATGCCTCCTGCGTGGGTCTTTGCACCAAGGGGGCCCTTCATGAGATGGTCGCCCCCGCTGTGCTGGCCATCGTGGTGCCCATTGTCACCGGCTTGATTCTCGGTCCCACCGGCGTTGTCGGTTTGCTCGGCGGCGTCTCCGTTTCCGGTTTTGCCATGGCCGTGTTTATGTCCAATGCCGGCGGTGCTTGGGACAATGCCAAGAAGTACATTGAAACCGGACATCATGGAGGCAAGGGCTCCGAGCAGCACAAAGCGGCTGTTGTGGGTGATACCGTGGGCGACCCGTTCAAGGATACATCCGGCCCGTCTCTGAACATCCTGATTAAGCTCTGCTCCACCGTGTCCATTGTGTTCTCCGGCTTGATTCTGGCATTTAATCTGATGAAATTCCTGTAAAAAATAGCTGTTTGACTATATTAGTGATAGCGGTTCCTTTTTAAAAGGGTGAGATACCCCTTAGAGTTTTTTCGCAGCGAATCTTCTTTCTTCCGCTTATCTTTTCTTCCTTTCCTTTCTAACGGGCAGAGGCCCTCCGCTGAAAAGCGGAGGGCCTCTGCCTGTTTTTATTCGTTTTGCGGCTCCGGTTCCAAATCTTCCTGATCCAGCAGACACATCATGGAGACCTCATAGGCCACCCGTTCCTCTGTCTCGCCGGACTCCGTGACCTTGTGGTATGTACGGCTTTGCACCCGGCCATCAAGGGCCAAGGGGTCCCCCACATGCAGCCGGCTGGCCCGTACCGCCAGCTGCCCCCAGGCGATGACCGGCAGATAATCTGCCCGGCCATAGCGCCGGGGAACGGCCAGCATCAGGTCGCAGATGCTTCGGCCCAGGGGGGTCCGGCGAAATATCGGCGGCTTGCATAATGTCCCGGAAAGGGTAATTTGATTGCAGGGCTCGTCCAGCCCCGGCTGGAGGCCCTGTACATAAACGGTCAATACCAGACGGCTGCCCACGCCGCTGCGGTTGTTGAAGGAGCGGAGCTGTCCCCGGATTCGCAGCAGCCTGTCTTCCGCTGCCTGAGCCGCCAGCGCCCCTGGCAGCAGTACCGGCAGCACGTCGGCCTGTCCGCTGAGCCGTGGAACCTGCAGGAATACACGGTAAAATTGTGTGCCGTGGTTTTCATGGGACCATTCCGGCTCTTTAAGGACCAGCCCTTCCAGCAGCACTTCATTCTTTGTTGTCATGTTGTCCACCTCTCGGTTGTGATACCGCATTGTATGAGGCGGGCGGGAAGGATAGAACCGGAAGTGAGAGCGGAAAGACGGGATGCTACCGCTTCCCGCTCTTAATGAATTGGATTAAGCCTTGTTTGAAAATTGGCGGAATGCCCGGCGGCGAGAGATTTTTTGGTCAATCAAGGCAAATTTTTGCAGGCGGGCTGCCGCCCGGCAAGAAAATTTAACGCTGAGCGGCGGAAAAAGATCCGCTGTTTGGGCGTTTTGACATTTTTCAAACAAGGCCTAGTGCCTCCAAATCATCAAAATGATTGTAATCTCCATAAATTCCCTCTTGACGGTAAACAACTCCACGTTTTTCGTTTTGTTCAAGGCAGTCAAGCGGCGCTTCGATTCCGTAGCGTTTGGCGAATATTGTAAATCCGTATGCCTTCATTTTTGATAAAAGCCCTTTGGTACAGATGTTTTCACAGAGAAAGCAGTTTGATATTCCTTTTCGGATAGAGCAGCTGCGATTTTCACAGTCATGTTTATCAGGGCATTCGCCGGAATTGCAGCCATGGCGGCTGGCGTTTTCGGAACATAGGCAGCAGGCCAGGCTGCATCTTGCGATCCCCAATTCTCTTTTCATGCCGGGGCCCCTTTCAAATTCCAACTTTCCGGTACGTTTTCTGCACAGGATGCAGCGCCGCCCGCCGGAAAACAATCGCTTCCCGGCAGGCGGCAGATTTGCTGCGGAATATCCGTCAAATTTTAATTAGCTCATATTTCCGGGACCCCAGACCCAGCTTTTCCGCATGCTCCAGACAGGATTGCCAGTGGGTATCGGGATGAGCGGCCTGGAAAACGTCCTGGCAGCTGCAGTCAAAGCCTTCGTCGAACAGTACGGAGCCTGGCAGGGGAGGCTGAGCCACCACGGCGTCGGCACAGGCCTGATCCAGGGCCACGGGGTCGAAGGAGGCGAACATGCCCACATCGGCGGCGATGGGGACGTCATTTTCTCCATGGCAGTCACAGTTGGGGGAGATGTCCAACACCAGAGAGACATGGAAGCAGGGGCGTCCGTCCACAACGGCCTTGGTATACTCGGCAATTTTCCTGTTCAGGATAGTGGGAGCTTCGTCATAGAGGCAGTCAATGGCGTCCTTGGGGCAGACGGCCAGGCAGCGGCCGCAGCCGACGCATTTATTTGTGTCAATGGCGGCCTTGCCGTCCGGACCGAACTGGGGTGCGCTGTGGGCGCAGATTTTGGCGCAGGCTTTGCAGCCAATGCATTTTTTCTCCTTAACAAAGGGCTTACCTGAGTTGTGCTGCTCCATTTTGCCTGCCCGGCTTCCGCAGCCCATGCCAATGTTTTTCAGTGCGCCGCCCATGCCTGCCTGCTCATGACCCTTGAAATGGGTGAGACTGACGAAAACATCGGCATCCATTACCGCCCGGCCGATTTTGGCTTCCTTCACATACTCGCCGCCCTCCACGGGAACGGATACCTCGTCGGTGCCCTTCAGGCCGTCGGCAATGATGACGTGGCAGCCGGTGGTATAGGGGCTGAAGCCGTTGACATAGGCGGATTCCAAATGGTCCAGGGCATTCTTCCGCCCGCCTACGTACAGGGTGTTGCAGTCTGTCAGGAAAGGCCGGCCTCCTTGAGACTTGATGAGATCAGCCACGGCTCTGGCCCAATTGGGCCGGAGATAGGCCAGGTTCCCCGGCTCACCGAAGTGCATTTTGATGGCGACATATTTGTCCTCCATATCGATCTCTCCGAAGCCGGCGGTCATCATGAGACGGGCCAGCTTCTGGGGCAGATTTTCCCGCCAGGAGGGACAGCGGAAGTCTGCAAAGTAAACTTTCGATGTTTCAGCCATGGTGCGTTCTCCCTTTCAGCAAATTTTCATTCAGCATGCAAATAACAGATTGGCACACAGTGTATCACATGGAGTGGGGGCTATGTCAAGCATTTTCAGGGATTTTAAAATGTGAGGGGTGGCTGGTTTTTGATGGAATGTCAAAAACGGGCAAGGACCGGAAGGCAATTTGCGGAATACCGCCCAAGGGAGTTTTGGAAATATGACTGGAATTTACAGCCTGTCCATGATATACTATGTCCTGCACAAGAAAATTTAAGAGCAAGTAAGGAGTGTGACATCTTTGACCCTGCCGTCTTCCGTCCTTTTGGGCGTTATCCAGGGCGTGACTGAGTTTCTGCCGGTTTCCAGCTCCGGTCATCTTGCCATTGCGGAGCATCTGCTGAATGTTTCAAACGTGGGGCAGGTCCCGCCGTTTTTTGACGTGCTGCTCCATATGGGCACGCTGGTTGCGGTGTTTGTCGCCTATTGGGAAGATATCCGGGATATGTTTCTGGAGTTTTTTTGCGGCATCAGCGATTTGACTCACGGCACCACGCCTACTCCTGCTCCTCCCGCCCGGAGGATGATCCTGCTGATAATTGTGGGCACGCTGCCTCTTTTTGCGGTTCTGGGCTTCAAAGACACCATAGAGGGGCTGGGAGACAACATGTATTTTGTGGCGGCGGCGCTGCTGGTAACGGGGTGCCTGCTGTTCGCCAGCGATCATGTGCGCCGGGGGCGCAAAACAGAAAAATCCGCCACGATGCTGGATGCCCTGCTGGTGGGCGTGGGTCAGGCCCTGGCCACCTGCCCCGGCATTTCCCGTTCCGGCACAACGATTACCGCTGGCTGCTTCGTTGGCTTTGACCGGAAGTTTGCCGTCCGCTACTCCTTCCTTATGTCCATCCCCGCCATTCTGGGAGCCAACATACTCAGCCTCAAAGATGCCCTGGAGGCGAACATCCTCTGGACGGAGGTGCCCGTTTACCTGGTGGGGGTTGCGGTTTCCGCGGCAGTGGGCTACGCTTGTATCCGCCTTATCAAACTGGTGGCGGACAAGGGGAAATTTGGATGTTTCGCCTATTACTGCTGGCTGGCCGGCATTGTTACCCTGGCTCTGATTCTGACTCAAAAGTGATATTAACCCGCCAAAATTCCTGATCTTCGGAGGTACATAATCGTGGCTTCCACATCACAAAAGAAACCCACCGCCAAGAAATCCGGCAGCAGGTCCGCCAAAAAGCCTCCCCAGAAGCAGCCTGTCCGCCGGGAGGTGACGGGGGGCGTGCTGCTGGTACTGGCGCTGTGCGTCTTCGTCAGCTATTTCGGCGTAAACGCCTTGTTCCTGGATTTTTTCGCAAAGCTTCTCAAGGGCCTCTTCGGCTACGGTTACTGGCTGGCGGGGCCTTCCCTGGTGCTGGCGGGACTGATTCTTCTCTGCCACCGGGGCCGCCCCGTTCAGCTGCGAACAGCCTGCGCCCTGCTGCTTCCGCTGCTCTTTGGGTCTTTGACCCATCTGGTTTTCTGCAAAAAGGTTTATGAGCCCTCATTTTTTGGGATGCTCAGCGCTATCTGGGCGGACGGCGCCGCCCTGGAATCTGGCGGGGCTGTCTCCGGTGTGCTTGCCAATGGGTCTGCCGCTGTGTTTTCCCCGCTGGCGTCGGTGATTTTGTTCACGGTGTTGTTTATGGCTCTGCTGTTTGTGTCCCTGCGGATAACGCTGGCGGCGTTCGACAACTGGCGGCGCGCGCGTCCCCGTTATGAGGAGCAGCCGGAGCCCGCCATCCGCGTAACCCCAGTAGACCCGCCGAAGCGGAGGACCGGAACACCGAAGCCCCAGATCGATATCCCGCTGGATGGGGAAGAGCGCCCTGCCAAACCGGAGAAGTCCGGGAAATTCACCAGCTTCTTTCGCCATAAGGCCGACGCGCAGCCCACACCGGATCAGGTTCTCAAGACGCAGACAGAGCCTGCTGCCGTTTCCGAACCGGAACCGGCTGAAAAACTTGCCCGGGCGGCCATCCCGGTGCCGCCTCCTGCCCCGGTGCCGGAGCCTGTTTCCGCCGCTCCGGTGGTTCCGGAGCCCGTGAAAGCCGATTTGGGTTCTGCGGAATCCCCTGCCCCGAAGCCGGCTGCTCCTGAACCGGAACAGCCGGTTCCCCCACCCTTGGAAAAGGCCGCTCCCTCGCCCACGGCGGAGACATTCACCCGAAGCGGAAAGGCCGAGACAGCCAAAGAGGTAGCCGCCCAGACGGCTGCTGTAGCGGCAGAAATTGAGGAGAAATTGGCCCTGGAGGAAGGAGCCTACCAATTCCCCCCTATGGACCTGCTGCGGATAAACAGGGAAGAGAACCATATAGAAGCCGGAGCGGAGCTGCGGAACAACTCCCGCCGCCTGGCGGAGACGCTTGCCAGCTTCGGTGTGGACGCCGCCCAGGGCGACGTAATTCACGGTCCCTCTGTTACCCGGTATGAATTTACTTTGGAGCAGGGCGTTAAGCTCTCCAAAATTACCAATTTGGCAGATGACATCGCTCTGGCCCTGGGGGCGACCGGCGTCCGTATTGCCCCCATACCGGATAAAATCTCCGTAGTGGGCATTGAAGTGCCCAATAAACAGGTGACGCCGGTGCTGATCCGGGACGTCATTGAATCCCGGGATTTCAGCTCGCACAGGTCCCAGGTGGCCTTTGCCCTGGGCCGGGATATCGGCGGGAGGAATGTCATCGGCGATATTGGGACGCTGCCGCATGTACTCATTGCCGGAACCACTGGCTCCGGAAAATCCGTGTGTACCAATTCCCTTATCATCAGCCTTCTGTATAAGTCCACGCCGGAGGACGTGCGTTTCATTATGGTAGATCCCAAAATGGTGGAACTGGCTCCCTATAATGGGATTCCTCATCTGCTGATTCCGGTGGTAACGGATCCGAAGAAGGCCGCTGGAGCTCTTCAGTGGGCGGTATTTGAGATGATGAAGCGGTATAAGACATTTTCCGAGAACGGCGTAAAAAAGCTGGAGGAGTACAACCGTTTGGCCAGACAGCGGGAGGATATGGAGCCCCTGCCCAGTGTTGTGGTGGTGATTGATGAGCTGGCAGACCTGATGCTGGTCGCCGCCAAGGAGGTGGAGGAATCCATCTGCCGGGTAGCCCAGATGGGCCGTGCCGCCGGGATGCATCTGGTAATTGCCACGCAGCGGCCCTCTGCCGACGTTATTACCGGCCTGATGAAGGCCAATATTCCGAGCCGCATTGCATTCGCCGTGGCGTCCTCTATGGAGTCCCGGATCATTCTGGACAACGGCGGCGCGGAAAAATTGGTAGGGCGGGGAGATATGCTGTATGCTCCCCTGGGCGCGGGGAAGCCCACACGGGTCCAAGGCTGTTTTATTACTCCGGAGGAGATTGAACAGGTGGTGGCTTTTGTAAAGCAGACCGGAGAGACCCAGTACGACAACGATGTGATTGCCAAGATTGAGGAGTCTGTCCAGGAGAAGGGGAGCAAGGGCGGAAAACTCGCCGCAGAACCCGAGGAGCAAGAGAGCGACGAACTTCTCCCTGCCGCCGTGGAGGTTATTTTGGAGACTGGGCAGGCGTCTACCTCCATGCTTCAAAGACGCTTGAAGCTGGGCTATTCCCGGGCCGCCCGGCTGGTGGACCAGCTGGAGGAGAGGGGCTATGTCGGGCCCTTTGAAGGCTCCAAGCCCCGTCAGCTTCTGATTACCCGGGAGAAGTGGCAGGAAATGAAAATGAGCGGCAGCAGCGGCGAAGCGCTGGAAGAGAATGCCGGAGACGAGTAGAGACAGCAGATAAGCGCCGGAGAAAATTTTTTCTCCGGCGCTTTCATGTTTCCATCCGTCAGGAAAAGGTGAGAGCCGCCTCCGCAAACAGCTCTGCCATCCGTTCCGCCGCAGCGGGGTTGTTTTTCAGCTCCGGGTCCCGGGCAAGCAGGGAATCCGCCGCTTTCTGGGCCTCCTGAAGAAGGTGTGTGTCACAGCCGATGTCCGCTACCCGCAGTCCCGGCAGGCCGTGCTGCCTTTCCCCAAAGAAGTCTCCGGGTCCCCGGAGGCGAAGGTCCTCTTCGGCAATTTGAAATCCGTCGGCGGTTTCCGTCATAACCTTCAGCCGACGGCAGGTCTCCTCATTTTGATTATCAGAAATCAGGATACAGTAGGACTGGTGGCTTCCGCGTCCCACCCGGCCCCGGAGCTGATGAAGCTGGCTGAGACCAAAGCGTTCCGCATTTTCAATCACCATCACCGCTGCATTGGGAACATCTACGCCCACCTCAATCACGGTGGTGGAGACGAGGATATCCGTTTTCCCTTGGGCAAAGGCGTCCATAACGGCTTCCTTTTCCCTGGACTTCATTTTTCCGTGAACAAAGGCGATCCGCAAATCCGGGAAGATATTCTGCTGGAGCATAGCGGCGTATTCCGTCACAGCCTTCCGGTCGTCTCCTGGGTCTTCACCCTGGGAGACCTGTGGGCAGACAATATAAGCCTGCCTCCCTTCATTTACCAGCTTCCGCAGAAATTTATAGATTCTGGGATGATATCTGCTGCTCACGAAGGAAGTTTGAACAGGACGCCTGCCGGGAGGCAGGCGGTCAATCACAGACACATCCAGGTCACCATAAAGAATCAGGGCCAGCGTTCTCGGGATCGGGGTTGCTGACATGACCAGAACGTGGGGGTGTTCTCCTTTCCCTGCCAGCGCCGCCCGCTGGGCAACGCCGAAACGGTGCTGCTCATCCGTTACCACCAGACCCAGGCGGGCGTATTCCACATCTCCTGTAATCAGAGCGTGGGTGCCGATAACAAAGCCGATTTCTCCTGCCGCCAGCCGGGCGGCGATGTCCTTTTTTTCTTTTGCAGCTGTAGACCCGGTGAGCAGGGCGCAGTGAACACCCAGCGGCTCCATCAGGGGAGACAGGCTTTCGTAGTGCTGCCGGGCCAGAATCTCTGTGGGAGCCATCAATGCGGCCTGCTTTCCGTTTTTGGCGCAGAAGTACGCGCAGGCGGCGGCGACCATGGTTTTTCCGGAACCGACGTCTCCCTGACAGAGCCGGTTCATGGGTTTTCCAGAGCACATGTCTGCCAGCGCCTCGTCTATGCACCGCCGCTGGGCCTCTGTCAGCGCAAAGGGCAGGGCCTCGTAAAATGAGCGCATATTCACTTTGCGCAAGGGCTGTGTTTTTACGGTGTCCCGTCTTTGGCGGAGCTGCCGCAGGCCAAGGGTGAAGAAAAACAGCTCCTCAAAGGCCAGCCGCCGCCGGGCCAGGGCCAGTGCCTCGGTGCTTTCGGGAAAGTGGATATTTTCATAAGCAAAGCCGATGTGGCAGAGCGCGTGTTCCCGGCGGATTTCATTCGGAAGAACATCAGGCAGGATATCTGTACAGGCGTCCAGTCCTTGACGGATAGACCGGGAGAGGATCAGCTGACTGACTCCGGCGGTGAGGGGATAGATGGGAACAATGCGGCCGGTTGCCTCCCGCCGCCCCTCCGGTTCTACAATAGGACCTGCCATCCGGCGGCGGAACAGATTGCCCTCCGCCTTTCCGCAGAAGACATATGTCTCCCCTTCATGAAGGCTGCTTTTCAGCCAGGACTGGTTGAAAAACGTGATTTCCAGCACGCCGGTGTTGTCTACCGCCTGAACCTTTACCAGGTCCAGCCCCTTGCGGATATGAGAGACTGCGGGCGGAGCAGCTATCATGGCGGCCACGCACGCCGTTTCTCCCGGCGTCAGCTCGGAAATCCGGCGAATTTCGGTGCGGTCCTCATACCGCCGGGGGAACCAGGAGATTAAATCCTGGAGAGTATGAATGCCCAGCTTTTCCAAAGCCTTGGCACGCTGCTCTCCAATGCCCTTGACAATCCGCACATCTGTTTTCAAATCTGCCATGAGCCGCCCTCCTTTCCGCTTGTGACTGCCGTGCATTTATTTCATTATAGTCCGGGGAGAGTGGAAAAACAAGGGGACTTTGGAGGGCAGATACCCGTCAAAGTCCCCTTGCTTTTTCAGTGTTTCTTCAATTAATGGATGAGCTTTGTATTGACATATTCTATAAAGCGGAAATTCAAGCCGTTTTCCTCCTGCATTTCGCCGGTGGATTCCACCTGCCAGTTAGGCAGTTTGTCCAAATTCGGAAAGAAAGTGTCCGATTCATCCACATGGGTTTCCACACGGGTAAGGTAAACACGGCGGCAGCGGGAGAGCAGGGCGGCATAAATGCTTCCACCCCCGATAATCCAAAGGTCAGGAGTCTCCGGCCCGCCGGCCAGAGCCAGCGCTTTTTCCGGCGAAGAAGCGGCCTCCACGCCCGCTGGAAGGGAGTCCGCATGGCGGGTGATGACGATGTTCCGCCGCTGAGGCAGGGGCTTTCCGTCCGGGAAGGAATTCAGCGTCAGATGCCCCATAATGACCGTGCCGTCCACCGTCAGGGAACGGAAACGGCGCATGTCCGTGGGGAGGGAAAACAGCAGTCCGCCGTTATGGCCGATTGCCCAGCGCTGGTCTGCGACAACGATAGCGTTCATACATTCACCTCATACAGCAACAGGAATTTTGTCTTCAAAAGGAGCGGGAGCATAGTTTTCTACATGGAAATTGTCTATGGTAAAGCTGTAAAAATCCGTGACAGCGGAGTCTATTTCGAATGCCGGGGCGGGGGAGGGTGTCTGCTTCAGCAGTTTTTCCACCAGGGGGATATGCCGGTCATAGATGTGTGCGTCAGCGATGACATGGACCAGCTCGCCAGGAATCAGACCGCTGGCCCGGGCGAACATGTGAACCAAGGCTGCGTACTGCACCACGTTCCAATTATTGGCGGTCAGCATATCCTGACTCCGCTGGTTTAAAATCGCGTTCAGGACATTTCCCGAGACGTTGAAGGTCATGGAATAGGCGCAAGGATACAGGTTCATTTCGTGAAGGTCCTGAAAATTATAGATGTTGGTCAGAATGCGCCGGGAGGCGGGATTATGCTTCAAATCGTACAGCACCCGGTCCACCTGATCCATATCTCCTTCCGGATAATGGTGCCTGACGCCCAGCTGATAGCCATATGCCTTGCCGATGGAGCCGTCGGCATCTGCCCACTGATCCCAGATGCGGGCGTCCAGGTCGTGAATGCTATTGGACTTCTTCTGCCAGATCCATAAAAGCTCCTTTACCGCCGTCTTCCAGTAGGTCCGGCGAAGGGTGAGGAGGGGAAACTCCTCCTGAAGGTTATAGCGGTTGATAATGCCAAATTTTTTGACCGTGTATGCAGGACTGCCGTCGTCCCATCGGGGACGGACATTTTGGTCCGTATCCCAAACACCGGCGGATAAAATTTCCCGGCAGTTCTCAATAAAAAGCTGGTCGGCACGGCTCATGGGACAGCCTCCTGTCGTCATAACATTTTGAAATCTGCTATCTCTTAAAACTACTATAGCAAATTTCAGGGAACTCGTGTGCCCAAATTTTTTAAAAACAAGAGCCTGGTTTTTGCCGCTTCCTCCAAAGATCATAAGAAACTTTTTTGAGGTTTGTTGGATATTCGGATTGCGAGGGAGCAAAAAGTGCGTTAAGATGAGGGCGCAAACAAGCTGGGGAGTGTTTTCAAGACCAGCGGAAGGAGGACGCCATGGCTGACTATGAAACCGCAGACAAGCGGGGGTATTTGAAAGAGAATTTCCGCCTGTTTCATTTAAAAGACAGCCGGGCCCAGAAGCTGGATTACCACTATCACGAATTTGACAAACTGATCCTGTTTTTGAGCGGCAAGGTGGCCTATCTGGTAGAGGGGGTAACATACTTCCTCCAGCCGTGGGATATTCTGCTGGTGCAGCATAACCTGATCCACCGCCCGGTCATTGACCCGGGTCAACCATATGAGAGGATTGTGATATGGCTGGGGCGGGATTGGGTTGCCGCTCGAAGCGATCCGGGAGAGGCGCTGGATGCGTGTTTTGACGCTGCCCGCCGGCGGGGGTTCCATTTGCTGCGGGCCGGGGCGGAGCGCCGGCTCCAGTATATGGGAATGATCCAGCGGCTGGAGGAGGCTCTCCACTCCACGGACTTTGGCGCCGTCCGGCTGGCGGATACCCTTTGCCAGCAGCTTTTGATTGACGTAAACCGGGATATTCTTCGGGACCGTACTGCCCAGGAGCAGACGGACAGCTACCGTGTAGACCCCAAAATTGAGGATGTCCTGCGCTATATTGCCGCTAATCTGGAGGGGGATTTAACGGTGGGAACGCTGGCCAGGCGGTTTTATCTCAGCCGTTATTATTTGATGCACCGTTTTAAGGCCGTCACCGGCTATACCATTCATCAGTACATCAGTCAGAAACGGCTTCTCCGGGCGGGAGAGCTGATCCGGTCCGGCACGCCGGTGATGAAAGCGGCGGAGCAGGTAGGGTTTTCGGAGTACTCCACTTTCCTCCGGGCATTTCGGAACACCTTTCATATGAATCCCCGGGAATTCCGCTGAGTGTGAAGGAGGAAATATGGAAACCAAACCGATACAAGTCAGCTTCAGCGGCCAGGACCTCCGGCGGCTGATTATTCCATTGGTCATTGAACAGCTATTGGCTATCACCGTAGGACTGCTGGATTCCGTAATGGTCTCGCAAGTGGGAGAGGCGGCGATTTCTGCCGTATCGCTGGTCGATACGGTAAACGTGCTGCTGGTGAATGCCTTTTCCGCCCTGGCCACCGGAGGCGCAGTCATTACAGGGCAGTATCTGGGACGGCGGGAACGGGAAAAGGCCGGGCATTCCGGAGAGCAGCTGCTCCTTTTTATGATGGAAGCCTCTTTGTTTATCATGGCCCTCTTCTATTTGGGAAAGGGGTTTGTGCTGAACGTGGTTTTTGGAAAGGTGGATGCCAGTGTGGCGGCTTACGCCAACACCTATTATATGATTGTAGAGGCGTCCACGCCCTTTCTTGCCGTGTACAGCGCCGGTGCGGCCTTGTTCCGGGTGATGGGAAATTCCCAAATTTCTATGTGGGTGTCCCTTGCCATGAATGTCATTAATGGCGCGGGCAATGCGCTGCTGATTTTTGGCTTTCACATGGGAGTGGAGGGAGTTGCCATTCCCACTCTGCTTTCCCGGCTCTTTGCAGCCGCGGCTATGCTGTGGCTGCTTCGAAGACCCGGCCTGCCTCTTCAGGTAGAAAAGCTGAGCCTGCGGCATGACCGGTATATTGTGAAAAATATTCTTCGCTTCGGTGTAACCAACGGCCTGGAAAGCAGTATGTTCCAGCTGGGCAAGATCCTGCTACTTTCCACGGTCTCTGTACTGGGCACTGCCTCAGTGGCGGCCAATGCTATTGGCAATACCTTCGCCACCTTTCAATGTGTGGCGGGCAATGCCCTGGGGCTTGGCATCGTGACGGTAGTATCCCAGTGTGTGGGAGCCGGAGATTTTGACAAGGCCCGGTTTTACACGAAGAAACTGCTGAAAATGACATATATCTGCATGGACATATGTATTTTGCTGGTATACCTCTCCATGCCCCTGCTTCTCCGGCTGTATAACGTCTCATCGGAGGCAGAGCTCTATGCCCGGCAGATCGTTTGGATGCACGGCTTTTTCGGCATGCTGATTTGGCCGCTGTCATTCACTCTGCCCCAGGCTCTCCGGGCTGCGGGAGATACGAAATTTACTATGGTGGTTTCCTCCGTTTCCATGTGGACCATGCGGGTGGGATTCGGCATTCTCCTGGGGCGCTATTTGGGCTTCGGCGTGCGGGGCATCTGGATGGCGATGTTTGTGGATTGGCTCCTGCGGGTTTCATTCTTCCTTCCCCGCTTCTGTGGCCGCCGGTGGGAGACGATGGGACTGTGATTTTCCAGCCCGGCGGTGGCCTTCCGGCATAATTACGGGGCAGAACCTCTTCCGGCAGCCGGGCGGAGAAGCCTGACTGCCGCTGCATTAGAAAGAAGCGGGATGCCTTGTATTTAGGAGTGGCCGCCTCCTCCGGCATTTCTTTGCCTTGCTTTTGCGGAGGCTGTTCTTAAAGCTATGAACGCTGTGACGGCGGCATATTTGGCGGAGGCGGCCTGTTTTACAAATACAGCGGGGTGAATACGGCGTGTATTCTGCTCAATTGGACGCTGCTTTTTGTGCTTGACTATAAGAACCTGTATTCACAACCGTTGAATGCCGCCTGGACGGTCCTTTTCTTGCCATACGGCGTCGCTTTCCCTTGTAATCCGTCGGGATTGCCGCGGAAAATCTCCTTGTTTGCCAGGAAAAATCCTCGCCCATCCGGCATCCCCCGGTTATGAATACAGGTTCTAATATAATTTCTGAACGGAAAGGCCGGAAGTAATATGTGCCATGTTTTGCGGTTGCCACCGTTTATGGCGGCGAGCAAAACGGCTGAAATCCAATTGTATAATTTCCGAATTTTAAATTCGGAAATTATAAATAAGCAGGATTTGAGACTGAGAAAAGGACCGGACGGGATACCGTCCGGTCCTTATGTTTCAATGTTTCTCTTTCCCACAAAGGATTCCCGATATTTTCTCGGCGGCATCCCCACATGTTTGGAGAACTGGAGATTGAAATAATTCTGGGTTTCAAAGCCTACCTGTTCCGCGATGCGGGCAATGGGAAGGCTGCTGGAAATCAAGAGGTTCTGAGCCTCGCCAATGCGGCGGCGGAGCAGATATTGCATGGGGGAATAACCGCTGGCCTCCTTAAAAACGTGAGAGAGATAATACGGGCTGATGTGAAGCGCCTTTCCAATGTCCTGAAGGCTCAGAGGTTCGCTGAAGTGGCTGTCGATGTATACTTGAATCTGCCGGCTGAGGGCTTTTGGCTCCGCTTCCGGCCAGCTGCGGCGGGTAGCGTCGCCGGTGAGCTGGAGGATGCGGCCCAAAAGTGCCAGCATCAAGTGATGGCAGAGGGTTTCACACCCGGCCCGGTCCTCCAGGAGGCAGCGGTACATCATGTCATAAAGCAGGCGCAGGTCCTCCGCTTCCGCTCCGGCCCGGAACAGAGCGGGAGCGCCGTCAGAGATCAGAGCGTTTTCCCGCAGTCCCGGAAGGCGCAGTCCGGCTAAGCCTACGCAGTAACTGGAGACGGCATTGTCCTCACTGGAAAATTCGTCGTGAACCACGCCGCTGTTATAGACCAGCAGATCTCCGGCTTCCACGTCGTAGAAGGTTTCTCCCACCAGATACCGCCCGGTTCCTCCGCAGATCAGCAGCACCTCCGCCAAATCCTGATGAGCGTGGAGAATGCGGTGGTGGGCCTGATCCGAGGGCAGGGTGCGGCTGACATAAACCAGCCGGGGCGTGGTTTCTGGGGTGAAAAGGGAGCGCACCTCCCGCTTGGCAAAGCACAAGATATGGTTTTCTGCCATTGTGTGTCTCCTTTTCTCCCGGCAGGGAGCGCAAGATATTATAAAGCCACCGGCTTCCGTTCTGCCAGGTGCAGCTGCGCCCAGGGGAAATCCGGCAAGATATTGAATGTTTTTTTGTGCTGGCTGTGTTACTATCACAGCAGAATCAAGGAAAAAGGAGGTGCCCCAGAGATGACGACGCTGTACACGCTGCTGTTCATGCTTCTGCTGAGCGGCGCCGCTTGCATCAAGCGCTGACATGGGACCAATGCCCGATATTTTTATGAGAGAAGGAGGTGCCCCGCATGCTGTACACACTGTTTTCCATTGTGGTGCTGAGCGGCGCCGTTTGTCTGAACCGATAAAGACATCCGCTCAAGCGGCCTCCGTCCGGAGGCCGCTGTTATTTTTCCAGAAAGCACTGGGGCAGAGAAGTGTGGAAGCAACGGCGGTCAGTAACCTCTTGTCCGATCCACCAGGCCGTTTAATGGTTTCCCGCCGGCGTAGTTGCGCAGGTCCTCACAGAACAAATCCACATTGCGGTCACAGGTGTATCCCAAAGTCATATTGCCGGAGACGTGAGGGGTGAGAATCAGATTGCGGGCAGACCACAGGGGATGATCCGGCGGCAGGGGCTCAGGATCCATCACGTCCAGTGCCGCTCCGGCAAGACGGCCGCTGTTCAGCGCTTCTATCAAAGGCTCCTGTTCAATGGCAGTTCCGCGCCCCACATTGACGACACAGCTGTCGGAGGGCAGAAGAGAAATACGGTCCCGGTTTAAGATGTGGTAGGTTTCCGCCGTGGCGGGAAGCGCCATGATAAGGTTTTTCGTCCGGGGGAGCACCTCGTCCAACGAGGAGATAGGCAGCACTTCATCATAGACTGGTTCACGGGCTTTTCCACTGCGGCTGAGCCCGGTAATATGGGCGGCGCCCATCCCCCGAAGACGCTCTGCAACGTGGAATCCAATGTTGCCAAGACCTAAAATTGTGAACGCATTGTCTCGAATGGAGCGGATGGGCAGCTGGTTGCTCCAGCTCCGTCTTCGGACAGTTTCTTCATACTCCGGCATCCGCCGGAGGAGCATCAGCAGTACCATGACCACATGCTCGGCGATGGTGACTCCATAACAATTGGAGTTAGTCAGCATGCAGTCCGGGTTTGCAAACAGCCCGGGGTCTTTGCAATAGGGATCCACCCCGGCGTAGGAGCAGCAATACCACTTCAAAGAGGCCGGAGCTGCCCGGAGCAGATTCATGTCATGGGCGTAAAGAACCTCGCAGTCCTGAAGGCAGGCCCTGGCCTCCTCAAACTGGTCCAGGGTAAAGAAATGGGGAATAAAGCCTGTGGATTCGGCTGTCTCACGAATGCGCTGTTTGTGCGTGTCGGTTAAAAACTCTTGATAAATGCAGATATTTCTCACAGAAAATCCGCCTCCTTGCCATCAGATTATAAAGGAAATCCATTGTTTCGATTATATAATCAACCTGCCAGCACCGCCTCGGCGCAGCGTATCCCGTCTGCGGCGGCTGAGAGAATGCCGCCGGCATAACCCGCCCCTTCGCCGCAGGGATAGAGGCCGCGGACAGCGGACTGGTATGTTCGGTCTCGAAGAACCCGGATGGGAGAAGAGCTGCGGCTTTCCACAGCGGTGAGCACGGCGTCTGGGCTGTCGTATCCCCGAAGTTTCCGTCCCAGAATGGGCAGCGCTTCTTCCAGCGCTTCCGCCACAAACGGAGGAAGGCAGCGGTGAATGTCCGTCCACGTCACACCGGGGCGGTAGCTGGGCAGAATCCGTCCCGGCCCTGTGGAGGGACGGCGGGCCAAGAAGTCCTCCACCCGCTGGGCAGGCGCCCGGTAACCGCCTCCGCCTAAAGCATAGGCAGCCTGTTCCAGCTGCCGCTGAAACGCCACCCCCGCCAAAGGAAAGGAGCTGCCGTAGTCCTCCGGCGTGACATTTACCAGCAGCGCGCCGTTGATGTTTTCCCGGTCACGGGCGAACTCGCTCATTCCGTTGGTTACCACTTGCTTGGTTTCGGACGCGGCGGCCACTACCTCCCCGCCGGGACAGACACAGAAGGAGAAGACGCCTCTCCCGCTGGGAAGGTGGCAGGAGAGCTTATAGCTGGCGGCAGGCAGGCCGGGGTGTCCGGCGTATTGACGGTACTGGGCCGCATCGCAGTCAGACTGGCGGTGTTCAATACGGACGCCTACCGCAAAAGGCTTGGCCTCTATAGGCACATTCCGCCGGTGAAGCATCTCAAAGGTGTCCCTGGCGGAGTGACCGGGGCAGAAAATCAGCTTGCGGCAGGGAAGCCGGAAAGCACCGTCCGGGGATACGGCTTCGATGGCGGTCAGGGCTCCATCCTGTATCGACAGGTCCGTCAGCCGGGTCTCGAAGCGGATGTCTGCTCCCAAGGAGGTTAATTCCCGGCGGAGATTTTGAAGGACAATATGGAGATAATCCGTCCCTATATGGGGTTTGGCATCAATTAGGATACTGGGAGGCGCACCGAGGGCCGTCAGTTTTTCTAGGATGAACCGGTGCCGGATATCCCGTGTCCCGGTGTTCAGCTTGCCGTCGGAGAAGGCCCCGGCCCCGCCCTCGCCGAACTGAACGTTGGATTCTGTGCTCAGGGTCCCGGAGGACCAGAACCGTTCCACATCGGCCTGCCGCTTCTCCACCGGGCGTCCGCGCTCCAATAAAATTGGCCGCTGGCCCGCCGAGGCCAAGATCAGCGCGGCAAAAAGACCCGCCGGCCCCGCTCCCACTATCACCGGGGGAGTCTCCGGAGGAGGCGCCGGCGCGGGAGGACAATAGGCCTGGCCCGGTTCCAGGCGGCTGACATTCTGCCCCCGGCATCTTCGGAGGACGGCTGCCTCGTTGTCCACCGAGACTGCCAGAGTGTAGATCAGTGCCGCCGTCTCCCGGGCGTCGACGCTTCGGCGAAGGATTTGGACAGACCGGATATCCGCTTCCCGAATCCGCAGCAGTTTTGCGGCCCGGGAGACCAGTTCTGCCTCCCCGCCGCCGGGGGAAAGCCGGATGCGTTCGAGTTTCAGCATGGGCGGCCTCCTTTTGAAAGATATAATTTATTATAGCACACAGACGGTCATTCGCCAAACCAAATATGACGGCAAAACTGCCAAAGATGACAGCGGTTCCGCCAGTCCCTCCAAACTTTACATCAAACCCGGCAAAGAGAACGGTCCCGTTTGCGGAGGCCGTTTTTCTGCGCTATTCTGGCAATGGAAACGGAAGTGAAGAATTTCCCACCGGACTTCCGTACCATGTATATCACAAAATAAGGAAGTGCTTCTTATGAACCTGACCGCCGTCCGCCAAGCCCTGACCACCCCTGCCCGGGTTCCGGAGCAGGGCCCCCGGATGGAAACCAACCTGGACACAGACGTTTTAAAGCTTGTCGCCATTATCGCCATGCTGATCGACCATGTGGGCGGGGCCTTCTTTCCGGAGGTGGGAGTTTTCCGCTGGATTGGGCGGCTGGCGTTCCCCATCTTCTGCTATTGCATGACGGTGGGCCTTCTGTACACCCGGGATGTAAAGCGCTATCTGGGCCGCCTGGCCGTCTTCGCCGTCATATCCCAGCCCTTTTATGTGCTGGCCACCCATCCCCACGACTGGATGGTGGATTTGAACTGGACCAACTGGAACATCTTCTTCACTCTGTTTCTCTCTCTCCTGGCCATGGTTGGGTTCAAGGAGCGGAAATGGTGGCTGTTTCTGGGAGCCTTTTTCGTGGTGAGCTGGTGGAACTTCGACTATTCCGGCACTGGAATTCAATTGATGCTGATCTTCTTCCTTTGCCGGAACCATCCCGGGATCGGAGCGGCGCTCTATGTGCTGAACTACCTTCCAGCTCTCTGGAGCGGGTATCTGGAGGACCCGCTGGCCCTGAAGCTGGGGGGCTATGCCATCGACTGGGCGGTTTTCGCCCTGCTGGCCGCGCCGCTGATTTTTATCCCCACCCGCTCCGGACTCAAAATTCCAAAGTGGTTCTTCTACGCCTTCTATCCTGCCCATCTGGCGGTTATCGCCGCTCTACGATTTATGCTGTAAGAAAGGAACGAATATCATGCTGACTGTGGAAAACCTGCGCAAATCCTATCAAGTGGGAAAAACCTCTTATGAAGTTTTGAAGGGAATCTCCCTTCATGTGGGAAAGGGGGAATTCGTGGCGGTCATGGGCCCTTCCGGTTCCGGCAAGACCACCCTCCTGAACTGCATCTCCTGTTACATTCCCGCCGACTCCGGCAGCATCCGCCTGGGGAAAACCGAGCTGGCCTGCCTGGGGGAAGACGCTCTGGCGGAGGTCCGCAATAAACAGCTGGGCTTTGTCTTCCAGGACTTTCTGCTTCTGGACGGGCTGACGGTCCGGCAGAACATTCTTCTCCCCGCCATTATCGGGGGCACCGTCTCCGACCGGACGGAGGCCCGGGCGGATCAGCTCTGCGAGGTCTTCGGCATCCCAGGTATCCGGAACAAGTACCCGGCGGAAATCTCCGGCGGCGAGAAGCAGCGCACCGCCGTGGCCCGGGCCCTGATCAACCATCCTCTGCTGATTCTGGCCGACGAGCCCACGGGCAACCTGGACAGCAAGTCCACCCGGGCGGTGATCCGCTCCTTCGAACAGGCCAAGACGGCTCTGGAGGCCACGATTTTTATGGTGACCCACGACTCCTACGCTGCCTCCTTCTGTGACCGGGTGGTCATCCTCCGGGACGGCGTTGTTTGGAGGACGCTGGAAAAGGGAGCCACGGAGCGGGAGAAATTCCAGGACCAGCTGCTGGACGCCATCCGGGAAATGGGGCGCGGTGAAAATTAGAAATGAGGAATTAGGAATTTCTAGTAATTTCCTAACGCCTAATTCCGCATTGTTAGAAGGGTGATTTTATGAAACATTTTTCCGAAGTTTACGGGCTGATGCGCCGGAGGAACAAAAAGCAGTACGCCCTCCTGGTGGGATGCTGCTTCTTCTCCGTGCTGCTGATTACGGCCTATGTCTGCATGATGCGGGCTCCCACGGTGCTGAACGTCCTGCCCGAGGGGGGCGACAGCCGCAAGCAGGTCATGATGATCTTCATTCTGGCGGTCATCGGCTGCGCCGTGTTTACCACCTACGCCTCCGGACTCTTCCTCCGGCAGAAGTCCCGGGAGACCGGCGTGTTCCTGGCCCTGGGGGCCTCTCGGGCCCAGGTCCGGGGGGAGCTGTACCGGGAGCTGGGGGTCATCTCCCTGAGCTCCTGCGCCGCCGGGGCTATCCTGGGCGGGCCGCTGGCCTGGATTCTATGGCAGGTGTTCCGTCTTTGCGTGGTGGACACAGAGGAGATGCGCCTGGTGTTTGACCCCGACGCCTACATGTTTTCTCTGGCCTTTTCCGCATTTGTAATCGTTATGATGTTCCTCCTTGGAAGCCGTTCTGTCAAACGGACCAACATCATCGACATCGTGCAGGAGTCCCACAAGTCCGAACCTATCCGGGATGTGCCCCGGTGGTATGGACCTGCCGGCATCGGCCTGCTGGCCCTGGGGGGCTTCCTGGGCTATATGTCCTCCAGCTTCTTTGTGGTCGTTCTGCATTGGTATCCCCCCGAGGGGCTTACCGCGGTCTTTTACGTCCCCGCCCTGGTGGGTCTCTATATGATTCTGCTCCACACGGTGGTCAACGGCTGGAACGGGAAAAGGAAACTCTACCGTGATCTCATCGCCACCAGCCAGATGCGCTTCCAGGGCCGCCAGACCGTGCGGAACATGCTGGTGATGACCCTGCTCATTGCGGGCGCCTACTTCGGCAGCTTTTACGCTCCCACGATGGGCATGGGGGCCATGATCGGCTACGATACCCGGCCTGTGGATTATGTGTACAACTTCCGGGCGGACCAGGACATTCCCCTGGAGGACGAGGTGCGGGCCCTGGCGGAGGAGTACGGCGTGACCATTACGGACTTCGCCGCTGCCCCAATGATTCGCCTGGCGGTGGACGGCGACGACCACATCGAGGAGGAGGGCCCCATGGGGACCACCTGGCGGAAGGAGTACGAGGAGGTCATGAATTCTGATCTCTTCCTCTCCGCCTCCGGCTACGAGGCCTTGACGGGGGAACATGTGGAGCTGGCCCCAGGCGAGCTTCGCGGCGTCGTGGATGTGGAGGGGAGCAAGCTGGGCTTTGACCCGGACAAGCGCTTTGTGACCAACTACCTGACCTGGGAGCGGCTCCCCGTCACGTCCCTGGAGCCCCTGCGCTTTGACAGCCTCTTTGCGCGCTATGTGATGAACGACGAGGACTTCGCCGCCTTGGGCGCGGGCTTGCCGGAGGAGTGGCGGGAGACCCAGGTCTGCTTCAACGTGGAGGACTGCGAGAAGACATATGACTTCGCCAAGGCCCTGTTCAACGAGATCGTGGACCGCTCCACCATGGACGTGGCCCAGTTCGATGGCTGGGACCCGGTTATCCGGGACCGGGATATCGCGAAGAAGGGCTTCTACTTCCTGGACCGGGAGAACTGCGCGGAAGCGGGCTTTACCGTCATTGACTACGAGCAGCGGGACAGCTCCGCCTTCCGGTTGGACTGGCAGTACATGCCCCAGTTCCGGGTGCTGGACAAGCAGGATTTTGTGAAGACCATGGCGGTGTTTCTCATCCTTTTTGTCTTCGTGGCTGTGGTCTGCTTTTCCGCCGTGTTTGTCATCGCCTACACCCGGTGCATGACCATCGCCCTGACGAACCGGCAGGTCTACGACGATCTGCGGCGCCTGGGGGCCTCCAACGCCTATCTGCGCCGCTCCGTCCGGGGACAGGTAAAGCGGATCTTTCTGGTGCCCGCCTTGGCGGGGACAGGACTAATTTACGCCTTTTACACCATGATTATGTATTTTAACGGCAGTCCTGTGGGCATCACCCCCAGCGAGGCGGCGGGCCTCCTGGCGGCCATAGGGGTGATCGCGGCGGTCAGCGCCTTGATGTACGCCGTGTACCGCCTGACGCTGGTCCAGGTGTGCCGGGCCCTGGACATCCGGCGGTAAGAGAAAGATGGATAAGCGGCGCGGGACCAGATAGTCCCGCGCCGCTTAGGCCTGTTTTTTAGGCGCTTTGCTGGGCATGAACCGTCTGAGACTGCTGCGGAGTCATGGCGAAATAGTCATAGCTGACAGTGCTGCCGCTGTCGCCCCAGGTGGTGTCGATGTGATATTCTGTGCCATCCAGAGTGGCTGTGGTCCAAATATGATCTCCCTGGATTACGGTGGAACAGCGGATGCCCTCCAGCTTTAAAAGCAGATTGTAGGCTCCGGTATAGCCGTCGCAGACAGCGGTGCGGTTGATAAAGAGATTATAGGGGGTATGGCTGAGGGATTCATCCCCAGCTTGATAATCGTATGCGCAGTTGTCACAAATCCACCTGTAGTATACTCGGGCTTTTTCCAGCTCCGTCATGTCCGGACGGAGCGTTCCGTCGGCCCACAGCTGATCGTGAACGGCAACGGCGGCCTCCATAGCGGCGGTGCGGTATTCGTTCAGCCGGGAACCCGCTCCTGCGGCGGAAAAGTTCAACGTGAGAAAACCGGCGCCCAGTGTACAGCGAACTTCGTTATAGCCCTGTTCGCAATGGGCCTTCATGACAGCCAGTGAGATGTCCATGATTTGTTTGGCCTCTTCACTGGAAATTCCGGGACAGTAGAAAACCAGCTGATTGCTGCCCTTGGCCAGCATGTAGCGGATGGAGCTCTCCAGCTCCTCCCGTGTGGAAGGAGAGAGCGTATAAACTCCGGGTTCCACCAGGTCTGCCAGGGTGGTTCCGGCGGCACTGTAAAGATCGGATAAATCCCACTGAGGCTGAACCCGCAGGGAGGGGTCGGCAATGCGGGTAAGCATGGCGGCGGCAGCGCCTCGGGTAATGGGCGCGTTCGGCTGAAAGGAGCCGGACGCGTCGCTGCCGGCAGAGATGCCTTTGCGGTAGAGCGCCAGAATATCGTTATAGTAGGGCGTGTATTCGTCAACATCTGTAATAAAGCGGCGGGAGGCATAGCCCTGGGTAACCAATTCGTTGTGAATGCTGGGGAGAGCTTCTTCGGGCAGGACATGTGCCAGTATGTGGGCTGTTTGGGCCCTGGTGGCAGTGCTGGAGAGACTGCCGTCCAGCTCTGTATCCAGGACGCCTTCCGCCTGGAGATAACGGAGATAGGGAAGGGCGGCGGGACCCTCGCCGCTGCGGTAGGCGTTGGGGCCGGATTCCGGGTCGCCGGTCTGGTAAATGCTGCGGACCCGTCCGGCAAAGATAACTGCCTGTCCCACAGTCAAGGGGTCCTGGAGGCCAAAGGTTCCATCGGCTTTTCCGTTGGAGAGGCCGTATTCATAAAGCGCGGTTACATTGTCGTAGAAGGGAGAAGCAGCGGTGAGATCGGAAAACTCTCCGGTATAGACGCGCCGCCGGGTAAAGCCATTTTCCTGAGAGGCCTGGACAGGGAGAGTCAGCAGCAGAACTGCCGCCAGCAAAAGCGCCGGGAGGTTTTTTTTCATGAGACTCCTTTCAAAAGGGGGACCGGTCAGGAAAGAATATTCATGTCCTCTGGGAGACGGTCCTCAACATATGGATTCAGGTATTGATTCACAAGAGTCAGGACTTCTTCCTGATTTAAATAGATGTAAGGAGATTTCCAATCCCCCGGAAGCGTGCAGAAGCTGATGCTCTCCGCCCCCATGCCGATAGCCTCTCCGCCCAGCCAGACCAGGTTGCCTACGGTTAGGTCCGTTTCTACATACTGCTGAAAGATTTTGCAGAAGCTGTCCAGCTTGGTTAGATTGGAAACGGTCAGAGTCTGCTTGGCAACAGCCTTCAAAAAGTCCTGCTGGGTCTGCATGCGGCCGATGTCTTCGCTGCCGTAGCCGGTACCGTCGTTGTTATGACGGAAACGGACCACTTTTAGAGCCTCCGAACCGTTAAGATGCCGCATTCCTTTGGAAAAGTGGATGTGCAAATCCTGATAGGGATCATCATAATTCATATCCACCGGGATATAAAAGTCCACGCCGCCGATGGTGTCCACCAGGGCCTGGAAAGCCCTGAGGTTCACCAATACTGTGTAATCCACCGGGATGCCCAGCTGGTGGGAGACGGTTTGGGCCATCAGCTCCATGCCGCCGGAGTTATAGGCAAAGTTGATCTTGCGGTTTTTGCCGTTGATGCTGGCCTTGGTATCCCGGGGAATGCTGACCCCATAAATGTAGTCGTTTTCCGTGTCGACGGCTACCAGTATGTTGGTGTCGCTTCCGCCGTTGCCGTCGTCTACACCGGAGATCAAAATGGTGTAAAAAGAGGGCTTGCGCTCGTAATGGGAGCGGAGAGCTGCCGCCTCTTCGCTGGTGAGGTCCCCCGGAATAGAGGGGTTGTCCACCTGCTGAATCATAACGGGGGCGTCGGTTTTTTGGTCGGGCGCCCGGAAATAGACCCGTATGGTGGCATAAGTCAACGCGATGAGGATCAAGAGCAGCAGCAAGGTAATTCCCCAGGGGCTGCGTTTCCGGCGGCGAAGTCTTGACGGCATGGGAACCTCCCGTGCGCCGGCTGGCGGCGCGTGTCATAAAGAGTAAATTTGTGAGAAACGGTCCCTTAGGGTAGAAGCGTGTCCCACAGTGTCGATTGACATAATACCTGCTTCATTATAAAACCGGAGCTGAAAAAAGACAAGAGAAAAAATAGCAGCACAGCCGCTATTTTTTCTGCTAAAATATTGCCGTTTCTGTCATTTCTTACAAGAAATTTAAAATGTTTTCAAAAAGTTTACAACTACGGGCGGATTTCTTCCGCCTTCTCCGAGCCTGCGGGAAAGTCAGCCGGAGCCGGTGCTTCGGTTGCCGCCGGAACAGCGGCCGCAAGCTGTTCCAGCAGCGCTTTGATGTCTGCCAACAGCTGATTTTGATAGGACAAGGCACAGCGAATGTAATGCAGCGCCGGCTCCGGCGCGGGGACGGAAGATGTATCCTCCAGCGGATGCGGCCAGCGCCGGATCTCCGGTTCTTTATAAATGGGAGCGTCCGGCTGAGACCAGGTTTCCCCGCTTCCCCGGGCGCCTGCCAGAGGCCGGGAGACAGGCACAACCCGCGCTGCCCGGCCGCTTCCCGGACTCCGGTTTTTGCCGTGTTGACGATTTGCCATAAGAGGTCCCTCCTCTCCGGCGGCGTTAATCGCCGCGGTATTTTTTACGGGTGGCGATGCCGCCCCGGATATGCCGCTGGGCCTTGTTTACATCCAGCACCTCTTTGACCTGGAGATACAGCGGACGGTTGAACAAGGGCAGCCGTTCGGAGATGTCCTTATGTACCGTCGACTTGCTGATGCCGAATTTCTGCGCGGCGGCCCGGACTGTGGACCGGTTTTCTATAATGTAAAGAGCCAGGCGCTCTGCCCGCTCCTCCATGTTTCCCTTCAAAACACCCTCACTCCCTGCCTCTTGTTGGT
>CAJTJA010000010.1 GCA_910576845.1 uncultured Oscillibacter sp.
ATATTTTCCCTCCCTCCGAGGTATCCGGCTATTTCCAGGATACTTTAAGGGCCATATCATATGGCTTTAACATCGTCATTATACAGATTCCGTCCAAACTTGTCAAGGGTATTTCGAAATTCTCTGCGTTAAATAAACGCGCCGCTTCATGGGTGGTGATTGGGCGGATTTATTTTCGGGAAAAATCTGTGCATTGCCTCTGGCTGCGGCTTTGGCAGAATCAACGAAGTTTTCTGCTGTAATGGTTGGAGAAGGAGGATATTTTTCCTATTGACAAACACTTTGAAATCCTGTATTCTATAGCCCAACAATAAAAATGCGATGACAGGGAGAAAATCCTTTCGGGACGCTTCAGAGAGCTGCTGTTTGCTGCGAGGCAGTGCGGAGAGGAAGGATGTCACTGGCCCTCGAGCAGCTCCGCTGAGACCGCGCGGTTTAGGCGGAGACGGGTTTCCTCACCGTTATCAAAGAGGCGGGATTCGTCCGGCGAAGCCGGGCCGATGCCGGAAGCGGGCAGTTTTCTGCCAATGAGAGTGGTACCGCGGAAGCTGAGCTTTCGTCTCTTTATGAAGGAGACGGGGGCTTTTTTTGTTGCTCTCAACTAAAATTCAAATGCAGGAGGAACCCCACCATGAAGCACATTAAGATATTCGACACCACACTCCGGGATGGCGAGCAGTCTCCAGGATGCAGCATGAATCTGCCGGAGAAAATTGAAATGGCGAAACAGCTGGAGCGCTTGGGGGTGGACATCATTGAGGCGGGTTTTGCCATAGCTTCCCCCATGGATCATAAAAGCGTGAAATCCATTGCCGCCGCCGTTTCCAAATGCACGGTTGCCAGTCTGGCCCGCTGCACCAAGGGAGACATTGATGCCGCCTGGGACGCGGTGAAGGAGGCGAAACATCCTCGTATCCATGTCTTCCTGGCTACCAGCGATATCCACATGGAATACAAGCTGAAGATGACCCGGGAGGAAGTCCTCCGGCGGATCACCGAGATGGTGTCCTACGCCAAGAGCTTTTGCCCGGACATTGAATTCTCCGCCGAGGATGCTTCCCGCTCTGACAAGGCCTTCCTGGCCCAGTGCTTCTCCAATGCCGTGGCAGCCGGGGCTACAACGTTGAATGTTCCCGACACCGTGGGTTACTCCACGCCTCAGGAGATGGGAAACCTGATCCGCTACCTCCGGGAGCACGTGGAAGGCGTGGAGGGTGTGGACATTTCCACCCACTGCCACAACGACCTTGGCATGGCCGTGGCCAATACCTTGGCCTGTATCCAAGCGGGGGCCACCCAGGTGGAGTGCACCGTCAACGGCATCGGCGAACGGGCAGGGAACGCCAGCCTGGAGGAGTTGGTCATGGCGATTCGCACCCGGAGGGATTTTTATGACGCGGATACCGGAGTCAACACCAAGCAGATCTACCGTTCCAGCAAGCTCCTCAGTTCCATCACCGGCGTGGCCATCGCTCCCAGCAAGGCCATCGTGGGAGCGAACGCCTTTGCCCATGAGTCCGGCATCCACCAGCACGGTGTTCTGGCCAACGCCCAGACCTATGAGATTATGAACTCCACCGACGTGGGCATTCCACAGAACACCATGGTTTTGGGCAAGCACTCAGGAAAGCACGCTCTCCGGGAAAAGCTGGAGTCCATGGGCTACGAGCTCAGCGATGAAGATCTTGAGGGAGTTTTCACCCGGTTTAAGACACTGGCGGATAAAAAGAAAAGCATTACCGGCTCTGATTTGGAGTCTCTGGTCCTTCACCGCCGGAACAACAGTCTCAACGCCCAGAGCGGGGCCTGCCGTTTGCTGGGCCACCTGATCAACACCAGCACCAGCGACAGCCTCCCCACCACTTCTTATATCAAGCTGGAGCGGGACGGGGAAGTCCGGGAGGATGCCGCCATCGGCTCTGGCCCGCTGGATGCGTCCTTTAAGGCGATCAACCGGATGCTGGACATGGATATCAAGCTGGAGAGCTTCAGCCTGAACGCGGTGACCGACGGTGAGGACGCCATTGGCGAGGGCATTGTGAAAATCAAGGCGCCTAACGGCGAAAGCTATACTGGCACAGGCCTCTCTACGGATATTATTGAGTCTTCGATCCGGGCCTATGTCAACGGCATCAATAAAATGCTGGAGGATACTGCCGGAGAGGAAGTCTGATGATTCCATAATTTTAGATGCAGTTGGACGATAAGATAAGGAGCGTGAATAATAATGGGAATGACCATGACACAGAAGATTCTGGCCAAGCATGCGGGCTTGGACAGCGTCCGGGCGGGACAGCTCATTCAGGCGAAGCTGGATTTGGTTCTGGGCAACGACATTACCACCCCCGTGGCGGTCAACGAGTTTGAGGCGGCGGGCTTTGACCAGGTTTTCGACAAGAGCAAAATTGCCCTGGTAATGGACCACTTTGCCCCCAACAAGGATATTAAGGCCGCCGCTCAGTGCAAGCAGTGCCGCACCTTTGCCCGGCGGTTTGACATTGACAATTATTTTGATGTGGGTGAGATGGGCATTGAGCACGCCCTGCTGCCGGAAAAGGGCCTGGTAGCTCCCGGAGAAGCGGTTATCGGCGCGGATTCCCATACCTGCACTTACGGCGCCCTGGGAGCCTTTTCCACCGGCGTTGGGTCCACGGACATGGGAGCCGCCATGGCGGCGGGGCAGACATGGTTCAAGGTGCCCTCAGCTATTCGGGTAAATCTCACCGGGAGCTTGCGGCCGTTTGTCACCGGCAAGGATGTGATCCTGACCCTGATCGGTATGATCGGCGTGGACGGGGCCCGGTACCAGTCCCTTGAGTTCGCCGGCCCGGGAGTTGCGGAGCTGACGATTTATGACCGGCTGACGATTTCCAACATGGCCATTGAGGCCGGGGCGAAAAACGGTATCTTCCCTGTGGATGATGTGACCAGGGCCTATGTGGAGGGCCGGGTGAACCGTCCTTGGACTGCCTATGAGGCGGACAGCGACGCGGAGTACGAGCGCACCGTGGATATTGATCTGAGCCAGGTGGATTGTACAGTGGCATATCCCCACCTTCCTGAGAACGCTCACAGCGCCCGGGAGGGGAAAGAAATTAAAATTGACCAGATTGTCATTGGCTCCTGTACGAACGGACAGCTTCCCGATATGGAGGCCGCTGCCGCTATTTTGAAGGGCCGGCACCTGGCAAAGGATGTCCGGGGGATTGTAATCCCCGCTACGATGCATATTTACCGGGAGTGCATGAAGCGCGGCCTTACAGATGTCTTCTTGGATGCGGGCTGCATTGTCTCTACGCCCACCTGCGGGCCCTGCCTGGGAGGTTATATGGGCATCCTGGCCGCTGGGGAGCGCTGTGTTTCCACGACCAACCGCAATTTTGTGGGCCGCATGGGCCATGTGGAGAGTGAAGTCTATCTGGCCTCTCCCGCCGTGGCCGCGGCATCCGGCATCATGGGGCATATTGCCCACCCGGATTCCCTTTCTTGAAAGATATAGAAGCTCTTGGAGGCTTTGCCGCTTAGGGATTCTGTATGCCCATAGGGCGAAGAGAACCCAAAAGAACTTTAAGAACCTGTATTCATAAGCGTTGACTGCTGTCTGGGCGGTGCTTTTGCCGCCGGGCCTTTGTCAGTTTCCCTTGAAGTCCGTCGGGATTTCTGCTGGAAATTTTTTTGTCTGACGGAAAAGTCTTTCGCTTATCCAGCGTTCCCGCTTATAAATACAGGTTCTGATTCGCTACCAAATCTCCGCCTTTTCCGGGCGCGGCGCACAATAACGCGGTCTGGACAGGGGCGGGAAATTTTGAGCAAGGAGATCGTTTTATGAACGTACAGGGAACCGTCCACAAATACGGGGATCACGTGGACACGGACGTCATTATCCCCGCCCGCTATCTGAACACCCCGAATCACAAGGAATTGGCCGCCCACTGCATGGAGGATATCGACAAGGATTTTATTCATAAAGTGAAGTCCGGCGACGTGATGGTGGCTGGGGTCAACTTCGGGTGCGGCTCCTCCCGGGAGCATGCTCCCATCGCCATTAAGGCCAGCGGGGTAAGCTGCGTCATAGCGGCCACATTTGCGCGGATTTTTTACCGGAACGCCATCAATATCGGTCTGGCAATTTTAGAGTGCCCCGCCGCCAGCGCGGGCATTTCCGACGGGGACCAGGTGGCGGTGGACTTTGATACCGGCGTTATCACCAATCTTACGAAAAACGAGACATATCAGGCGGAGCCCTTTCCGCCGTTCATTAAGGAAATGATTGAAAAAGGCGGGCTTATGGCCTCTTTGAAGGCCGGAAAGGCAGAAGCATGAACAAGACTATTGCCGTTATTCGGGGCGACGGCATCGGCCCCGAGATTGTAAGCGAGGCTCTTGGCGTACTGGACGCCGTAGCGGAGAAATTCGGGCACAGCTTCACCTACAAGGAGGCCCCCATGGGCGGCTGTGCCATCGACGCATTCGGCGTGCCTCTGCCGGATTCCAGCCTGGAGACATGCCTGACTTCCGATAGTGTGCTGCTGGGAGCGGTGGGGGGACCCAAGTGGGATGACCAGCCCTCTGCCAACCGGCCGGAGAGGGGGCTTTTGAAGCTTCGTTCCGCCATGGGGCTGTATACGAATATCCGGCCCGCCCGGATGTTTTCTGATCTCTCTGCCGCCTGCCCCCTCCGGGCGGATATTGCCGCCAGAGGGATTGACTTCGTGGTGGTCCGGGAGCTCATTGGCGGCCTGTACTTCGGCGAGCACGCTACCTCTGAGACGGCTGGGGAGTTAAAGGCCGTGGATGTGTGCTCCTACAGCGAGCACGAGGTTCGACGGGTGGCGCGGGTGGCCTTCGACATGGCCCGGAAGCGCCGCAGGCGGGTGACGTCTATTGATAAGGCCAACGTGCTGGACACCTCCCGCCTCTGGCGGAAGACGGTGGAGGAGGTTTCTAAGGAATATCCGGATGTGGAGCTTCTGCATATGTATGTGGACAATGCTGCCATGCAGGTTGTCCGGGACCCCAGCCAGTTTGACGTCATCGTGACGGAGAACCTCTTTGGCGATATCCTCTCCGACGAGGCCAGCCAGATCACTGGTTCCATCGGTATGATTCCTTCCTCCAGCATGGGGGAGGGAACCCGGGGGCTGTATGAACCCATTCACGGTTCCGCCCCGGACATCGCCGGTCAGGATAAGGCCAATCCCATTGGAACCATCCTGGCAGCGGCGATGATGCTGCGTTTCAGCTTTGATATGGCATTGGAGGCCGACGCCGTGGAGGCGGCGGTGGACCGGACGCTGAAAGCGGGGTTCCGCTGCGGAGATATCATGGATGAGGGCGGCAGACTTCTTGGATGCAGGGAGATGGGAGCGGAGATTCGGTCCAGACTCTGAAAGCAGTTTGAGGAAGGACCGTATTTTTGCAGCCGGGAGCTTTTGGCGGTTTTAACATGAATATTCAGATCGCCAGAGAAAGTCAGGAATACCGGAAGTCCGCGCAAGGATATGTGTCCGCGGGCTTCCGGTATTTTTTGCTGTGCGCCCGGCTTGTTTCCCCGCATCTCTTAAAGGCCGCCTTGTGCTTTGGGCGGCGTGAACCGGCTTTCAGCGTCTTTTGAAAGTCGTGGGCATTGCCGCCGGATGGCGAACCATGCCGTTATGATTTCCGAATTGAAAATTCGGAAATCATACCATTGGATTTCAGCCGTTTTGCCCGCCGCCATAAACGGCGACAACCGCCGACATTTCCGTTCAGAAGTAATATTATACAGGCATATATATTGGCTGGAGATAATCGCTTGGGCCGTTTGGCGGAACCAAAAATTGCACTCCAAAGCACGTTCCTTCCTCTCATTTCATTTGAATCAAATCAGGGGCGGCTTCTTTTATTTCTTGCGCCGGCTCGAACCCTTTTTTTGCAGGATTACTCATTCCTCCGGAGTCATCCGGGAGTGGACGGAAATAAACCGCTGCCGGAAGCCCGGATTATCCCGGAGAATACCGGCCGCAAAGGCAGCGATCCCGTCCGGAGGGGACTTCTGCACAAAATGCCTGGTATGGAACAGAAAATGCTGTTGCCCCGGCGGAAAAAAGAGAGTAAGATGATTTGTATCAAACATTGGAGGTATCCTAATGAACATGGATTTCGATGCTCACTGCTGGGCGGAGATTGATCTGGATGCACTGGTTCATAATTTCCATCTGATTCAGCAAAGAGCGGGTTCCGCCGCTGTCTGTGCCGTGGTGAAATCGGATGCCTACGGCCACGGTGACCGGATGGTTGCGCGGGTATTGTCGGAGGCGGGAGCCGCCTGGTTTGCGGTATCGTCTCTGGCGGAGGCCCGGCATCTGCGCCGCAGCGGCATTGAACGGCCTATTTTGATCCTGGGCATGACCCGGCCCGCACTTGCCGCAGCGTTGGCGGAGGAACGTATTACCCAGGCTGTTTACAGCCTGGAATATGCCCGGGCACTGGCACAGGCGGCGGAGGATGCCGGGGTTACGGTGGAGGGTCATCTGAAAATTGATACCGGCATGGGCCGTATTGGGTTCGGGGCCTGCCGGGACATGGAGAGTGCCGTAACTCAGCTCCTGGAATGCCGGAAGCTGAAGGGCCTTTCCATTACTGGCGCTTTCCAGCATTTTTCCGCAGCGGATTCTATGGAGGAGGACGACCGGCTTTACACCGAGAGACAGTATGCCCTTTTTCGCCGGGTAGCGGAACGCTTGACGGAGGCCGGACCGCTTGCGCTCCTGCACTGCTCCAATTCAGCAGGCTTGACGGGACACCCGGACTGGAACTGCGATATGGTCCGGGCGGGTATTATTCTCTATGGGCAGAACCCTGGACCTGAGGTGGTTTTTCCTGGCCTGCGGCCTGTTATGACGCTGAAAACCGTGGTCAGTCAGGTTAAAACTCTGGCTTGCGGCGACTGTGTGGGCTATGGCAGAACCTATGCGGCAGATCATGCTATGCGGGCGGCCACTATCTGCTGCGGCTACGCGGACGGGTATCCCCGGTGCCTGTCCAATCTGGGCATGGCCGCGATCCACGGCAGGCCTGCTCCGGTAATTGGCCGGGTGAGTATGGATCAGATTACGATAGATGCCTCCGCTGTTCCAGAGGCGGCCGCCGGAGATGAGGTGACGCTGCTGGGGGCCGCTCCTGCGGATAGTTTTGCCCGGGCGGCGGAGAAGGCGGGAACCATTTCCTATGAGCTTCTTTGCGCTGTGGCCCGCAGAGTTCCCCGGATTTATTATCAAGGCGGCAGGATGGTTGAGGTGCTGGACTATTTGGATAAAGAGTAACGGCTCCGTGAAAAAAGGAGACGGATGATGGAAATTGAAAAGATAGGCGGCAAAGAAGACTTTGTCAGGTTTTTATACTGCCTGGCGGCAGACTGCCGGAGCTGCGGCGGGGAATGGGCCAATCTCTCTATTCCTGCGTTCCTGGAGCAGATGGCGGGCTGGATTGAGGATTTTTCACAGAGTCCCATGAATGACATGGATTGGGAGGCGTTGGATTTTAAGGCCTTTGCCCGCATGCTCTACATGGGGAAAATCTATGAATAAGGCTATTAACCGGGATTTATGGACTGGAAATGTAAAATCTGCCGCTTTGGATAAGCGGGAAGGATGAGATGGCCTTGACACCCGGCTTTTTCCATGTTATCATCATTTTCGGTAAACAGCGCTGTCCCCGGAAAGTGTTTCTGACTGAGGGACTTTTATAATATCTGTCGATCTGGCAGCAAGGTGATTCCGAGCTGTAAGAGGAGAGAACGGGATGCGGAGAAGATTTTCTCCGTGTCTTGAGTTGTGTAGTTTCACAGTCCCTCTGCCAGCCGGCAGGGGGGCTTTTATTTTTCCGTAAAGGAGGAACACTATATGGAGACCCGCGTTGCCGTCCTGGCGGTCATCGTTCGGGAGGCGGACTCTGTGTCGGCGCTGAACGCCCTGCTGCACCAGTATGAGAGCGCCGTTATCGGGCGGATGGGAGTGCCCTGCCGGGAGCGGGGGATACGCCTGATCAGCGTGGCCCTGGATGCTCCGGCGGATGTGATTTCTGCTCTGTCGGGGAAGATTGGGCGGCTGCCCGGCGTGACGGCAAAAACGGTTTATGCACCCGAAAGCGCTTAAAGAGAACAAGTAATGGGAGGAAACGACTTATGAAAGTCTTGAAGACACTGGCTCTTGTACTGGCTCTGCTCCTGACTCTTTCCGCCTGCGGCGCGATCAGCAGCACCGATGGGCCAACGGAGATGGTGGGAAGCTCCGACTCACCGGAGGAGAAAGACCGGACGGCGCAGGAAGAGGTTCAGAACCCAGAGCCGGGAACCGTGCCGCTGGAGGATACCGGATTTCACGTGGGGGCGCTGAAGGGACCCACCGCTATGGGTATGATCCGTATGATCTCTGATGACGGCGTGAATAGTTATACACTGGCGGGCTCCGCCGACGAGTTGACTCCCAGGTTCATCAAAGGGGAGCTGGACATTATCTGTGTTCCCGCTAACCTGGCGGCAGTGCTCTATAACAAAACCGGGGGTGAGGTGGTCACCCTGGCGGTCAACACCCTGGGCGTTCTCTACATTGTTGAAAACGGCGGGGAGACGGTTCAGTCTATGGCGGACATCAAGGGCAAAACCATCGTTGCCGCCGGGAAGGGCTCCACGCCAGAGTTCGGTCTCCGCTACCTCCTGGAGCAAAGCGGCCTGGACCCGGATAAAGATGTGACCATCGATTGGAAATCCGAGCACGCCGAATGTGTTGCCGCCCTGGCGGCAGGGACAGCGGATATCGCTCTTCTGCCGCAGCCCTTTGTCGCCGTGGCGCAGGGAAAGCTGGAAGAGCTCCGGGTGGCCTTAGACCTGACGGCGGAATGGGACGCCTTGGACAACGGCTCCGCCATGATTACGGGTGTGGCTGTGGCCCGGCGGGACATTGTGGAGCAGCGGCCGGAGCTGGTGGATATATTCCTGAAATCATATACCGCTTCCGTGGACTGGGTGAACGAAAATACCGCCGGGGCGGCGGAGCTGGTGGCCGCCAACGGCATCATCGAAAGCCCCGCCATCGCGGAAAAGGCGCTGCCTCACTGCAACATCGTCTGTCTCACCGGGCAGGAGATGTTTGACAAGCTCTCCGGCTATCTGGCTGTGCTGGCGGAAGCGGCCTCGGAGTCTGTGGGCGGCAAGCTGCCAGGGGACGATTTTTACTATGTCCCTTAAGCTCCGTCCCTGGTCCGTCTTGTTCTGGCTCCTGATCTGGCAGGGAGGGAGCATGGCCCTGGCGGCAGCGGTCCCCAACGGGGGGCTGCTGCTGGCCTCGCCGCTCCAGGCGGCCCTCCGTCTTCTGGAGCTGCTGCCGTCTGCTGGCTTCTGGCGGGCGGTGGGGAACTCATCCCTGCGGATTTTCGGGGGCTTCCTGTTCGCCTGCGCTCTGGCCGTCCTGCTGGCGGCCCTGGCGGCGGGGCGGCGGCGGTTCCAGGACCTGCTGGCTCCGCCGGTGGCGGCAGTGAAAGCCACTCCTGTAGCTTCCTTCATTATCCTGGCCCTGGTCTGGCTGGAGGCCGGGTCTTTATCTTTTTTCATCTCAGCGCTGATGGTTTTCCCGCCGGTGTATCTCAATGTGCTGGAGGGGCTCCGGGGAACGGACCGCAAGCTCCTGGAGCTGGCCCAGGTCTACCGGATTCCCCTGGGACGGCGGATCCGGGGCATTTACCTGCCTCAGGTCCTGCCCTATTTCCGCTCTGCGGCTTCCCTGGCTCTGGGCCTTTGCTGGAAGGCAGGGGCAGCGGCGGAGATCATCGGACTCCCGGCAGGGACCATTGGTGAGCGGCTGTATACCGCCAAGGTTTATCTTCAGACCCCGGACCTCTTTGCCTGGACGGCGGTGATTTTGATGTTGTCTGCGGCGTTTGAGCGGCTGTTTATAGCGGTTGTGGACCGACTTGCAGGAAAGGCAGGGAGCTGATGGAGGTTCGCGTGGAAGGACTTTGCAAGTCCTATGGCGGAAAACCTGTGCTGACAAATTTGAATGCCGTTTTTCCGGAGGGGATTACCTGTATTGCGGCTCCCTCCGGGACGGGAAAGACCACTTTGCTTCGCCTTGTTCTGGGGCTGGAGCGCCCTGACGCGGGGAGCATCCATGGCGGAAACGGACGCTGGGCCGCCGTGTTTCAGGAAAACCGGCTGCTGGAGGAGGTATCTGCCGCAGCCAACCTCCGCTTCGCATTGGGAGGTGTTTCCCGGGAGGCGGGAGATGTGCTGACCCGTCTGGGCCTAACCCTTTCGGATGCTGAGCCCGTCCGGACATGGTCCGGAGGCATGAAGCGGCGTCTGGCTCTGGCAAGGGCTCTGCTGGCACCTTCGGAAGCCTTGGCTCTGGACGAACCATTTACAGGCCTGGACCGGGAGAGCCGGGCTTTTTGTCTGGAGCTGATCCGGAAGATGGGCGGTGGAAAGCCGGTGCTGCTGGCTACCCATGATCTGACCGGTTTGGAGGATAGGCCGGTAGTGCGCCTTGGATGAGAGAGGATATCCTTTGCCGCCGGGGCGGGGGATGGACATCTCTCCGGACAATTCGGTCTTTTCTGCGCTCTCTGCGATCGTTAAACGGTATGCGGGGAGCGTTTTTCCTTTTTATTCAGTCAACGCAGTTGAAAAGAGGGGAATACTTCTTTTCAGCCGGCGGACATTTGGTCCGCCGGGGCGCGGAGCGCCCATGCGTTTTCTGTGAAGTCAAGAACAGAAAGCTGCTGATGCGGCTTACAGCGTTGCAGAACATCGCCGCACTGAAAAGAATCCAAAGGATTCTTTTTAACTGAGCCGATTATAATGGAAGAAATTTTAGAATGTGTCTCCGGAGTTTTTTCGCCTTTTGTTGGAAATGCTATTGAAAAGCGGAAAAGTTTGCCGTACAATAAACCCCGGAAAACTGCCGCCTTTTGGGAGGTGCCGCATGCGTGTTATTACGGGCTCCGCCGGGGGCCGCCGCCTGTTGGAGCTGGAGGGAATGGAGACCCGCCCCACCACCGGCCGGGTAAAAGAGGGCGTCTTCAGCGCTCTGCAATTTGATATTGAGGGGCGTCGGGTGCTGGACCTTTTTGCCGGCACCGGTCAGATGGGCATTGAGTGTCTGAGCCGGGGAGCCGCCTCCGCCGTTTTTGTGGACCGGCGCCGGGATGCCGCAGGACTTGTAAAAGAAAATCTTACCCTGACAGGTTTGGCAGATCGGGCTGCGGTGATCTGTGGGGATTCCATAGAATTTTTGGCGGGGACAAAGGAGCGCTTTGATCTGGTATTTTTGGACCCTCCCTATGCCTCAGGCCTTCTGGAACAGGCCTTAGATGGGCTTGCCGCATCGGGATTTGACATTCTCAATCCTTATGGTATAATCGTAGCGGAACACCCTGCGCAGCGGCACTTGTCTGTTCCGGCAGGCTGCCGCCTGCGAAAAACTTACCGTTACGGTAAGATTGCCGTCACCCTTTTCCTCCGGGAGGGAAACGAATAGAACGAGGAAAACGCTCATGAGAACAGCCATCTGCTCCGGCAGCTTCGATCCGATTACCCTGGGCCACTTGGACGTGATCTGGCGCGCCGCCGAATGTTTTGACCAAGTATGGGTTTGCGTCAGTCCCAATGCGGAGAAGAAAAATCAAATGTTTACCCCGGAACAAAAGCTGCGGCTGGTCCGGGCCGCCGTTGCGGAGCTTCCGAATGTAAAGGCGGAGCTCTGGCCCGGCTTGCTGGCGGATTTTGCCAGAGAGCATGGCGCGCAGGTAATTGTCCGGGGCGTCCGCAGCATGACGGACTTTGATATCGAATACCAGATGGCCCTGATTAACCGGGGAATTTGCCCAGGGCTTGAAACCCTGCTGCTGCCTGCCAGTGCCGTCTATCAGCACTTCAGCTCCTCCATGGCGCGGGAGATGATTCGTTATCGCCAGCCGCTGGAGAAATATCTGCCCGCGTCCATCCTCCCGCTTGTGGAGGAAATGACAGAAAAAGAGGGAGGATGACACCATATGGCCAATGACATCAACCGTCTGATCGACATGATTTACGAGCGGATCGAAGACGCCAAGGCCCCTGCGCTGAAGCCCAGTATGAGCATCGTAGACCGGGATGAGCTGCTGGATCTGCTGGACGAGCTGCGCGCTCAGCTTCCGGCAGAGGTCAAGCGGGCTCAGGAACTGCTGGCTGCTCGTGAGAAATTTGTGGAGGATGCCAAGCGGGATGTGGAGCGTATGATGCGTCAGGCGGAATTGGAGGCGAAAACTAAGATTTCCGAGAGCGAGGTTATGTACGCCGCACGGGAAAAGGCCCGCCAGATTGTCACCCGGGCAGAGGAACGCTCCCGCCAGCTTTATAAAGTGGCAAACGATTATGCGGAGGATGCCCTTGCCAGGACAGAGGAGGCGGTTCAGGCTGCTTTGGATGAAGTGAAGCAGTCCCGCGTTCGTTTCCGCACGGCTTCCGCTGCCAAAATGCAGGAGCAGAGACAGAAGTTAGAGCAGAAAAACGAGGAGAATAATGGTTGAGATTACATAAACTTTGGAAAACTTTGTGTAAAATGCCAAGGGCTTTCCTGAAAAAGTGAACTCTTCGCAAGATGTAGGAAAAAAACCGAAAAAGAGTATCCGCTGGCGCAAGATGTAGCGCTGGTGGGTACTTTTCTTTTTGCGCCAATGAAACGGGAAAAATAGAACGACTGTTTTAGATTTGAGAATTTGGACGAAAAACGGAGCATTTTAAAGAAAAATCACTGTTTTCCGTCGAAAAAAAATCCTTGCTTTTCGGTCATTATTTTCGTATACTAAGTAACATAGGTGGGGAGAAGTGGGTTATAAGGGAAGACAAGTGGCAGATTACCCCATCTTATGCCAAAAAGAGGGGAAAGGAGGCGGCTTTATGGCGAGACTGCTGGGCAAGTCCAATAACAGCATTGACGCCAAGGGCCGCCTGGTAATTCCCTCCGCTATGCGGGAAGCCTTGGGAGATACCTTTTTTATTACCATTGGTGCGGAGCACTGCCTGACGATCTATCCCCAGGCCAAGTGGGAGCAGATGTCTGACGAGATGGACGAGCTGCCCTATACAGAGGCGCGTGCCTTAACGCTGCTGTACGCAAATGCCGTTCAGTGTGAACCGGACGGGCAGGGCCGGGTGCTGATTCCAGCCGCTTTGCGGAAATATGCAGGCTTGAAGAAGGCTTGTACGATTGTGGGACTGAACACCTTTGCCGAAATCTGGGATGAAGAGACCTGGACAGAGCGGGAACGGAAGATGCTGGACGAAGAGGATATGGCCGCGGCTATGGATGCTTTGGCCAGAGCCCGCCGGAACCGTGGGTGAGCGCCTTATGGAATACATACACAGGCCAGTTTTGCTGGATGAGTGCATCGGAGCCTTGAACATCCGCTCAGAGGGAACCTATGTGGACGGCACGCTGGGGCGGGCGGGACACTCGAGGGAAATTGCCGGACGGCTGACCACCGGGCGGCTGCTCTGCATCGACCGGGACTCAGCCGCCATTGAGGCGGCGCGGGAGCGGCTGGCTCCCTGGATGGACCGGGTGACTTTGGTCCACAGCAATTTCGCGGATCTGGAACGCGTCCTTGCGGACGTGGACGGCGTGGATGGGATGCTCTTTGATCTGGGCGTTTCTTCTCCGCAATTGGATGACCCGGAGAGAGGTTTTTCCTACATGCACGATGCTCCCTTGGATATGAGGATGGACCGTACCTCCCCCCTGACGGCGCGGGAGGCGGTCAACGTTTGGAGTCAAGAGGAGCTTCGGCGCGTTTTATTTGAGTTTGGGGAAGAACGGTACGCCCCCGCCATCGCCCGGGCCATTGTGAAGCGCCGGGTGGAGAGACCCATTGAGACTACCTTGGAGCTGGTGGACGTGATCAAGTCCGCCATGCCGCCGGCGGCCCTGCGGGAGAAACAGCACCCCGCGAAGCGGAGCTTTCAGGCAATCCGCATCGCTGTCAACGGTGAGCTGGACGCCCTGCCGCCTATGCTGAGAGCGGCGGTGGACAAGCTCCGGCCCGGTGGACGGCTGGCGGTGATTACATTCCACTCGCTGGAAGATCGGATCGTTAAACGGACGCTGCGGGAGCTGGCTCAGGGCTGTACCTGCCCGCCGGACTTTCCGGTCTGCATCTGTGGGAAAAAACCCAGATTGAAGCTGTGCAAACCTGTGACGCCTTCCGGGGAGGAAGTCAGGGAGAATCCGCGTGCCAGAAGCGCCCGTCTTCGGGCAGCGGAGAAGCTGGACGGATTTGATATTTAAATGTTTTCCGGTTTTTGGATTTGAGATATGCGTAATAACTGCAAGGCGGATTTTGGGTGCTTTCCGGATATGCCGGAAAGTGAAATTCCTTTTGCTTAGGCGGTCTGGAAGCTCGGCAGCTTACGCTCTGCGTTGTCTGAGAGCCTCTTAATTTGACGAAAAGAAATGGTGTGAAAGGGGGGAGGCTCCATGGCGGCGGCAGCGCGGGACATGCGGTATCATGGGAGACAAGCGGTTAACGGCAGTCTCGCTTATGATCTGGACTATGCGGTCCGGGAGCGGGAACTGCGTCATGCGGGGGAGGCTCCCAAGGCGAGGGAAAAGGCAAAAGTCCATACTGCGCCCAAGGTTTTGGTTCGGGAGCGGCAGTATGTTTCCGTTTTGGCAGTAATGAGCGTAGCGGCCGTTATGGCCCTTGCCCTGCTGGTGCTGATGAACTACGTGCAGCTAACCCTGCTGTCGGCGGAGACGGTGGAGCTGCAGGGTCAGTTGAAGGAGCTGGAAGCGGAGAACGAGAGCCTTACCGCCCAATACCAGAGGATGTTTGACATGGCCTCGGTGAAAGAAGCCGCAGAGGCTGCCGGTATGGCAAAACCCAGCAGTACTCAGATGGGCCGCCTGGATATGTCTGCGGGAGATTCCGCCGTGGCCTACCGGCAAAAGGAGCCGGGGCTGTTTGGACGTATTTTCACATCTCTCCATGGCGGGGTATATGCGGTAGTGGAATATTTCGACTGACCGTGGCTTATAATCAACTGACATGATCCTTCGGCCCTGACACATTTTCGGCGGGGAGCGGGAAGACAGGTCTTCTTGCTCCCTTCCTTCATAATTTTTCCTAAGGAGGCAGCAGCATGGCAAACCGTCCCGCAAAAATTCCAGCTCTTCACCGAAAGAGCGAAGCCGCCCGCCGGGCCAATCAGATCATCCGCGGGCGGACTCTGCTGATGATGCTGGTCCTGGGCGTGGGCACTTTTTTGTTGCTGTTCTGGAAGCTTTATGATCTTCAAATCAACCAGCACGACGAGATGCAGGCCAGGGCCGTGACGCAGCAGACCCGGGAGGTCTCTATTAACGCCTCCCGTGGAACGATTTATGATAAGAATCATAACGTTTTGGCCAGTTCTACTACGGCGGAAACGGTTTGCATCGATGCCCTGCGGATTGACCAGTTTGTCAAGGCGCAGGAGAAAGCCCAGGACGAGGCTGCTGCCAAAGCCCTGGAAAAGGGGGAGACATATAACCGGCTGCCTATTCTAGACCAGAGTTATATTGCGCAGGGCCTGGCGCGCATTCTGGAGCTGGACCAGGAAAAAATTGAAAAGGAAATGGAGAAAACCAATTACGAGTATATTGTCCTTCGCCGGAAGACGGAGAAGGAAATGGCCGATGAGGTCCGCAGGTTTGTCAACGGCCAGATTGACCCGGAGGGGAACGAAGTGCCCAAGGACCAGCAGCGCTCTATTACCGGTGTGTTCCTGGAGCCGGATTCCAAACGCTATTATCCGTATAATGCTATGGCGGCCAATGTTCTCGGCTTTGTCAATGCCGAAAACAAAGGCGGCGTGGGTCTGGAGTCCAAGTATGATGGGGATCTCTCAGGTACCGCGGGCATGACTATCTCCGCGAAAAACAACCGCAACCACCAGCCCCTGCTGTTTCAGTATGAGCAGTATTTCGACGCAGAGAACGGCAGTGATCTGGTGTTGACGCTGGACATCAATGTTCAGATTGCCCTGGAAAAGGGCATTGAGAGCATGCTCAGCAAGTTTGACGCTGCCAACGGCGGCACCGGCATCGTTATGGATGTGAATTCCGGGGCGATTTTGGGCATGGCCTCCTATCCGAATTACGACTCCAACCAATCCGGTGTTCTGTACGATGAGAAGCTGAAAAACAAGCTGGAAAAGCAGCTGGCAGAGCTGGAGGAAAAACGGGAGACGTATGAGACGGAGGAGGAGTACGAGAAAGCCGTCAGCGATACCAAAAACAATACTCTCCAGAGCCAGTGGCGGAATAAGTGCATTGACTCCACCTATGAACCTGGATCCACGTTCAAACCCATTACCTTAGCGGCGGCGCTGGAGGAGGGTGTTATCAACATGAACTCCACCTTTGACTGTTCCGGTTCCGTAATGGTCAAAGGCTGGAATAAGCCGTTTAACTGCTCCCGCAGCAGCGGACACGGGCATCAGATTTTGAAAGAGGCGGTGGGAAACTCCTGCAATCCGGCCTTTATCAAGATTGGCCAGGCGCTGGGTACCAGCACGTTTTATAAGTATCTCAAGGCTTTTGGCCTGATGGAGAAGACAAACGTTGATATGATCGGCGAAGTTCAGGGGATTTTTGCGGGTGAGAAGAATTTCAACTCCAATCTGGTCTCCCTTGCGTCCTATTCCTTCGGTCAAACATTCAATGTCACTCCTTTGGAGCTGATCCGGGCCCAGGCGGCCTGTATCAACGGCGGCTACCTCTATGAGCCCTACGTGGTGGAGCAGGTGCTGGACGGCGAGGGAAACATCCTTCAGCAGCATGAGCCCAGGTGCATCCGTCAGGTTATCAGTGCGGAGACATCCGCCAAGGTCCGGGAATGTTTGGAGTACGTGGTGGCTTCAGGCACCGGGCGAAACGGTCAGGTAGCGGGCTACCGGATCGGAGGCAAGACCGGCACGGCCGATAAGACCGGCACCAGAACCGACGCCAATCCCAAGGGTGATATCGTAGTGTCCTTCATGTGTTTCGCCCCGGCGGATGATCCGGAGTATATCATGCTGATTACTATGGATACCCCCAGCCGTACCACGGGGACATTCCCCTCCGGCGGCAATATGGTGGCGCCTACGGCGAGCCAGATTATGAGTGAGATTCTGCCCGTTTTGGGTGTGGAACCGGACTATAACGCCGCACAGCTGGCGGGGGCCGACGCCGCCGTACCGAACGTGGTAGGACAGGATATAGAGACTGCCAAAGCAAGGCTGGAGAATGCGGGGTTTGCGTTCCGAACCATTGGCAATGGCGCAGAGGTCACTGCTCAGACTCCCGAGGGCGGCGCCATCGTGCCAAACAACGCCTCCATTGTTCTGTATTTGGGCGAGGAGAAAAATGACGCTCTCCGAACCGTGCCGAATGTGGTGGGGATGACCGCGGCCGAAGCCAATCAAGCGCTGACAAATGCCGGCCTCATCATGCGGGTGGCAGGAACCACCAGCACAGATTCCGGCAATGTTCGGGCCATTTCCCAGGACCGGGGAGAGGGAACTGAGCTGGTTCCCGGCAGTGTGGTCACGGTTCGTTTTGGCGACAGTTCCGTTCGGGACTAATGTTTCTTGTAAGATGTAGGCTCTTAGTGAATGTGGAGAATGAGCTTTATCGTTTGCTTTGAAGCTGTCAAAACGGCGTCGAACGGTTTCTTATCGGGACTATGCTGATTTGACTGGAGATTCGTCATAATTCCTGCGTTAAACCACCTTGCGCAGCAGAAAGATTTGCCTCAATCCGGTACGCCGCTGGTATCGGTAGCCCATCCGCTTGCGGCAGAGTCGGCAAAAGAGCTTTAGCGTGCAGCGGGAGTGCGGCGGTATGCCAAGCCGGAGCAGGGGCAGTTTAAAAGTGCTTTGTGTGAGCAGGTTTTGCCTAATTTTTAACAGGATATGCTGTATACATTGCGTTTTATTCAGTTTATAATAATCCAGAACGTTTTGCACGGGATGGAGGTTATACCAATATGAAGCTCAAAGAAATGTTGGCGGGCCTGGAACTTCTCTCCGTGTCTGCGGATATGGAGACAGAGATTGCCAATGTCTGCTATGATTCCAGACAGGTTAGGACCGGGGAGCTCTTTGTGGCCCTCAGCGGCTACACGGTGGATGGACACCGCTTTATTTCCCAGGCTGCGGCAGCGGGAGCGGCGGCGGTCCTCTGCCAGACGCCTCCGGAAGATGAAAAGATTCCCTATGTTCAGGTAGCGGATTCCCGCCGGGCTTTGGCTGTTGTGGGAGCGAACTTCTTCGGCCATCCGGCGGAGGCCATGACGATGGTGGGGATTACCGGAACCAATGGAAAGACTACCACCACCTATCTGCTGAAAGCCATATTGGAAGCCCGCGGCGAAAAGGTGGGCTTAATTGGCACGAATCAGAATATGATTGGTGCGGAGACACTGCCGGCGGAGCGGACGACGCCGGAGTCCTTTGAGTTACAGAAGCTTTTTGCCCGGATGCGGAATGCCGGCTGTACCTGTGTGGTAATGGAGGTTTCTTCCCACGCCCTGGTGTTGGATCGGGTTTATGGCGTGCACTACAGAGCCGGCGTTTTTACGAATCTGACACAGGATCATTTGGACTTCCACAAAACCATGGAAGCCTATTGCGATGCGAAAGCGGTCTTATTCCGAAATTGTGATACCGGAATCATCAACGCGGCGGATCCCTGGACGCCCCGCCTGCTGAAAAGCGCGAACTGCGAAGTCGTATCCTATTCCAGCACCGGGGATGCGGATATCAGGAGTGAAGATGCCGTTCTGGCGGCGGATCATGTGGCTTTCACGGCGGTACGGGGTGAGGAGCGCGTTCCCGTTCGGATCAATATTCCCGGACATTTCATGATTGACAATGCGCTGGATGTGATGGGGACGGCCCTGGTTTTGGGTGTTCCTCTGGAAGAGAGCGCCGCTGTTCTGGCTAAGGTGCCCCATGTAAAAGGCAGGGTGGAGGTAGTGCCTACTCCGGGAAAAGACTATACCATTCTGATTGATTATGCCCACAGTCCTGACAGCCTGCGGAATGTACTGGCTACGGTGAAGGGATTTGCCAAGGGCAGGACCATCGCCCTGTTTGGATGCGGCGGAGACCGGGATAAGTCCAAGCGTCCTCAAATGGGCCGGATTGCCGCGGAAGGAGCGGATTTCGCGGTGGTCACCACTGACAATCCCCGGACGGAGCATCCGGCGGCTATCATCGCTGATATCCTGCCGGGGCTGGAGGGGAGCAAGACTCCTTACAAAGTAGTGGAGGACCGGGTGGAAGCAATTCGGTTCTGCATGGATCATGCCGGACCCGGGGACGTAATTGTTCTTTGCGGCAAGGGCCATGAGACATACCAGGAGGTGGGGCATGAAAAGCGCCACATGGACGAACGGGAAATTGTCGCGGATTACCTGCGCGTAAAGTGAAAAATCCGCCGGGATGGTCTGGCGGGGAAGAGGGAGAGACATGAGTGTTATGCTGCTGACGGCCATGGGTGTGAGCTTTTTGCTGACCCTGGTCCTGGGAAAATTCGTCATCGCGGAACTGAGAAAGCTCCACGCGGGGCAGGAGATACGAAAAGACGGCCCCTCCTGGCACGCCGGAAAAGCGGGCACACCAACCATGGGAGGGATCATGTTCATTATCGGTTCCGGCGTTACTGCTTTTCTCATGGGCTGGGAGGCTATGCTGAGAGGGGAATTCTCCCACCTTTATGTGTATCTCTTTGCGCTGATTTTTGGCCTGATCGGTTTTGTGGATGACTACCGCAAGGTTCGCCAGCATCAGAATGAGGGGCTGACAGCTAAGCAGAAATTTATTCTCCAGCTTGCAGCCGCCGTGCTTTTCCTCAGTCTTATGCGCTATGAGGGACTGCTGACCAACGCGCTGTATATTCCGTTTTTTAATGTGACAGTTGAAGTCAACTGGGTCCTCTATTTGATTTTTGCCGCCTTTGTGATCGTCGGCTGTGTCAATGCCGTGAACCTGACGGACGGGATCGACGGTCAGTCCTCCAGCGTGACATTTATAGTAATGGTATTTTTTACTGTTGCTGCGGCGCAGTGGAAGCTGATGCCCATGGCGCTGTTTCCCGCTGCCCTGGCAGGGGGATTGGCAGCCTTCTTCTGTTATAACCGCCATCCCGCTAAGGTTTTTATGGGGGATACCGGCAGCCTTTTCATGGGCGGCGCAGTAGCGGCTCTGGCTTTTGCCATGGATATGCCTCTGATTCTAATTCTGGTAGGCATTATTTATATTCTGGAAACTCTGTCCGACATCATCCAAGTGACTTATTTTAAGGCAACCCATGGTAAACGCTTTTTCAAAATGGCGCCTCTGCATCATCACCTGGAGCTCTCTGGATGGAGCGAGGCGAAGCTGGTGATGGTATTCTCCGGCGTAACTGCGGTGTGCTGTATCCTGGCTTGGGTTGGCATCCAAGGGCGCTATTGATTTGGAGATAAGATTTTAAGGAAACGCATTTTGAGCTGCCGGCACGGAGTTCTGGCGACATGCCAGACTATGTAGCGCGCGAAGGCTCTTTGGGTTCTTTGACGCAAGCGGCTCTGGGGGTCTAAAGCTGGTGCTCCGCATTTGTTAAGAGCCTCATACCTTACAAGAAAAAGGATGAAGGAGGGAGTATATGGCGGCACACGGCAGTTCAGCGGCCAGGAAAGATTCGTCCCGGGAGTCCCGGCGCCGTCCCGAGCCTCAGCGGAGGCCTGCTCAGCAGCGGCGCAAGCCTGTTCAGACGCAGGCCAGACGTCCGGCTCAGCCCCGGCAGAGCATTGTGATTCCCTTTCCTGTACCGCAGCAGAGGCCTCGCCGCCGTCCCCTGAGCCGGGAGGAGGCCCAGCGCCGCCAGGAGTTTCGCCTCCGGCAGCAGGCATTGGAAGAGGAGGGCAAGGAGCTGGCGAGGGGGCCTGTAGACCTGCCCTTCTGCCTCTTGGTGCTGTTGCTGATGTCCATTGGCTTGGTGATGCTGCTGTCCGCCAGCTTTCCCTCCTCTTATTACAATACCAGGAATAATGATCCCATGTATTATTTCGTCCGCCAGGGCATCTTTGCCGTCATGGGCGTGGCGGCCATGCTTTTTATAGGCAAGATCAATTACAAGCGGTTCCGGGGTGTGGCTAAGACGCTGCTGTATGTGTCTATTTTTCTCCTCATTTTTGTGGCTATCCCCGGCAACCCCTTTGCCGTCACCGTAAAAGGCGCCACCCGCTGGATCGGTGTGGGTGAGTTGTTCAATTTCCAGCCTTCGGAGATTGCCAAGATGGCCATTGTAATTTATTTCTCGGACAGCATTTCGAAAAAGAAGGACCTCATGCGTTCTTTCCGATATGGTATTCTGCCTTATGCGATGCTCCTGATTGTTACGGCCGGCCTGGTAGCCATTGAGCCCCATCTTTCCGGCGCAATCCTGATTCTGGGAGTGGGTGCGGCGCTGATGCTGGTGGGCGGCATCAACTGGGCGTGGGTCTTTGGCGCGTTGGGAGGAGCGGCGGCAATGCTGTATTTTGCCCTGTTTGTGGTAGGCTATAACACTTCCCGCATCCAATTCTGGCTGAATCCCTGGGCAGATGCCCAGAACAAGGGCTACCAGCTCTCTCAAAGTCTGATTACCATTGGCTCCGGCGGCCTGTTGGGCGTGGGCCTTGGAAAAAGCCGCCAGAAGTTTTTGTTTCTCCCGGAGGAACACAATGACTTTATCTTTGCCATCATCTGCGAGGAGCTGGGGCTCATCGGGGCGAGTGTCATTATGCTTCTGTTCGCGGCTCTCATTCTTCGCGGCTATTGGATTGCCCTCCATGCTCGGGACCGCTTCGGCAGCTTAATGGTTATCGGCGTCACTACGCTGATTGCCATGCAGACATTTTTGAACATCGGTGTGGTGACGGGGTTGCTGCCTACTACCGGCATTTCCCTGCCCTTTTTCAGCTACGGGGGCACAGCGCTTTCTATCCAATTGGCGGAAATGGGCGTCGTGCTGTCGGTATCCAGACAGATGAAGCCTACAAGGGCTGGCTGACGCCAGCCCTGAAAAAGCACAATGACCCGCTTTGACCGTTTTTAGAAGACCGGGAACCCTGGAGTCTGTTTTAAAATCGGCAAAACGCCGTCCCGGGGTATCTTTTCTCGCCGGGACCCTCTTGATTTGAAATTTGTCAGGCTTCCTGCGCTGAGCCGCTTCGCCTGACGAAAAAATCCGCTTCGTCCGGTATTTCCACCGGTTTTATAACAGACTCTGCCCCCCAAACGTAAAGACTTTTTGTGTGAAATACCAACAAGCTTTTATATAGGCGGTGGGATGACGGTAATGCATAGCGAGAGTTGGTTACTGCCCGGCCGGGCTTTGAATTGGGATGATTTTTCTTCCGGTAGGAGGATTTTGATATGGCAAATCCTTTGCAGCGCGTTATTTTTACCTGCGGCGGCACAGCGGGTCATGTGAACCCTGCGATTGCCCTGGCACAACTGGCATTAGCGAAAAATCCCCAGGCGCAGATTCTGTTTGTGGGTGCGGAGCGGGGATTGGAGAAAGATCTGGTGCCAAAGGCGGGATACGAGTTTAAAACCGTCCATATTTCCAGCTTTCACCGTTCCTTCAAGCCCGCTGAACTGAAACACAACCTCATTTCTGTGGGCAATCTGCTCCGTGCCCCCGGAGAGGCCAGGGCAATTCTCCGGGCTTTCCGGCCGGATGCGGTGGTAGGTACCGGAGGCTATGCCAGTTATCCGCTGGTGAAGGCCGCTGCCAGGGCGAGGATTCCCACGGCTGTGCATGAGTCTAACGCCGTTCCCGGACTGACGACCCAAATGCTGGAGACTTATGCGGATCGGATTATGGTGGGCTTTGAGTCCTGCCGGAAACATTACCGCCGGCCCGAGAAGGTGGTGGTTACCGGAACACCGGTACGAAGCGGCTTTTTCTCTATGACGAAGACCCAGGCAAAAAAAATTCTGGGTGTGGACGACGGGCGGCCGCTGATTGTTTCTTTCTGGGGGTCTCTGGGGGCGGCGGGCATGAACCGTCAAATGGCGGATTTCCTGGCCCTGGAGGCGGGAAAAGAACCCTTCTACCACATCCACGGAGCGGGAAAACAGGGTTATCCCTTGATGAGGGAGGCTTTGCGGGAAAAGGGTGTGGATTTGGAGGCTCATCCGGCCCTGGAATTGCAGGAGTACATTTATGACATGGCCCCTGTCATGCGGGCGGCGGACCTTGTGATCTGCCGGGCCGGGGCTTCTACCATCAGTGAACTGACGGCTCTTGGTACTCCCGCGCTGATGGTTCCCTCTCCTTATGTCACAAATAATCACCAGGAGAAAAACGCTCGGGCGCTGGAGGAAGCCGGCGGCGCGGCAGTGCTGCTGGAACCGGAGTGCTCAGGACAGACCCTTTTCCAAACGGCGTGCGGCATCCTTCACGACGAGATGCGGCTGCGGAGCATGGAAGAGGCGATGGTTGCGCTGGGCATTCAGGACGCGGCAGAGCGTATATATCAAACAGTGCTGGAAATTAAGAAGTAACCAGAGCCCCTCTTTGCCCATAGGATGAAGCGTTACACCATTCTTTGAGCGGAGGGGTCGGAAATGAGCCAGTTGATTATAAGAGGCGGCAGGCGTTTGGAAGGCGAGGTTGGGATTCAAGGGGCGAAAAACAGCATTCTGCCTATTTTGGCGGCTGCGTTGGTGACGGCGGATCAGATAGAACTGCGGGGATGTCCCCGCCTGCGGGACGTGGATGCGTCGGTGCGGATTTTACAGGGCTTAGGCTGTACGGCTTGCTGGGAGAAGAACACGCTCTTGGTGGATACCCGGGAAATAAGCGGATGTGCGGTTTCGGACCGGCTGTGCCGGGAGATGAGGTCTTCAGCCATTTTCCTGGGCGCGATTTTAGCCCGCTGCGGCCAGGCGGAGCTCAGCTATCCCGGGGGATGTGAATTGGGACCAAGGCCCATTGATCTCCATCTGTCCGGCCTCCGGGATTTGGGAGCGGAGGTTGACGACACTGGTGGAGTTCTCCACTGCTCGGCCCCCCGAATTGAGGGCCGGGAAATTGTCTTGAGTCTGCCCTCTGTGGGCGCCACGGAGAATCTGATGCTGGCGGCCTGTGGAGCGGCAGGAATTACTACTATTGCCAATGCTGCCAGGGAACCGGAGATCGTAGACCTTCAGAACTTCCTTACCGCCTGCGGCGCGCGGGTGTTTGGGGCGGGTACGTCCACCATTTCCATTGAGGGCAGAAGGCCGCTTCACGGCTGTACATATACGGTTATGCCGGACCGTATTGCGGCGGCGACATACCTCTGCGCGGCGGCGTCTGCCGGAGGAACGGTTTTCCTGCGGGGGGGCAGGGAGGAGTACTTATCCACCGTCACCGCCGTGCTGCGGGAAGCGGGCTGCTCTATACTTTCAGACGGAAACGGCATCGCCTGCTGCTGTAAGGGGCGCTTGTCAGCCGTCCGTCCGGTGCGGACGGCCCCTTATCCCGGTTTCCCGACAGATGCCCAAGCCATTCTTATGGCTGCCTTTTTAAAAAATCGGGGAGCTACGGTGTTTGAAGAAAATATGTTTGAGAACCGTTACCGCCATGTGGATGAGTTGACCCGCATGGGGGCCGATATCCGGGTTTCCGGAAGGACGGCTGTGGTTTGCGGGGTAAAGAGTCTTCACGGGGCGCCGGTGTGCTGCACGGACCTCCGGGGCGGTGCGGCGCTGTGTGTGGCGGCCCTGGCGGCAGAGGGGGAGACGGCTGTCCGGGAAATATGCCACATTGACCGGGGATATGAGGACATAGCCCGGGATCTCCGGTTTCTGGGGGCGGATATTGTTCGAACCGAAAGCTGAATAGATGAAAGACGGAAAAAACGGCGGCTTCCGAAATCCTGCGGGGGCCGCCTGAAGATAGAAGTGGAGAAAGCATGGCAAGACGGAGACATTCAAAGCGGCGAAGGGGACGGGGAGGTTTTGGCCTCCTCTATAAGCTGCTGTCCGTATTGTTGATTTGTACAGCTATTATTGTGGCGATGACACTGTTTTTTCGGGTGGATAACATTGTGATTACCGGCCAGCACCGCTATACTGCGGAGGAAATTCAGGCTGCCTCCGGCGTTGAGCTGGGTTCCAATATGTATCTCCTAAACAAATATGAGGCGGCTCGGGGCATTGTCAGTCAGCTTCCTTATATTGAGGATGTTCGGGTAAACCGAAAGCTTCCCGACACGTTGCTTATTGAGGTCCATGAAAGCGGCCGGCCCTTTGCCCTGGTCCAGGAAGGCAGCACCTGGCTTATCAGCAGCAACGGGAAAATTGTGGAACAGCTTCCGGAAGAAGCGGCGGGGCAGTATGGCCTGATTTCCGGCTGTCAGCTTCTGGCTCCCTCCGTTGGAACGCAGCTGGCCCTGGCCACGGAGTATGCTTCCCAGCAGTCCAGCCTCCTGGCGCTGCTGGAGGCCTTGAACAGCGCAGGATTGACAGAGAATGTGGATGGCATCCGGCTGGACGAACTCAGTTATCTGAAAATGGATTATATCGGCCGGTTCACCGTATGGATAGCCTACGGCGCGGATTATGAGTGGGAGCTGAAGAAGCTGACGCAGACATTGGAGAACGACAAAATTCAAAGCAATATGACCGGCACCATTGATCTGCGCCTGGAGAGCGACCGGGTATTTCTCATGCAGAATGTACGCTGAGTTGCCTTTAGGTTCGGATTTTTTGAGAATTTGCGTCGAAAGTAAAACAGGCACTTGACCGGAGAGAAAAAGTGGCTTACAATAAGAAAAAGGTTTTGCAGACGTGGGATGTTGGAAGAAATACCCCAATGACTGCTTCCCGGGGAGAAGGGATGCCCGAGAGGGCTTTAGGTGAATTTTGTGTCCGCATTGCAGCGGGAGATGATGAATTTGGGCGTTCTGCGGCAGGGCGTCTGTACAAATGATGGCAGGAGGCAGTACTATGGCATTTGGTTTGGAGAGCAGTCCTGATACCGTTGTCAATATCAAAGTGATCGGGGTCGGGGGCGCTGGAAATAATGTGGTGAACCGTATGGTCAGCTCAGGAACAAAGGGCGTGGACTTTGTGGCTGTAAATACGGACAAACAGGCGCTGAATGTTTCCAGCGCGGCGTATAAAATACAAATTGGTGAGAAGCTGACCCATGGACAGGGCGCAGGTTCTGACCCGGAGGTGGGGCGTAAATCTGCGGAGGAGAGCCGCAATCAGATAGCCAAGGCTTTGGAGGAGACGGACATGGTGTTTATTACCGCCGGCATGGGCGGCGGCACTGGCACCGGAGCGGCTCCCATTGTGGCGGAACTGGCAAAAGAGCTGGATATTCTGACAGTTGGCGTTGTGACAAAGCCCTTTGGCTTCGAGGGCCGCCGCCGGATGCAGCAGGCCGAGGGCGGTATTGAGGAGTTGCGGACTAAGGTGGATTCTCTGGTTATTATCCCGAATGAGCGGCTCAAGCACGCTACCGATCAAAAAATTACATTTGCCAATGCCTTTGAGATTGCCGATGATGTTCTCCGCCAGGCTGTGCAGTCCATTTCTGACTTGATTCGGGATACTGGTTTTATCAACTTGGATTTTGCGGATGTCACTGCCATTATGAAGGACGCGGGCCTCGCTCATATGGGCGTCGGGCGTGCCGCCGGAAAGGGAAAAGCCGAGGAGGCCGCTAAGATGGCTATTTCCAGCCCTTTGCTGGAAACCAGCATCAATGGAGCGAGAGGCATTCTCATCAATGTGGCAGGGTCGCCTGATATCGGCCTTGAGGAAATTGAACAGGCTGCTGGATTGGTTCAGGCTGCTGTTCACCCCGATGCCAACACCATCTTTGGCGCTACCTTTGACGAGACACTGGATGACGAGATTCGGGTTACGGTCATTGCTACCGGCTTTGATAAAGCTCCTGGGCAGCTTCCCAAGATGGCGGATGAAGCAGGCAAGGATGGAGAAGAAGCCAAGACAGAAGAACCTGCGCCCTTGGGAGAGGAAGACCTGCCTAAGCCGGAGCAGCCGGAGGATGATCCCTTCGAGGATATTTTTAAGATTTTTAACAAACGGGATTGAGCCCTGTTTGAAAAATGCTAAGGTATGGCCGCAAAGCCGTTTTTTCTGCCGGTGCCTTGGATATTTCTTGAAAGCAGTCAGCTTCAGACAAGAGAGACGGATTGGCTAAAAATTTCTTCTCTTGAATATTCCGCCCGCTTTTGGACGAAACATGTTATATTTTTAGAAATACTTGGAAGCCCCCGGAGGATTTGTCTCCGGGGGCTTTTTCCCGCCTTGAAACATCAGAACAGGGAACTGCCGCCATGGGCGTGCTGCCTCTTTTTGCTAGTGCTGAATCTTCGCTTTCCGCAAATGATAAGTGGGCCGGAAACGGCGTTCAATATGAAAATGGCCTGTCAAAAGTCAAGAGTTTCAGCGGCGGGAGGACAGTTTTTGAAAAGGCGGTATTTCGAAGAGCGGCTGTCATTTTCGGCCTTGCTTGCTGCGGAAATACCTTGAAAAGCGTCTTTTTCAGATGTCGGTTCTTCAGCTTCTTGAAAAATTGATTCGGCTTGCCAAGGCTGTTTTGACAGGTTGGAAAGGGGTGATTTGATTGTATGAATCTTCACGATTTGCAAGGCGGGCGCTGGGCGCCGGAGCGGCGCTTGCGCTTGCGTTTTTGCTGTGCGTTGGAACCATGCCTGTAAAGGCGGCGGAGCCCCGCATGCTTGTCCCGGTGGGCCATACAATTGGAATTAAGCTGTTTTCCCGGGGTGTGGTAGTGGTGAAGCTTACAGACGGCGGCACACCTGCCAGAGAATGCGGCCTTCAGATGGGCGATGTCATCGTCAAATGCGGCGGAGATGTGGTAACATCCACAGAGCAGTTTCAATCTCTCTTGCAAAAGAGCGGCGGCAATGTTTCAAATTTGCAGATTGACCGGGGAGGAGACAGCATGCTGCTGTCAGTAGAACCCTCCCAAAATGATCAAGGTATTTACTGTATTGGAGCTTGGGTTCGGGACAGTATGGCAGGTATTGGCACGCTGACCTATTATGACCCGGCGACCGGCGCTTTTGGCGCTTTAGGGCACGGTGTTACGGACACGGATACCGCGCTGCTGATGCCCTTTTCCAAAGGCTCCGTTCTGCCCTCCACGGTGAAGGCGGTAAAGCGGGGAGAGGCCGGAGCTGCTGGAGAGCTGAGAGGAGACTTTGACCTGACAAGCGATATGGGACCGCTGTACGCCAACACCAGCAGCGGTATTTTCGGCAGGCTGGAGGCCGCTCCTACGCCGGCGGCGGCAGTTCCTGCCGGTATGGCTTTGCCGGGACCGGCAAAAATAAGGGCCAACGTTCGGGGAGATGAGGTTGGAGAGTATGACATTGAGATTTTAAAGGTGGTTTCCGGTTCTTCAGACGGCAGGGATATGGTTCTCTCCGTTACGGATCCGGAGCTGCTGGAAACTACCGGCGGTATTGTCCAGGGAATGTCAGGTTCTCCAATCCTCCAAAACGGGCAGTTGGTGGGCGCTGTAACCCACGTTTTATTGAATGATCCCACCAAAGGTTATGGAATTTTGATCGATCATATGCTGGAAGCGGCTGGAAGTGGGCAAGGAGTCTGAAACACAATCAGGAGCGGAGAAATCCGCTCCTGATTGTTATGAATTTCGATTGCCTGGATGCCAAGTCCTCACAGGCTGTTTTAAAAATGGCAGGATACCCAAGCGGCGGATATTATTCCGCCGCTTCGCGTTAAGCTTTTTGCCGGGCGTCAGCCTGCCTTCAAAGGTTTGCCTTGAATGGCAAATAGAGTGGCCGCACTTAAAAATCCATACGCTGTGAATTTTCAACTATTTGACGATCATTTATATCTGTTCATCCGGTTTTCTTGGAAAGGAAAGCGGAATGTTAATATTTTATATCACGCAAGTAGTTATAAATGGTATAACGGGAGGCTCCCAACTGCTTTGCAATGGTTTCAACCGCTCCGCGAATATTGAAAATGCCCCGATCATTCAGCTCCCGAACGATATGACGGTTTCGCTCTGAGGCGGAAATCTCTTTCATCATATTAACGTGTGAAGTGGCCTCTTCCAATGAATTGAAAATCAATTGGTCTACATCGCTGGGGGTGCGTTCGTTAAACTCCTCCATCATGCCGCCGTTTACAGAGGGGAAAAAGTTTTTGATAAATTCATTTAGTGGAATCGAAACATCAATGTGGACTTCAATACAGCCAATAATTTTTTGCGTGTGATTCCGAAGAAGAATGGCCACGCTTTTTAGCGAGTGCCCATTATGATTGAACCCGTAGAAAATACCGATTACATCTTCCTCTGTTTTTTCCCCCAGGTGCTCATGGCTGTATTCAGCCAGCCGGTCCCGTATCAGTGGAATCATACCGGAACCAATTTTGCGGCCGGTGATAAAGCCATTTTCAATGGCAATTACGCTGTGATCCATGTTTTCCAGTGAATGCAGAGAAACTTCACAATTTGGACCGCTGACCAGGCTGATTCCCTTTACAACTGGAATATAGGTTTCTAAAATTTGGCGATCCTGTTCATCAAAGAAATCCTTCAAATGTTTTCCCTCCTGCTCCCTAACGCATACAGCTGCTTGCCTGGAACCTGTTTAAAAAATACCAAAGCACTCCATCAGAGGATATTTTCCTGCTGATGCTTCCTGGATTTCCCCTGATATCTGTCAGAATTCCTGTGGAACATTGCCTCGCCCGGAGTTTGAATTGGTGGCGACTCTGCCGCCTTGCGGATATCGCATGCCCTTAGAGCAGAAAACCTCTCTCCTCCGGATGTTCTGCCATTTTTCAAACAAGCCTAGGTGAAACTGCTTTGTTAGGATTTTTAACAATCATATTTTATCACACTATTGTCAATTTTCCACATTTTTTAAAAAATTTTAATAAAATCAAATTTATAATACTCCGGTTTCCTTGGCTGCCTCTATTTTTGAAAAAGTGTCCTCCTATTTTGGAAAATCGCTTTCCAAAATAGGAGGCTTTTTGATTAGCCGTATAGAAGTGTAGGCAGCCACAAAACGATTTGCGGGAAAAACATGCAAAGGAGGATTGCCACTGCCTGCAGCACAAGGAAGGGCGGAACAGATTTATATAGGTCGACTGTCTTGACTTCCGGCGGAGAGACTGCCTTCAGGAAAAAGAGGCTGAAGCCGAAGGGCGGCGTGATGTATGCCATTTGCATGCTGATCATGAATAACACGCCAAACCATATAGGATCAAATCCAAAGCTTTGCAGGATAGGCATGTAGATGGGGATGGTAATGAACAGCATGGTGGTCTCTTCCAGGAAGCAGCCAAGAATGAAGTAGGACAGCATCATAAAAAATACGATCAGCATGGGATTCACATGGAGGCCGGTGATAAAGGCTTTCAGCATATTGGGAATTCCGGTCATAATCAGTACGGCAGAAAAGCAATTTGCGCCAAACAGTATCCACATGACCATGCCGGTTGTATTAAACGTGCGCAACGCGGCTTCAAAAGTCATTTTCCAGCTGAATTTCCGATAAATCAGGGCAGCAATGATTGCTCCCAGGGCTCCTACGGCGGCTGATTCTGTGGGAGAGGCAATTCCAAGGAAAATACTTCCTAAAACCGCCAGAACAATCAGAATGGGAAGAATTAAGCCCTTTGCTAATTTAAGCTGCTCCTTCCAGGAAAGTCTGTCTTTTTTGGGGATGGCGGGGCAGAGGTCTTTGTCAAGGGCGCTGCGGATTAAAATGTAGCCGCTGTAGAGTACAACCAGCAGAAGACCAGGCCCGACTCCGCCGGCAAAGAGCTTGCCTACAGAATTGGAAGTCAGCGTTCCGTAGATGATGAAAGCTACACTCGGTGGAATAAGGATGCCCATGGGGCCTCCCACCAGGATCGAACCAAGGGCGATGCGTTTGTCATACCCCTTATCTAGCATCATAGGAAGGGCAATCAGCCCCATAGTGACAATGGCTGCGGCAGCAACGCCTGACATAGCGCCGAGTACGGCGGAAATCATGACTACGGATACGGCCAGACCGCCCTTTAATCCACCCAGCCATTGGTATAGGGCATCGAAAAGCGCATTTGCAATTCCGGATTTCTCCAGTATACAGGCCATAAAAACAAACATGGGAACGGCCTGCATGGTAGAACTCTGCATAACGGCCCATGTGTTTGTCAGAGCCAGTTTCAGAACCGTGGGACTATAAAACAAAAAACCCGTAAGCAGCGCGCCCCCGCCCAGAGTGAATGCCATGGGGATGCCCAGGGCTAGTCCGCATAGGAAGACAAGCACCAGAACTAAGATGGGACCTACCCAAGGAGCCATTACAATTCCTCCCCTCTAACTAAAAAGTACAAAGACCGAATGAACAGCGCGGCGGCTTCTATTAGCTGCAATGCCGCTGCCAGGGGAATAGTCGCGCGTATGGGCCACAGGGGTGCATGCAGCGCGGAAATGGAGCGCTCTCCCGTTTGGAAGGCATCCACAGCGTAGGAGAACCCTAAAACCATGAGGTTGACACACCAGGCTGCAACAATCAAATAGATTACGCAATCCACAGCGGCACGGGCGCGGTCAGGGTACATAGAGTAAATCAAATCCACTTTGATATGCTCGTGATTCTTCAGAAGATAGGCCCCAGACATCACACCGATGGCACCAAAAATATATAAACTGACATCACTGGTCCAGAAGGCCGGTGTTTTAAGAATATACCGGGCGAAAACCTGGTACAGCATGATAATTAAAATACCGTATTCCCCCAGACAAAAAATCCGGCCGGACCATTCCGCGATCGTGTCGCATGTATCCACAATTCGTTTCAGCATTTACCCACTTCCTTTCACAATTGACCGGGAAGAGGAGTCATGCTCTGCCCATTCATGTTTCTGCAAGGCATGACTCCCCTCCTTTAGCGAAACTATGACGGGGAGACGGCTGGCGTTATATTCTGTTGGGAGTCAGCGCGAATACAACGTCTTCAAGGACATCCTGGCTGTCTTCCAGGTGTAGAATGCGCTCAATCAGCGTATCCAATGTGCCCTCGGGGAATTTTGTGATGGACATTTTGGCCAGCGTTTTGAACTTGTGAATCAATTCCTCGCGGGTGTAGCGGTGTTCGACGCTTCCCTTAAGCTCGATTGGATCCATCTCTTTTTCATAAACGGTTCCATCCGCTGTGGTCAGAGTGACTTTAGAATTCCAGGGCTTCAGGGCGGGATTTTCCACGATGTCAACCTTTTTCATGAAATTCTTGATCTCGATTCTGGAAGCGGGCTCATCGAAGAAGGATTGCGGGATCAACTCGCCGTCATACAGCACGGTAGCGACCATGTAAGGGATGCTGAACTGCCGCTGGAAGATATCCTTGGGATTAAGCTTTTCCTCCATGGTGCCTCCGCTGACATTAATATTCAAGGTGCTGTCTTCCACATGAATGTGGGCAATATCGTTCGGTGTCAATCCGTGAGCTTTGGCGATGGATTCCACGGCGCCCACCGCACAATGGAGACATTTGCAGCCGGCATAAGCTTTCATTTCAATTCCAAGCTGCTCCCAGGTTTCGCCCAGTCCTTCAAAAAGAATGTCTTCATTGGTCTCCCAATTTGCCATGCCAAAATAACCCATGGGGCCGCAGATAACGTTATCCCGAGGTCCGGTAACACCCAGTTTGGCAAACTTGCAATCCTGAATGGCATCTTGCGCAATAAAGCCCTGGTGGACCTTTACCATATGAGTAATGGGGTGATATGTAGCCATATCATGGGGCTGCGTCATGTTGCGGCCAATACCCTCCGCATTTTCCAGCTGTGCCGGATTTAGCCCCATCAGTTTTCCCACGCCGGCCACCGAGCCGAAGATATAGTGGCCGTTGCTCCGTCCTCGCTGCACACCGATATTGCCGCGATAGCCGATGCCGATACGGATTAGGGTCTCCTGGGCCGCAACAAAGGCGGCTAAAAATTCTTTACCTGTTACACGCCGGCCTTCTACCGTGTCCAAATATCCAAGAGTGCACAACATGGGTGGCAGAGTGTGCTCTACGGAGTGCATAGCTTCCGGATGGATGGCCGCCCAGTCCAGCGCCCGGGGCATGGGGCCCATGGCCATGGCGGCTTCCTCTGCGGGCACCTTTTCGCCCCCATGGAACATGATGTAGGCTTCTCCTTTACCGCCCTTCTCCTGAATATGGCGGGCAATTTCGGGAAGGGGATGCTGTCCGTGCCCTCCGATCATGCAGCCGATGGTGTCTAAGATTAATTCCTTTGCCAGTTCCAGTACTTCCTTGGGAATATCATCGTATTCCAGCTGGGACGTCATCCGACAGAGAGTATTGATACCGTCTTCGTGATTCAACCGGGGAAATGTCTTCATAAAATGCTCCTCTTTTCTGCCTTAATAATTCAAGATGGACGTGTCATGAATATTTATTCGCTCAGATATCCCTTTTCAATAGCCCAGCTGCGCAGAAGCCCCATGTATTCTACATATGCGGGGTCCTCACTGTAAGCGGCGCATGTGTCGTAGAAGGTCTGCGCCCATGTCTGCGCATCCTCATCGGACCAACGGATTAACTCGATTCCTTGGGATTCAACGGTATTCCATGCCTCGTCAATAATCTGATAGCCCTCCTCCTCAATAACGGAGTTGGAGTAGGCGATTGCGTCCACCAAAACCTGCTGATCCTTTTCCGACATGCTGTTCCACACATCCCGGTTGACGACAAAGGTTGTGCAGTGAGTGGTATTAACGTAGGGCTCGCGAATCCAATATTTCGTGACCTCATTATAGCTGGAGCTCAGGTCGTCAGAAGGGGAGCCCATAATAGCGGCGTCGATGGCGCCGGTAGAGAGCATGGTATAGACCTCCGTGGCGGCTGAATAATCCGTGCTGGCTCCCAGCTTGACCAAAGAATCCGCAATAGAACCGGCGCCGACACGAATGGTAGCGCTCTTCAAATCCGCAACGCCTCGAATGGGGATGGAGGAGACAATGGGGACGTTGGCAGGGCCGTACATCTCGCCCACAACGTGAACATTATAAGTAGATTCTACCAATTCTTCCCACAGCTGGCCTGCCCGGCCGCCCTGGTAAGTTTCATTCAGTTCACGCATATCGCTGATGCTCTGTACAACCGGGGGAGTGCTGAAAACATAGCCGAGGTCAATGGAACCGGCGACATAGGCCGAGGCTACAGCCATGGCGGGGAGGACCCCGTCACTGACCGAGGCCATTGCCTGATCGGTGGGGACAATGGAGCCGGGGGTGGTGGGATTGACAACCACATGACCTTCCGCGTGTTCATTGACATACTCGGCGAAAAGATCAATGTGCCTTGCCCAGAAGCCGTTTTCCTGCCAGCTTGCAGGCTGAAGTGTGATGACTTTGCCGTTCCACTCAGAGCTGCTGCCCTGACCTTGCTGGGAAGCAGGCGGGGTGTCCTTTTGTCCGCTGCAGCCGCTGAGCATCATCAAGGATGCGATGAGACACAGCGTTAAAGCCGCAAGATTTTTCCTCTTCTTCATTGATAGACCTCCTTAGTTTTCTATTTTTGCCGTGCTCCGATTGGACCGCGGTAAAAACCAGTTGAATAAGCGAGATTGTGGACAGAGTTTATATTTGGTATTTTTCCTAAAAATTATCCTCATTTCAGCGTTTGTTGCTATCAAAATAACATGTTTAAAATATTTTGTCAATATCTATTAAAAAATTTTTGTATTTTTTAAAATTCTATTGCAATTTGGGAGGGCGTGGGGTACAATAGCTCTTACAACAGCGCAACAGGTGAGCGGACCGCTGTCAGACTGTAAAAAGAGGAGGAGCCTATGAAAAAAACAACAAGATTGCAGCAGATGATCCATGGCGATACATGCTTTGTCCTTCCTGGCGGAGGATGTGCGCTTCATGGGAGAATTGCGGAGGCGGTCGGTTTCCAGGCGATGTATATGTCGGGAATGAACGTCAATGCCACGATTTTCGGTACGCCGGATGCGGGCGTTTTGACAATGAATGAAATGGCGGAAAATGCCGGGAGAATGGCCAGGGCTATCCATATTCCTCTGGTGGCTGACGGGGATACGGGATTTGGAAATGCGGTGAATGTTCATCGAACGGTTCAGGAGTATATCCGGGAAGGCGTGGCCGGCATTCAATTGGAGGATCAGACGGCTCCGAAGCGGTGCGGCTTTGTGAAGGGGAAAGAGCTGATTTCCGTGGAGGAGGCGGCGGGTAAAATCCGGGCGGCGGTGGACGCGAAAAATGAGATGGACCCGGATTTTGTGGTGATTGCCCGGACGGATGCCCGGACTGCCGTTGACGGCGGATTAGAAGAGGTTATTAGTCGTTTGCAGGCTTATAAAAGAGCCGGGGCAGATCTTTTGTACATGGAGGGACCGCTCAGTCTGGAGGAGGTGCGGGAGGTCCGAAAGCATGTAGAGGGGCCCTTTACTGCGACGACCATTGAATTGAGGCCTCTTCCCCTTCCTGATCTTCGAACACATCAGGAGCTGGGGATGTGCTGTGTGATTGTGCCCTCTCTGATTGCCCGTCCTGGATATTATGAGAGCTATCGTTTTGCGGAGGACTTTATGTCGAGGGGAATGGATGCTTACAGTCAGATGCTGGAAGATATGAAAGACCACCCCCTGTATGAATTCCGGCTGTTTTCCTTCCTGGGATTTCCGGAAATCAAGGAGATGGAAAAGAAGTACCTTTCCCCTGAAAATCAGAGACGCTATCATAATTCTTCAGGGGTTTATGATCCGAATGCAGACGCTTGAAGGGAGAATGACCGCATGGGTATGACAATGGTTGAGAAAATTCTCGCACGGCATGCCGGCCGGGAATCGGTTGTTCCCGGGGAATATGTTTGGGCAAAAATTGATGAGACAAATGCCATGACGGATACCTTTGAAGCGCTTGAGTCGCTTGGAGTGACATCTGTTTGGGACCCGGACCGCGTTTACTGCGTCAGTGATCATTCCGCGCCTCCGGCTAACATTGGCACTGCCGAAAGCGTGAAGAAGCTGAGGGCCTATATGGAAAAATACCATATCAAGAATTGGTTTGAATATGGACGCCATGGCATTGTTCATCAGCTCAATCCGGAAAAAGGCTTCTGCCGCCCCGGAGAGCTTATTGCTATGATCGACTCTCATTCCACCACATATGGCGCTTTTAATGCCGCCTCCTGCGCGATTTATATGGATGCTGTCTATGTGCTGATGCGGGGAGAACTGTGGTTCAAGGTCCCGGAGAGCATTCGGTTTCACGTGTCCGGAAAGCTGCCGGAATGCTGCATGGGCAAGGATATTATTTTAAAAATAATCAGCACGTGCGGAACGGACGGCGCCCTCTATAAAGCGGCGGAAATTACCGGTCCTGCCATCCGGGACTTGAGCTTATCCGGGCGCTGGACGATCTGCAATATGGCTGCGGAGACCGGAGCTAAGTTCGCCATTATGGAGGCGGATGAGAAGGTGTATGACTTTTTGAAAGGGAGAACGGACAAGCCCTTTATACCGGTGTCCCCGGACGAGGACGCCAATTATTCCGCCCGGTACGATATTGATGTGACAAATATGAGCCCCCAAGTGGCTTGTCCCCATGATCCAAGTAATGTAAAGCCTGTCGAAGACGTGGCGGGCATACCCTTCCAGCAGGCGCTGATCGGTTCCTGCACCAACGGACGGCTGGAGGATTTTGCCATAGCCGCCCGAATTTTAAAAGGGAAAAAGGTACATCCGAATATTCGCCTTTTAGTAATTCCGGCTTCCATGGAGGTGTGGAGAGCGGCTATGAATGCGGGCTATTTCGATGTGCTGACGGAGGCTGGAGCGCTGGTGTGCCATCCTACCTGCGGACCTTGCGCGGGACAGCACTTAGGCGTTTTGGCCTCCGGCGAAGTCTGCCTGTCCACCACTAACCGAAACTTCCAAGGACGCATGGGGAGCCCGCAGTCACTTGTCTATTTGGCTAGTCCGGCCACGGTGGCAGCCTCTTGTATCAGCGGTGTAATTACAGATCCCAGGGAGGTGATGTAGCGTGTTTCAAAGTACACTGCGCGGAAGGGTATGGATTTTCGGGGACAACATCAGCACCGATCTTCTGATGCCGGGGTTTGCGGCGATGAGCAATCCGGATATGAGCCCCGAGGAATCTGCGCGATACTGCATGTATTCGAACCGCCCCGGCTGGGCGGAACAGGTGCGGCCAGGCGATTTGATCGTCGCCGGGAAAAATTTCGGCTGCGGTTCCAGCCGGCCTGGAAGCAAGATTTTGAAGACATTGGGGATTGGTGCGGTTATCGCGGAATCTGTATCCCGCATATTTTTCCGGAACAGTATTAATCTGGGTTTTCCCATTATTACTTGTCCAGGCATCCATGATGCCTTTGAAGAGGGGGAGGAACTGGAGGTCGATCTTTATGAGGGAACGATCAGGAGCCTGACAACTCAAAAATGCTTGGCAGGTGATCCCTTGCCGGAAGGAAGTCCTCCTATGGAGATATTGAAGGCGGGTGGTCTGCTTCCTATGCTGGAGCGGCAGATAGGAAAGCTTTGAACCATATAGGCAGTGGCGTGCGGGGCGTTAGTCCTGCACATTGCAGAAAATGAAAGGAGTGCTCGCATGGATATTTTGATTAAAAATGGCAGGGTAGTCATTCCAAAGGTAGGAATACGGGAAGTGGATCTGGCAATTCAGAATGGGAAGATTGCCGCCATTCTGGAGCGGGGGACCCAGGCCAGCGCGGGAGAGGTGATTGACGCAGAAGGAAAGTACATCTTCCCAGGCCTTATCGATCCCCATGTCCATTGGGGCTGTTATGAGGATATGGGCGTAGATACAAAGCTGGAGAGTGCCGCTGCCGCCATTGGAGGATATACCACTTGCTTGCAGTACCGCCGGACCCCTGGGGAGGATTTTGCGCCCGAATCCGTCCAGGAACTGTTGGACGTTATCACGCCGAACGCTTACATTGATTATGGATTGCAGTTGTTTATTACAAAACAGGCCCATAAAAACAGTGTAAAGCAAGCTGTGGAGGAGATGGGTGTCAGCTCCTTTAAGTTCTTTACCACCGAGCGAAACGTGGACGTGGATATCAGGGGACTGCGGGATTCAGGTATTCCTGAGCCTTATACTGATGGCTTTATGTATGAGAGCATGCAGGAACTGGCTAAATATCACGGTCATGTGGTGGCTAATTTCCACCCGGAAAATATTGAGCTGGTGGAAACGGTTGCACCGAAGGTGAAGGCGGCAGGAGAGATGGGGCTGGCCGCCTGGGATCATGTTCGTCCTGAAATAGCGGAGGCGGAGACCATTTCCCGGCTGGCATATTTTGCGGATAAAACAGGCTGTCCTCTTTACTGCGTACATATCAGCTGCGGGGAGGCCGCCGGAAAAATTGCCGAAGCTAAAGCCAGGGGCGTCAGGATATGGGGAGAGACCTGCCCGCATTATCTGGCGCTGAATACGGAATCCCCTTGCGGTGAATTGGGCAAGGTGAATCCGCCTTTGCGCCGGAAAGAGAACAACGATCTCCTTTGGAGCGCCTTGCGGGACGGCACCTTGGATACGGTCGGTTCCGATAACTGTGCCTGCCTCCGTAACGATAAGGCAGGAAGCATTTGGGATGCGGCCTGCGGCTTCCACGGAACGGGCACTATTTTGCCGGTCCTTTTAAGCGAGGGATATCACAAAGGAAAGATCAGCTTAGAGCGGATCGCAGAGGTTACGTCGTATAATGCCTCCGTTATTTTCAACCTGCCGGAGAAGGGAAAACTGCTTCCGGGCACTGACGCAGATCTGACCATTGTAGATATGGAGCTGGAAAAGGTTGTGGATGCTGAGGCCTTAAAATCCTACTCAGATTTTAGTGTATTTGAGGGGATGCGGTTAAAGGGCTGGCCTGTGGACACTATGCTCCGGGGGCGGATGGTAGTCCGGAACGGCGAGATTATCGGGGAGCCGGCTGGCCGGTATCTCATGCGAAACAGCTTCTTGAAAAAGTAATAATTGAAAAGGAGAATATAAAATGGAACAAATTTGGAAAGACATGCTTACAGAGCATGACAAAAAGTGTCTGGCAAATACCTCCTCCTTTCAGCCCCGCAGGGGACTTGGCACAAAACCTGCTATTATTGTAATCGATATGCAGAAAGCCGTGATTGGCGAGGATCGTCCTATCTATGAGCAGCAGGATCGGTATCCTTATGCCTGCGGGAATTTTGCCTGGGCGGCAATCCGCCATATCCAGAAACTGCTGCCCTATGCCCGCGCGCACAACATTCCCATTCTCTATTCAAAGCATTGTTACCGGCCGGAGTACGGCTTTGCCGGACGTCCTGCAAACGATGTGTTTGCTTTTGACAATCCGGACTGCGGCATTATCCCTGAGCTGGAGCCAGTGATTCCCGGCGACACTGTCGTTGAAAAGCAGGGGCCCAGTGTGTTCTTCTCTACAAATGTGAATAACTCTTTGCGGAGTAAGGGCGTGGATACGGTTTTGATCGTTGGCAATACGACCAGCGGATGTGCCCGTGCAACAGCGATCGACGCAAGCAGCTTGAGCTTCAAAACGGCGCTCATTGAAGAATGCGTGTTTGACCGGCTGGAGATGGCCCATCGGGCTTCTATGTTTGACCTGCAGTACAAATACTGCGATGTTCTTCCGATTCAAGAAGTCTATGAATATTTTGAAGGTTTGGAAAAATAAGCGTTTCGGGAGGTGTGAGGGCCATGTCAAAAACGCTTCCGCTGTTTGACGCATACCCGCAATTGCAAAAGGGACTGCCGTTTGTCTCCCTCGGCGTTTATCCGACGCCGGTAGAACCGCTGCCCGGATGTTCCGGAATTTGTCAGGTCTATATCAAGCGGGATGATCTAAGCGGTGAGGAATACGGCGGCAATAAAATTCGTAAGCTTGAATTTGAGTTGGGGGAAGCCCGGCGGCAAGGCATCCGAGAGGTGATGACATTTGGATGCGATGGGTCGAACCACGCGCTTGCTACGGGAATTTATGCGAAAAAGGTTGGAATGCAGAGCACTTCTATCCTGCGCACGCAGCATAATGCCCGATATGTGCGTAAGAATCTCCTCAAAAGCATGTATTATGGAATACAAATGCATCACTGTGAGACGCTGGAGGAGATGGACGCGTTGGCGGCGCTGCTGCAGCGGCAAAACGCGGAGAAAACCGGCCGTCCGGTTTATCAGATTCCGGTAGGTGGATCTTCTCCCCTTGGCACAGTGGGGTTTGTCAATGCGGCCTTCGAGCTGAGGCAGCAGGTAAATGCCGGATTGCTTCCGGAGCCGGATTATATCTATGCCGCTGCTGGAACGCTGGGCACTGTGGCGGGCCTGACGATTGGCCTGGATGCGCTGGGAATGAAAACAAAGGTAGTAGCCGTTAAGGTCAACAGTGAAAACCGCATTAATGCGGAAAATTATGCGGAACTGATGAACAGCACGGCTGCGCTGCTCCGCAATGCGGATCCGAGTTTCCCGGTTCTTGCATATGAGCCGGAAGATGTGAGGATTGAAGAAAAATACTATGGCGGAGACTATGCAATCTTTACAGAGGAAGGCGTATCTGCCGTCAACTTTATGAAAGAAAAGTATGGGATTGCGCTGGAGGGTACTTATACAGGAAAAACCTGTGCTGCTATGCTTGAAGCCGTACGGGAGCCAGTCAATCAGGGAAAAACGGTTCTCTTTTGGAACACATTGAATTCCAGAGAGCCATATCCCCAGGCCCTGCAAGCGGATTACCATGGACTCCCAAAAGAATTTTGGCGCTATTTTGAAGAAGACGTGCAGCCGCTGGACCATAAGCTTTTGTGAACTGTTTGGGAAGAGCGGCGGCGTTTCCGGGCAGTTTGTTCCAGCAGGGGACAGAGGTGTTTTCGTGGCGGAAGCAATTAAAAATTTTTAAGGACCGAATAAATGCCCCGTATAATCCTGTCAGAAAATTTACTTGCCAGTTCCTGCGCGGCGATTTAATTGGTGCTTCCTTAATTAACTTCCTGATTTAGACATTTGCTTGCTGTAATGCGGAAAAGCAGCGTGCGGCGATACCGTACCATTGCGGTTGACTGCTGTGCGCTGCTTTCCTGTCTTAGATTACAGGAATTCCAAAAGAAATAGAGACCAATATAGGCGCTGTCCATAAGCGGCATCCCAATTCCTCATAATAGAAGGGAGCGGGGTGAGCTGCTCTGTTTCAGCTGAGTTAACATTAAAAGAAAAGATTTTTGCAGATTTTATTTGGGAAAAAGAAACATTTGTCTGCGGGCAATGAAACAGCTTTTAATATTCCAAAGAGAAAAGAGGAAACTTTTTGCTTCATGAGGTGTACGGAGGGACGTGCTGCCATTTACAATATGATTGACAATCTGTGACAAATGTGATAGTATTATGCCACAATTGGATAACGGCAAAGGAAACCCCCGGGAAAATGGCGTGAGCCTGCCGAAGGAGTAAAACTCTCAGGCGTTCAAGGTTGGACAGGGACCGGGGATGGATGTGGCTCTGGAGAAGCCCGGAAACGGGGACCGAAGGTGCAAGGCGGCTTATGCCGCTGAATCTCTCAGGTAAAAGGACAGAGTGGATAGACGCAGGAGGTGTGCCTGCGTATTTTCCATATTTCTTTTTTCTTTTCTGGAGTGGCTGACTGCCGTTCCTTTTTTTACTTTTAGGAGGAAAAAACGACATGCTGCAACAAATTCAAGAAACGCTCCTGCCCATCGTTCAAACTGTCAACGCGTACCTGTCCGATTACATCCTGGTATTTCTGCTCATCGCTGTGGGCCTGTGGTTTTCAATCAAGACCCGCTTCGTCCAAATTCGCTGCTTTGGCGAGGGCATGCGTAAGGTTTTTGGGAACCTGACCCTGGCTGGAGACAGGCACGCCAGCGGAATGAGTTCTTTTCAGGCACTTGCTACGGCGATTGCGGCCCAAGTGGGTACTGGCAATATCGTAGGTGCTTCCGGCGCAATTCTCACCGGCGGTCCTGGGGCCATTTTCTGGATGTGGATCATTGCGTTCTTCGGCATGGCCACCATTTACTCTGAGGCTGTGCTGGCGCAGGAGACCCGGATTAAGGACAAAGACGGCAACATTCAGGGCGGTCCCGTGTACTACATCACCACTGCCTTTAAGGGCGGTTTCGGCAAATTCCTGGCAGGCTTCTTTTCCATCGCAATTATTTTGGCCCTGGGCTTTTTCGGCTGCATGGTCCAATCCAACTCCATCGGTTCCACCTTTAATACTGCTTTCGGTGTTCCCTCCTGGATTGTAGGCGTTGTGCTGGTGATTATCTGCGGCGCGATTTTCCTGGGCGGCGTACAGCGGCTGGCCTCCGTCACGGAGAAAGTTGTTCCCGTTATGGCTGCACTGTTTATCCTGGGCGGCTTGGTGGTATTGGCCATGCGTATCCGGTATGTCCCCGCGACTATTGCCATGATTTTTAAATACGCTTTCCAGCCCCAGGCAATCCTGGGCGGCGGTTTTGGCGCGGCGCTGAAAATTGCCTTGAGTCAGGGGGCGAAACGGGGCCTGTTTTCCAACGAGGCCGGTATGGGCTCCACGCCTCATGCCCATGCGCTGGCCAATGTGGCGCAGCCCCATGATCAGGGCGTCGTAGCCATGATCGGCGTCTTCATTGACACCTTTGTGGTGCTGACCCTCAATGCCTTGGTTATTATTTCCACCCTTTACACTGCCGGCGGACCTCTCGCGGGCGGCTATACCGGTGCGGTGACGGAAACGATTGGAAAAGCCAATTTGGCGCAGACCGCTTTCGGAATGGTCTTCGGGGAGAATGTGGGTGCAATGTTCGTTGCCATCTGCCTGTTCTTCTTTGCCTTCTCCACCATCCTGGGATGGAACTTGTTCGGCAAGATTAACATGATATATCTCTTTGGCAAGAAATCCACGGTTGTATATACGCTGGTCGCTCTGGTGTTTGTTTTCCTAGGAACGCTGGCTTCCAATGACTTGGTATGGGAGCTGTCTGACATGTTCAATAATCTGATGGTCATACCAAATGCCATCGGCCTCTTCGCATTGACGGCGTTGGTTATGAAAAACGTGAAGTAACTGGCTCAAGGCGGGCAGCGTATTGAGCTGGGCCAACGGCATAAAGAAAGGGATTCCGGTTTTTCCGGAATCCCTTTCTTGTTTTTTAAAAGCAGAAACCGCAGCCCATATGGTTGGTTTTCAAAAGGCAATTGCTCCGGCTCTGTCATGATGGAGGAAGCAGAGGGCTCAAATCTTTTCCCGTGTTATAGTCAACGTAATTGAAAAGAGGGAAATGTTTTTTCAACCAACGGACCAAATGTCCGCATGGGCGCAGAGCGCCTATGCGCTTCCTATGAAGGCAAGCACAGAAAGCCGCTGATGCGGCTTACAGCGTTCTAGAACAGCGCCGCACTGAAAAGAATTCTTTGGATTCTTTTCAACTGTGCTGATTATAATTCGCGCATCAGATGAAAACTCTGCATAAGCTGAACGGAGCCATATCCCCACTGATTATTGGGATATTCCATATCAGGCCGCCTCAAACATCCTCGTATGAGGTAGGCACGGATTTGATAAGTTCCCATAGACGGGTCGTTTCCCTCCCGAATTCCCCACTGGAGCAGCAGCGCACAGATGCCGGCCAGAACCGCCGCTGCGGCGCTGGTGCCGCTCATAAGTCCCGGGCCGTAGGGGTAAAGTCCCCGCACGCCTACGCCTGGGGCCACCAGGTCCGGCAGTACCCGTCCTCCCCAGGCAGGACCCCGGGAAGATTTGGCGTAGAGGCTTTTCCCGGCGCTGTCGTAGGCCCCGCAGCAGATGACTCCTACAGCGGTGGCGGGACTGGTGATGGTGTAGTCCGGAGAGGCGGATAAAAACTCCACAGACGGCGAAACAAAACCTGTAATGGGAAGCCATACATGGTATTGCCCGTTGAGCAGTACATCCCCATGGAGCTGGATGGTCCATACACCCGGCGTTGCTCCTAAAATGCGAATAATCGAGAGCTGCCCTCCGCTGCCCTCCACGGGAAAATGATATTCAATTTGTACCCGAGCCGCTTCTAAAACCAGTTTCACATCGGCGGCAGGGGCTATTCCTGGCCGGGCGGGTACCCGGCCCACCAGCTCTCCGGAGGGAGACCGCACCGAGATGGACAACCGGTCTGCCACCGTATTCCAGATGGCCAGATATATGTTCCCGGCGTTATCTCCAACTTTTAAATCAATCTGTCCCGGTTTCTCTCCCGGTTGGAGAACGCCTCCGGTGTGGTGCCGGGCTTCGGCCTCATTCCCTGCCGCCGTGCAGAGGCAGACCCCTTTTTGAATGGAGACGTTTCCCAGATACTCTTCAAAAACGCTGGAGCCGTCATGGCTTCCGGCATTTGTGCCTAAGCCGATGCAGATGGCCACGGGGCGCCCCAGTTCCCGGGCTTTTTTCAGGATATATTCTATGCCCAGCATCACGGCGCTGGACTCGTATGCGTATTCCTGATCCTCTGGAACACAGTATTTTTCCCGATAAAAGGGCCGGGCTTTTTTCAGCTTCACGGCGATGATTTCTGCGTCCGGAGCCGCGCCTGTGAAATCTTCCGTCTGACGTCCGGCGGCAACAGAAGCCAGGAAAGTGCCGTGGCCGCTCTCATCCTGTTCGGGGACAAGGCCGTAGGGATTGCCGGAGGCGAGAGCCGCATCGATGTCTGCCTTGCTGTATTCCCGGCCCAGAAGGAAACCGGAAGGCGGGGGGCCTTCAGCGGTTTGATCGTAGATGTACTGAATTTTGCTGCTGCCGTCCTCATAGCGGAATACGTCCTGGGTATAGTCGATGCCGGTGTCCAGGAAGCCCACCAGCACGCCCCGGCCCTTTAAATTTAGATAAGGCTGGCTGTGGACCTGGGAGACTCCGGCGGCTTCCAGAGCGGGACGGTCCAGCAGTCCCAGCACCACGGAGGCGGAGCTGACAAAGGCCGCTCCCAGAGCCTCTCCCAGCTTGTAGAAGTTTTCCGCCTTGACGTAGCCCAGCACATAACGTCCGGAGAGCATCTGACCTACTACGATATCATCGGAATTGTGAGCATAATCAAAGAACGCATCCGTAGCCCGGGTGACGAAATCCACGGTGTCAGGCGCGTGAATGAACTCCAGCGCCTCAGGTGAAAGCCGCATATTCAAAGTCCCCTTTCCAAATAATTAATCAACGCGTTCATAGCCCCGCAGAGATTCAGACGCCCGTAGCCCCACTGGGCATTTGGGTATGTCAAAAAGGGACTTCGCAGGCACCCTTTGCATAAAAACGCCTTTACGCGCTGGTTGTAGAGAAGACGGTCGTTTCCGCGGACCACACCCCACTCCATCATCAGCGCCGCCGAGCCGGAAACAAAAGGCGCAGCCATGCTGGTGCCGGTAAAGGTGTCGTAGCCGCCTCCGGCCTTTGCGGACCGGACGCCCTCTGCCGGGGCCGTCATGTCCAAAAGAGTCCGGCCTGCACAGTCCTGAATTCCCCGCCCGGAAAAAGGACTGACGGTTTCCGTCTCAGGACGGAAGCCTCCTACTGAAATGGGATACATGGCCGTAGCTGGAAGGGTGATCGTCAAATCCGGCGTGGGCTGGAGAAAAGCGGTGCGGTCAGTGACCTCTTCCATTGTAGGAAGCCATACATTGAAACGCCCATCGGCAATTTTCCCGCCGTAGCAGCGAAGCTTCCACAATCCGTCCAGCCCCCCCGGCGGGGCATCCAATAAAAACAGCACTTCCTGAGAAACGGTATAGTGAGTAGGTGCGCCATAAAATACCGATATTCGGATGGAACCAAACCGCAGCATCCGGGTCCCTTCTGTTAGAAGACCGGTGGTCCGGCCATTGGGAAGCACCAGCTCAAAGGCAGCTTCGTCAATAAAATTCTTCCATAGGGAAAGACAGATTTGTTCCCTCTGGGTGGATACGGTAAACTCCGCGTCCAAAACGGCGTTTTCTGTCAAGCGGCCGGAGAAATGGTGTGCGCCGGAGCCCTCATTTCCGGCGGCGCAGACCACCACGCTCCGACCGCGCTGAGCTGACTGGTCAACATAGGACTCGAACAGTGTTTGCCCCCAGTGGGAACCGCAGCTGGTGCCGTAGCTGAGATTTACCACGCAGGGCATTCCACGGGCCTCCGCCTGATCCAGCAGAAATTTTATGGCCCGCATGATATCGGTGGTCTCGGCGCTTGGAAGCTTTACCATGGCAATGGATGCTCCAAATGCCACGCCGCTCTGCCCGGCGGCAATTGCAGCAACGGCGGTGCCGTGGCCGCTGTGGTCGGAAGAGGAAACCTGCCCGCTGGCAATTTCCGACTCGGTGTAGGCCGCTCCGTAACGGAACCCCTCCGGCGGCGTGCCCTGAGCCGTCATGTCCCAGAGGGCGATAATCCGGCTGCGGCCGTCTTCACCCAGAAATTCCGGGTGGTTCAAATCAATTCCTGAGTCCACAAAGCCAATCAGCACTCCTTGTCCTGTGAGGCCATGCTCTCGCCAAACAGGCGGAATACAGGCGGCCTCCATGCTCCGCTGGTCCATGGAGCCTCTCCGGCTTGCCAGGCTGCTGATGCGGCGGGACGGTTCAAAGCTGGTTATCTGGCGATATTCAAGCAGACGGTTTGGGTCCTGATCTCCCAGCTCCATGATGGCAAATTGGGCATCCAACAGTTCTGTGGGATAGCCCAGGGAGAGAATATCCCCGGTGTATTTGACGATGTACTCCATATGGACCTCCTTCGGGATGCTGCGGCCTGTTTCCATAAGCCAGGCATGCGGATTTCCAGGCAAATTCTTGCCGGATTCGAAAGAAAGGTTTGCGGACTGCCGGGGTGCTGAAAAAATTTTCAGCACGGAAAATAGGAGGGACTGCCGGCAGCGTCACGCCCGCTCTCACGGCAGCAGGCTCTCTGGAAGGGGCCAATCAACCCCGACCGCATAGAATAGTATACGGAAAGGAGGAGCGCCCTTATGAATCCAACTTATCTGGACAAAGGCGATCTGCAAATATTTGTAACCGCGGGGGAATCCCCCCAGCCTGTTCCGGGCGCCAGGGTCCGGGTTACCGACCCGGCCAATGGCAGTGTCCTGGAAGAACTGACTACAGATTCCTCCGGCCAGACGCCGTTTGTCGAGCTGCCAGCGCCGCCTATGGAACTGTCCGTAGTAGAAAGTACGCCGGAACAGCGGCCTTACGCCGTTTATAACGTTACCGTCTCCGCCGAGGGCTATCAAACTCTTCACATCGGCGGCGTAGAACTGCTGCCAGCAGGCCGGTCTATCCAGCGGGCGGCGATGCCGGCAGCCAGTGCGGGCGGCTTTAATGTTCGAAACATTCTGCTGGCTCCCCATGCCCTCTGGGGAGAACCCTCTTCCAGACCCCCGGAGGAAGAAGTCAAGCCCCTGCCGGAACCCGAGGGCCTGGTGGTGCTGCCGGAACCGGTAATTCCGGAGTTCATAGTGGTGCATGCCGGACGTCCTGAAGATACATCTGCCCAGAATTACTGGGTGCCTTTCAAGGACTATATCAAAAATGTGGCGTGCAGCGAGATTTATTCCACTTGGCGGACAGAGGCCATCAAGGCCAATGTTCTGGCCATCCTTTCCTTCACGCTCAACCGGGTCTATACTGAGTGGTATCGGGGAAAAGGTTACAATTTCACCGTCACCAATTCTACGGCTTTTGATCAGTCCTATTCCCACGGACGGACGATTTTTGAGGAGATCAGTGTGATAGTGGACGATCTTTTCACTACTTATGTCACCAGAGAGGGAATTGCCCAGCCTCTCTTTACGCAGTATTGCGACGGCCGGAGGACTCAGTGCGAGGGCCTGAGCCAGTGGGGATCCCAGGCTTTGGCAGAACAGGGCTGGGAGGCCATGAATATTTTACGAAAATACTATGGAGCGGAAATTTATCTGAAGAGTGCCGAAAAGGTGGAGGGTGTGCCTCTTTCCTATGGCGGCGAGGTGCTCAGCCTTGGCAGTGAAGGGGAAGCCGTGCGGACCATTCAGACGCAACTGAACCGCATAGCGGAGAATTTCCCTGCTATACCGAAAACTCCGGCAGACGGAATCTATGGCCCGGCCACTCAGGCGGCGGTTATGGAGTTCCAGAAAATTTTTCATCTGCCCCAGACGGGCAGTGTGGATTTTGCGGCGTGGTATGAAATTTCCAATGTATTTGTTGCGGTATCGGAGATGTCCTGAGTGTTTCTGCCGTCTGGGAAGTTGATTGCCGCAGAGCATGCGGCGGAACGAAATTTCCGTTCCGCCGCTCAAAAGTTCATTTTTGCAATCTGTTTTTCCAATCATGGAATCCACCTCCGCCTGGGTGAAGGTTTTCTCAGGCCCGGTCTCCGGCGCTGCCGCCGGGTTATTGGTCTGCTGATTCTGTGTGCTCTCGCTCATAGCTTCTCCTTCTCGTTTACGGCCCGGCGGCCTTGGTTTAACGCCTCGCGGCAATCAAAAAAGAACCGACAGCTTCCGGAAACTCCGGTTTGCTGTCGGCTCTTGGCTCACAGGCTCTTGGCTCTCAAATCATCGTTCTCAAATTGTTTACTCTGCTTGGAAAAACATTCACTTCGATATCGTGCTTGCATGCCTTGCAGCGGTATGGCATGTGTTCAATGCGGGTATTATCCCACATGGGAAACAGTTTCTTGTTGCAGCTGGGGCAGCAGTACCACTGCTCCTCTTTTTTTTCGGCTTCTCTGATTTCAACCATTTTCTTCTCCTATTATTTCGATTCGCTCGATTTCTTCCTCGGTGAAGCTAATCAAAAAACCGTCATCCCGCTCTATGTCAAATTCCAGAAATTCTTTTCCATTATCATCATAGTCATAATCATAGCCGTACAGTTCCCCTGCGGTTATAATTCCATTTGGTGAGTATACTCTGATCTTTTTGTGAAAATAAAAATCTGGATCGTTGATCTTCACTTTTTCCACCTCCCGGAAAATGGAACTGCATGAACACCCGTTTTGCTGAAATGTATTTTTATGCTGTCTGTTTTAATTATATCGCCATTTTTATTGATTGTATAGCCTATTTTCTTACCAGCACTCACAATTTCTTGATTTGTCCAATTGAAAGTCCCATTTACAAAAAGAATTTTTCCGTTCCCAGCCTGCGCATCTATAATTTCTTGCAGCTCTTCCATGGAAATTGTAATCACGCTGCGCCCCGGCAAGGCCGTTCCTTCCATATGACGCGCCTGCTTCTCCGGATTGATTATCAGCGGATAATCCCCCCGTCGAATAGCGGCTCTGACAGGAGCTTCCGCATCCCTCTGAACCTTCAGCACCGCCGCCGCTTTCGCGGACTTCTCATCCCCATACAGGACCCGCAGCCGCTCCCGCTGCTCCGGCAGGCCCGTAGCCGCGCTGAACTCACGGTATTTCTCGTTCAGCCGCCGCAGGCGGATTCTGGCGTTTTGCGCATCCTCCGTCAATCCGGCGGCCTTGTAAGCGTCCCTGAGACGTTTCTCCCGCCGGATGGTGCGCTCGATTTCCCGCAAACAGCATTTGTCTGCGGTGGCATCGTTGAACATGATTTTCGTTTCTTATCATTGACGTAATTGGGCAAATATGATATTATGACAAAGATTTTCTGACTTTTAAAGCGAAGCTGTGAGGAGAAAGCGGAGGGCAGGCATATGAATTATGCGGGGGAACGTTTACTGGCCGGAGAAGGCGCTCCAATCACGGAGGCCCATGAGCAGCACAGCGGTATGCGAAGCGTTCAGAATCTGGAGGCTATTATTAACGAGGGGCTTCGCGTCGCTTTGCTGGAGGAGACTCCGGATCAGTCGCTTGGAGTGCTGCTGGAGCATCTGGGAAAAGCTCTAAACGGGGAGCGGACGTACATATTTGAGCAGAACAAGTCCGGCGGCGACGACAACACCTATGAGTGGGTAGCAGATGGGGTGGAGCCGGAACAGGAGAACCTTCAAAATGTCCCTCCGGAGGTGTGCGCCAGATGGTATCAGAATTTCAGCGTTGACGGACATATTGTCATTAAAAACGTGGAAGATATTCGGGAGTCAGATTCGCTTCAGTACGAGAACCTGAAGCGGCAGGGCATCCATTCCCTTGTGGTGGTTCCCCTGTACGACGGGAAACAGATCATTGGCTTTTACGGTGTGGATAATCCCCCTGTGAAGTCGCTGGAATATGCGTCGAATATGCTCCAGACGGCGGCATATTTTATTGTGTCCTCCCTGAAGCGGCGTAATTTGTTCCGGGAGCTTAAAAAGCGGAGCTTTCTGGAGGGGAGACAGAGTATGGAGGATATTCTGGAGGGCGCCAGAACCGGCATATGGACCATTGAACTGGAGGATGGCTGCCAGCCCAGGATGTATGCGGATCGAACCATGCGGATTCTTTTGGGCGTGCCGGATGACATTGGACCGGAGGAGTGTTACCAGCACTGGTTTGAACGCATTGAGCCGGATTATGTGGGGATGGTTCAGGAGGCGGTACGGGAAATATTGAAGGCTGGACGGTCCGAGGTGATCTATCCCTGGAATCATCCGGCGCTGGGAAAAATTTATGTCCGCTGCGGCGGTGTGCCGGACAGGACATTCAAAAAGCCGGGCGCCTGTCTGAACGGATACCATCAGGACATCACAGAGACCATGGTGACCAGGAAGAAACAGGAACAGTCTATCATGGAGCTCCTGGAACGGGTGAGGCGGGCAAACTCGGCAAAAAGCGAATTTCTTTCTCACATGTCCCACGACCTCCGCACGCCCATTAACGGAATTTTGGGGATGCTGGCCATTCTGGAGAAAAGTCAAGATGACCCGGATCGGCAGAGAGAGTGCCGGAGAAAAATCCGTGTGTCAACAGAGCATCTGCTGTCCTTGGTAAACGATGTTCTTCTGGTAAGCAACCTGGAGAGCGGGAGGCCAGCCGTGGTGAAGGAGCCCTTTGACCTTTGCTCCGTGCTGGACGACTGTATCACGATATTATCCCCTCTGGCGGAGGAACGGGCTGTTCTGCTGGAGCTGGAAACATCCGGCCTGCGGCACAGCAGGGCGATTGGAAATCCGCTTCAGCTAAAGCAGATTTTGATGAGTGTCATCGATAACGCCCTCAAATATAACCGGCCCAACGGCTCCGTATTAGTCCGGGCGGAGGAGACCGCCTTCCGCAATGGGACTGCAAGCTGCCGTTTTGTTGTGAAAGATACTGGAATCGGCATTGGAGAAGAGTTTAAAAATCATATTTTTGAACTCTTTACCCAGGAGCATCAGGACGCAAGGACCAACTATAACGGCGCCGGGCTTGGCATGTCCATTGTAAAGAAGCTGGTGGACCAGATGAAGGGGACGGTCGAGATAGACAGCCGGGCCGGCAAGGGGAGTGTGGTCCAAATTACTCTGCCCATTCAGGTGGATCAGGCGTGGGAAGCGCGTTCTGAGGAAGAAGAACGGGGCGCACAGGGTGATGTGGCCGGGATGCACGTTCTTTTGGTGGAAGATAATGAAATTAACTGTGAAATTGTGGAGTTCATGCTGCGGGACGCAGGTGCGGAGGTTGTGACCGCAAACAATGGAAAAGCCGCTGTGGATGCCTTTGAAGCATCTGCCCCGGGAACATTTGACTGCATACTCATGGATTTGATGATGCCGGTGATGAGCGGATATGAGGCGGCCCGGGTGATTCGCGGCCTGAAGCGCACAGATGCGGAAGCAGTGCCCATCATAGCGCTGTCGGCAAACGCGTTTGAAGAGGATATTGCGCTGGCAAAGGATGCGGGGATGAATGAACATTTGGCAAAGCCGGTGGATGTCCGCAGAATGTTCCAGGTTATGGACAGGCTGAGGGGCCGGTAAGACAGCGCCTGCGCACAGATGACACAAATTATGAAAAATTGCGGAGATGGAAAGGATATGAAAAACAAAGCTTTGCCGCAGTCCTTGAAAATCGGCATAGTAACAATCATTTGTTTAACGGTTTTCGTGTTTGCCTTTCTGGGAACATCCATTCATAATATGAGCGAGAATACGATTGAAGAGATTGGCATCTCCTATATGGCTGGAATGAACGAACAGGTGTCGCTGCACTTTGAGACGATTATTGAGCTCCGCTTGACTATGGCGGAGTCCATTGCGCATATTGCAGCGGGGGATGGAAATTCCGGTTACGGAACGAGGGAAGAGATCGAATACGGCGCAAGGGCAAGGCATTTTTTGTGCGCTGCCCTGTATTCTCTCGACGGAGAAATTGAGATGATTTTTGGCGATCCTGTGGAGCTCAACCACCCGGAGCCCTTTTTGGAGAGCTTGCGGAACGGGGAGCGCAAAGCGGCCTCTGCCGCCGACAGCAATGGCGACGGCGTGATTTTGTTCGGCGTTCCCTGTGAATATCCTATGTCCGACGGCAGCGGCAGCCTTGCGATTGTGGTGGGACTCTCCACCAAATATATGGGTGAAGTTTTGTTCCTGGATTCGGATAAGTCGCTGAGCTATTCCTTTGTAATCCGGAAAGACGGCAGCTACGTTGTCGGGAACGAGGGTGATACCCACGAAAACTATTTTGACAGGCTTAACAGTATCTTTAGCAGCCAGGATATAGAGGCGGATCCCTGCATTGAACAGCTGAAGGCTGCCATGGAGGCCAACGAAGATTACTCTACTATCATGAAAAGCGGCGGATCGCGCCGCCATATATACTGCACCAATCTCCCCTACTGCGAGTGGTATCTGATAACGGTCCTCCCCTTTGAAAGGCTGGATAATGCCATTTCAGGCATGGGAGGCCGCTGGCTCATTATTGTTTATGCCGCCTCCCTTGCGGTGGTCGCCATGCTCCTCTACATATTTTTCCGGTACCTAAAGCTGTTCAAAGACCAGGTATCGGAACTGAAGCGCATGAACGCGGAGATGGACTCAGCTCGGAAAGCCGCAGAGCAGGCGCGGAAAGAGGCGGAACAGGCCAACTCGGCAAAACAGGAATTCCTATCCAGCATGAGCCATGATATCCGCACTCCCATGAACGCCATTATCGGTATGACATCTTTGGCTCTGGACAATACAGACAACCCAGAGCAGGTTCGGAATTATTTGGGTAAGATTGCGCTGTCCAGCAAGCATTTACTCGGGCTGATCAACGACGTGCTGGATATATCCAAGATCGAAAGCGGCAAAATGACGCTGAATGTGGAGCCGGTGTCACTGAGGGAGATAATGGACAGCATCGTTAATATTATGCAGCCCCAAGTTGCGGCGAAGGAGCAGCAGTTCCGTGTAGCTGCCCGGGAGATACTTTCGGAAAACGTGTACTGCGACAGTGTGCGGCTGAATCAGGTGCTGATCAATCTGCTGGGAAACGCTGTCAAATTCACCCCGGAGAAGGG